>CALUTB010000020.1 GCA_944323575.1 uncultured Mailhella sp. | reverse complement strand
ACTTTTAAAGCATCTGTCATGCTGGCATCATGCCTTATTTGGCTCCAGTAAACTATTTAGAGACAGCCCCTAGACCGGCGCGCCGAAGTTTCAGGCTCTCTCCGCAGGGGGAGAGCTTTTTTATGCTGTTGTCCGCCGTGGCGTTCTTTTCCGTGCTCTCAGCTCAGGCGGTTTCTGAAGAGCCATCCGGCCAGAGGCAGCGTGACGGCGGCGACGGCCAGCATGGGAACGAAGTTCGGCGCGATGTCGGCGAGCGTGGCGCCTTCGAGGTAGACGCTGCGGATGCACACCAGTGCAAAGCGCAGGGGATTGGCATAGGTGGCGATCTGCAGGGCTTCGGGCATGGCGCTGACGGGAGTGGCGAGGCCTGAGAGCAGAACCATGGGAAGAAGCACCACGAAGCAGTAGACGAGCGCCTGCTGCATGTTCAGTGACACGGCGGAGATGCATAGACCGAGACCGGCGCAGCTCAGGGTGAAGACGCCGAGTGCGATATAGAGATCGGCAAAGCTGCCCGCAAAGGGAATGTTGAACCAGAAAAGGCATACCAGAAGCACAAGCGATGCCTGCGCAATGCCCACCACCACGGGAGGAATGGCTTTGCCTATGAGAATTTCCCAGGGGGAGAGCGGTGTGACCAGCATCTGGTCGAAGGTGCCCTGTTCCCGCTCGCGGGCCACGGAAAGGGCGGCGAGCAGCATGATCTGTATGATGCTGAGCGATCCGAGCATGCCTGGCATGATGTTCCAGCGGGTTTCAAGCTGCGGGTTGAACCATGCGCGTATGACGAGATTCACCGGAGACTTCCGGCCGTGGGATGCGTTCCAGCCTTCTACGATCTGGGAAACGTAACCCTGGGCGATGGAGGCCGTGGTGGAATTGCGCCCGTCGAGAATGATCTGCACGTCGGCGTTTTGTCCTGAGAGAATGCGGTCGTCGAAATCGTTTCCTATCTGGACGGCGAGCAGCGCCTTGCCGTCGTAGATCCACTCTTCGGCTTCGGCCGTACTGGTGAGCGTGGCCTGTCGCAGGAACTTGCCAGAACCGTCGAGCCGGGTCGTAAGATCGCGGGAAAGGGCGCTGCGGCTCTGATCGCAGATCACGTAGGGAATGACGTTGAGGTCGTAGGTGGCGGCATAACCGAAGATGAAGGACTGGATGACCACGGGAATGATCAGCACCAGACGGTTGGCCGGATCCTTGAAAATGATCAGCAGTTCCTTGAGGCAGAGACTGCGCAGTCTTCGGAAGAAAAGCAGAACAGACATGGCTCAGTCCAGGTTCTTGCGGGTGAAGCGGATGGCGATGCCCATGAAAAGAACGGCATAGAAAAGCAGGGCCGCGCAGTCGCGCAGAAGAATGGCGGGGTTGTTGCCGGCAAGAAAGAGGGTTTTCAGAATTTCCATATAATAGGTGGCGGGCAGAATGTTGCCTACGATGCGGGCCGCAAGGGGGACGCTGCGCAGATCGAACAGAAAGCCGGAAAGAATGACTGCGGGCAGAAAGCTGATCACAAGGGCGATCTGACAGGAGAGGAACTGGCTGCGCGTGACGGACGATATGGCCAGCCCCATGCCCAGAGCCACGATGAGGTACAGCGAGGAACAGAGCAGAAACAGCAGAAGGCTGCCGCGCATGGGAACGTGGAAGAGCCAGCGCGAGGCGGCGAGGCAGAGCAGAAGGCCCGCAGTGCCCAGCAGAAAGTAGGGAATGATCTTGGAGAGCAGAATTTCCGCCCGTCCGACGGGGGAGACGAAAAGCGACTCGAGCGTGCCCCGTTCCCATTCCCTGGCCATGATGAGCGCGGTGAGAAAGGCGCCCACCAACGTCATGATGATGACGATGAGCCCCGGCACCAGATACCAGGTGCTTTCCGCCGCTTCGTTGAACCAGATGCGGCTCTGCACCACGGCGGCACCGGGAAGTCCTGCTCCGGAGGCGAGTTCTCCACGGTCCAGCGAGGTCTGCGTGCGCAGGGAAAGCAGCGCGCCCGTATATTGGCCGATGAGCGTGGCCGTGGTGGAGTCCACGCCGTGCAGAATGAGCTGCACCTCGGCATCGCCCTTCGCGAAGCGGCTGTCGAAGTCGCCTGCGGTGCGCAGAATGGCGTCCACTTCCCGCTTCTTCAGAAGTTCTTCGGCGTCGTGCATGGAGGGAACGTAGTGCGGCGAGAAGTAGGCCGAACCGTTCAGACCGGCAAGCACGCTCCGGACCAGAGGCGTGGAATGTTCCATGACCACGGCTATGGGAACGTTCTTTACGTCCAGCGAAAGGCCGTAGCCGAAAATGAGTATGAGAATGATGGGCAGCACGATGCCGATCATGATGCTGCTCGGGTCTCTGGAAATCTGTCGAAGCTCCTTGACCGTGAGAGCGCGGAGGCGGCGGAAGAATCCGGTCATGTTTCCTCCCTTCTCAGGATGCGTCCGGGCGGGATGCCCGCGAGCGTTCCACAATGCGGATGAAGGCCTCTTCCATGGTCGGCGCGTTTCCGCCCTGACGGCGCACCTCGTCGGGCGTACCGAGCGCAAGCACGCGTCCTGCGTCCTGAATGAGCATTCTGTCGCAATATTCGGCCTCTTCCATGAAATGCGTGGTGATGATGACGGTGGTCCCTCCGTCGGAGAGCGAGGTGATGCGGCGCCAGAACAGGCGTCTGGCCAGAGGATCTATGCCGCTTGTCGGCTCGTCCAGAAAGAGAATCTCCGGACGGTGCAGCATGCCTACGGCCATGGACAGACGTTGTTTGAATCCTCCGGGAAGATTGCCGCTCATGTCGTGCTCGTGCCCGGTGAGATCGAACTCTTCCAACACGTCCCGGATGCGGCGGCGCAGGGCAAAGAGACCGAGGCCGTATACCCCGCCGAAGAAATGCAGATTTTCCAGGACCGAAAGGTTGCCGTACAGAGAGAACTTCTGAGAAACGTAGCCCACGCGGGTGCGGGCCTGAGCGGCTGCCTTGCGCAGGTTTTCCCCGGCAACGCAGAGATAACCGCTTGTTGCGGGCAGAAGGCCGCAGAGCATGCGGAATGTGGTGGTCTTGCCCGCGCCGTTCGGACCGAGAAGCCCGAAGACCTCCCCCCGCTTCACGGTGAAGGAGGTGCTGGCCACGGCGGTGAAATCCCCGAACTTGCGCACAAGATCCCGCACTACGATGACGTTTTCCTCTTCAGATCCGGCGGCATGCGCGGGCGGAGTCTCTTCCTGTACAGAAGAAGTCGCTGGCTCAGCGGCATGATCCGTCGTTTCTCCGCGTCGGAGAAGAAACATGAAGCTGTCTTCCAGGCGGGGCGTCACGGACCGGCAGGAGGCTGGATCAAGATGCATGCCGGAGGGTGACGGTTCAAAAAGTTCCGCCGGGATGCCGTCTCTTCTGCATTCCGTCCTCAGAACCAGCCGCACATGACTGCCTTCGGGTACGGCGTCCATGACGAAGGAAGGCTGGTCGAGCAGCCAGGCCTGAAGATGTCTGGCCTTCATGCCCCGGGGTACGTCCGTGACATGGCAGAGTCCGGTCGTGAGGCGGCGCAGCGCTTCGGGACTGCCCTGAGAGAGAATCCGTCCCTCGTGAATCACGATGACGTGATCGCAGCGCTCGGCTTCGTCCATGTAGGCGGTGCTCACGATGACGGAAAGATGTTCCTCCTCAACCATGCGGGTGATGATGGACCACAGTTCCCGCCTGGAAAGCGGATCCACGCCGACGGACGGTTCGTCCAGCAGAAGCAGTTCCGGTGAGCGTACCAGCGTGCAGGCCAGGGCCAGCTTCTGCTTCATGCCGCCGGACAGTTTTCCCGCCGGACGCGCGGTGAACCGTGCAAGATCGGTCATGTCCAGAAGTCGCCGGAAGCGTTCCTTCCGTGTCGGAAGGGGAACGCCGTGCAGGTCGGCGTAAAGATCCAGATTTTCCTGTACGCTCAGATCTTCATACATGCCGAAGCGCTGAGGCATGTAGCTTATGCGGTCCTGTATCTGCTGCGCCTCGTGCGACACGTCCCGGCCGAGTACATGGAGCGTGCCGGAGGTGGGGGCGAGAAGTCCGCATATCATGCGCAGAAAGGTGGTCTTTCCCGCGCCGTCCGGCCCCACGAACGCCGTCATGCTTCCGGCGGGAACGTCGAGATCCAGCCCGGAAAGCGCCGTAATCGTGCCGTTTTTGGTTTGAAAGACACGGGTCAGAGCGCGGGCGCGGATGATGTCCGTCTGAGGAGAGGTTTCCGGGGAGAGAGGAGCATCCGCCGCAATACGTTCAGTCGCCATGGCTGCCTTCGGCCTCATGTTCATGAACAAGTACGCTTACCGGCATGCCGAGGCGCAGGCGGTCCTGCGCATCATCAGCCACGATGCGCACTTCATAGAGCAGAGAAGTGCGCAGATCTTCGGTCTGCACGTTCTTGGGCGTGAATTCCGCCGTGGGCGAAATGTAGCCTACCTGCCCCGGCACGGGATCGGGGAAGGAATCGGTGAGAATGTCGGCCTTCATGCCGTACCGTATGCGGCCGAGCTGTGGTTCCGTCACATAGGCGCGCACCCACTTGGGCGAGGTCAGGGAAAGTTGGAGTACCGGCGTGGCGGAAGAGGTCATGTCCCCGGGCTCAAGAAGCCGGGCGCTGACTACGGCGTCGGTAGGGGCGTACAGACAGCCGAGTTCGATGCTGTGCTGCACGACGGCGAGCGAAGCCATGGCCGCATCGAGCTGCGCGGCGGCGACGGCAATGTCTTCGGCGCGGAACCCTTCCTTCAGCAGCGCCAGGGCATGGACTGCCTCGTCTCTCTGCCCCTGTGCAACTCTGAGCGATGTCTGGGCATTTTCTCTTTCCTGCTGACTTACGGAATTGGCACGGCGAAGAGAGGCCATGCGGGCGTCATTGCGGCGGGCCTGTTCCAGCGAAGCTTCGGCCGTGCGCAATGCAGCTTCCGCTCGGGCGATTTCCTCGGGTCTGTTGCCGTTCTTCATCTTGAGCAGCGTCTGCTCCTGCGCGGCAATGTCCGCCCGGAGCTTATCTGCCTGAAGTTCCAGATTCGTCACGTCCACGCGGGCCAGCAGCTGTCCCTTCCGCACATGATCGCCTTCTTCCACCTTCAGTTCCGAAAGGCGCCCGCCCTGTTCAAAAGCCAAAGATATCTGACGGATGTCGACGTTGCCGTACAGCTTCAGCTCGCTTCCGGCCTGATCGGCGGGAAAGCGGCTCCAGGCGAACCAGCCGCCGATGCCGAGAGCGACAAGAACAAGAAGAACGATGAACTTTTTCATGATGAGATTCCTGAGTGCAGGGAAGTAGGAAGCGATGTCTTTGCGATCAGAGTAGAGAGCTTTTTTTCTTAAGTCAAATATAAAGTTCAATTTTATATTTTAATTTGACATTTAAAATTATTGTCCGTATGCTCGGCTGCATGATGGAAGAAACATTCACAGCATACGGTCGGAGAAAACACAGTTCTCCGCGCAGGGACGGCCTTTCCACGCGGAACATGGTGCTTGAAGCCGCAGGGCGGGTTTTCGCCGAGCGCGGCTATGCCAAGTCCACCAGCCGGGAAATATGTGAGAAGGCCGGGGTCAACAGTGCGGCCATCAACTATTATTTCGGCGGCAAGGAAGGCCTGTACGAAGAGGTTCTGGTGGAGGCTCACCGTCAGCTGGTGAGCCTTGAGGAACTTCATGCCGTCATGGAATCCGGCGGCGCACCGGAGGACAAGTTGCGTGCCTTTTTGGAACTGGCGGTACGTGCGGCCCGGCGCGCGCCGGAGTTGTGGGGACTGCCCGTACTTCTGCGCGAAGTGACCTCCCCCTGTTCCAGTTTGCCGGAGCCGCTTGTGGCGAGCGTACTGCCGAAGCTTCAGATCGTCCGTTCGTTGGTGTGTGAGGTGACGGGGCTGACGCCCGGCACGGAAGAGGAGCGGCATGCCACGGCGCTGGTGCTCATGCCCTGCCTGTATCTGGTGCTTTTTCCTGAAAAGATTCAGTCTCTGCTTCTGCCGGGATTCATGGAGAAGCCCCAGGATACGATAACGTCCATGATCCGCTATGTCATGGGCGGCCTGAATGCCCTGAAGGCGGATGAAGCGCAAGGTCAGGGTGAATCTTCCTGATCTGCGATGTTCCGGTGGAACAGCTTCGCGGCACGGCTCCGGTTCCGGGCGGTTCCCCGGGCGGAGGCAGCGTGCGCGTTTCGTTTTTATTCATGATGTTTTTCAATGCAAAAGGCCGGCGGCATCGCTCTGAAGCAGCGTGCCGTCGGCCTTCATTATGGATACAGGAGGAATCGTCGTCGTGAGCGGCGCCGTCAGTCGTCGTATTCCGGCGTCGTTTTTGGGGTACTATGCCGCGCGGTTTCCGTCCCCGCCACAAGGGGAGGTGTCTGCGCAATGTCTTTTCTACCGGTGGATGTTTTTTTCAAATGATGCCGGAGTATACGGCGGGCATGGTCAGGCATCAGCGGCCGCAGCCGTAACCGCCGTGTCCGTGACGGCCGTAGCCTTCGGCATGGTGCATGCCGCGGCCGTGGCCGTGACCATAGCCGTAGTCATCATGATGACGGAGCCGGGCGCAGGGCAGGCCGGCCTTTTCCATATTGCTGAAGAAGTCGTCGTTGACTTCGCGTATCTGCGTACGGAGTTTGGTGATGTCGGCAGTGAGCTGACGCAGTTCCGAAGGATCGACGTTGGGGTCTCTGGAAAGTGCGTTCAGTTCCAGGCGTTTTGCCGCAAGGGCGTCGCGCAGAGGCCTGACGGCGGCAGTATGTTCTTCATGGAGTTTGTCCATCTGCACCCTCTGTTCGTCGGTCAGACGGGGCATGACGGGACAGTCGTTCGCACGCTGATAGTTGCAGCTGTAGCGACCGTAAAAATCGGGAGCTGCCATGGCGGCTACAGGAATGCTGGCGATAAATGACAGGGCGAGAAGAGAAGTGATGATGGGTTTTCTGGTCATGGTACGTTCCTTTTGATGAGGATGTAAATGTATGTGGACCACGTATTCAGTATATAGAGAAATCATTCCGGAATGTCATGTTTCAAACTCTTTCCGTCTGTCTTTCTTTCCGTAACAGTGATGAGCTTCTCATTAACAAAGTGAAATACATCCGCTCATAGCGTGCATGAGCACCTACTGTACATATAAACGTGAGACAAATTTAAATAACTACGGATGCATATCCGTTTTTCCCCCGATGACGACGACATCGACGAGGTGTGTTCGCGCGTCTGCGGTTTGGAAAAGCGGAAACGCGGGACTTGTTCCGAAGTTCTGCGGAGCTCTTCAGGCGTCGTGTTTTCCGTATTTTTTCAGAAGGCCGGGACCGACCATGATCAGAATGACGGCGCCGCAGATGACGGCGACTCCGGCAAAGACGCCGGCGGTGGCCGGTTCATCGAAGACGAGGATGCCGACGGTGACGGCGGTGAGCGGTTCCATGACGCCGAGAATGGCCGTCAGCGTCGATCCGATGCGCTGGATGGCGAGCACCAGAGCCAGATTGGATACGGCTGCGGTGATGACGGCAAGCAGCACGGCAAGAGATGCTTCCGTCCAGGAGTGCAGCCACTGGAACGAGCCTGAAAACAGAGCGTTGGCAAGTGAAGCTGCCGTGCCGAAGACAAGAACCCAGAACGTGATGCTAAGACCTGAAATGCTGCGTACTCCGGCCACATGAAGGCCGCAGATGTATACGGCGTTGCAGAGTGCCGAGGCCAGCAGAAGCACGATGCCCCTGACACTGACGGCTCCCTCGCCTTCCCCGCCGCTCAGCAGGAAGACGCCGATGATGGCCATCATCACGGAAAGGACGGTGATGATGGAGAGTTTTTCATGAAAGAAGAGGGTCATGATGATCATGACCATGAGCGGATAGAGAAACTGCAGCGTGGAGGCGACGCCGCTCGGCAGATAGTCGAAGCCCCGGAACATGAGCAGCGCAGCCAGCGCATACATGACGCTGAAGACGGCCAGTCTGCCGAGTTCACGCACGGGAGCGACCAGTCGTTCGCTGCGCAGAACGAGAATGACGGACAGAGACACGGCCCCGAATAAAAAGCGGTAGAAAAGAACGCATTCCGCGGACATGCCGTCACGCAGCAGCGGCAGGCTGAACAGAGGAATGAGTCCGAAGGCCGCAGACGAGAGCAGCGCAAGAAAGAATCCCATGCCGGTTCTCCATGAACCTGTGAAAGGATGCCGGGTCGGTCAGGCACCGCCCCGGACGGCCCGGGATCCCACGCGTCCCGGGCGCTTCGTCCGGTTCCGGAGCGCGTGGACATGGGATTGCCGTGGCAATGCTGTAGAAGGATGATCGCGATCTGTCAACGTTCCATCCGTTCCCTGAAAGAGGGCGGGCTCATGGACAGGGCACGACGTACGGGACGGGCCGTGAACGGCATCGGGTCGCGGCAGACGGGAGAAATCTACAGTCCGTATTTTTTCAGCTTCTTGTACAGCGTGACGCGGCACATGCCCATTTCTTCCGCCACCCGGGACTTGTTGCCCCGGTGCTTCTGCATGAGTTCCCATATTCTGTCGCGCTCCCAGGTTTCGAAGCTGGTCACCTGGGGCAGGCGGACGACGTCCTTCGGCGGCGTCTTTTCCCGGACGGAGGTCGTGATGTCCCGGGGAAGATCACGGACCTGAAGCGTGTTTCCCTTGGCCACGTTGACGCCGAACTCTATGGTGTTGCGCAGCTGCCGGATGTTGCCGGGCCAGTCGGCGCGAACAAGAATGTCCATGAGTTCCAGAGAACAGCTGGTCACATGCCGATGCAGCATGGAGTTGAATTGCCGCAGAAATGCGTCGACCAGCAGAGGAATGTCCTCTCTGCGGGAGCGGAGAGGGGGAAGCTCCAGGGAAATGACGTTGAGTCTGTAGTAAAGGTCGAGTCTGAAGGTGTTTTCCTTCACCATGGCCAGCAGGTTCCTGTTGGTGGCCGCAATGATGCGGACGTCCACGGGAATGGCGGCATTCGAGCCTATGCGTGTGACGGCGCGTTCCTCCAGAACGCGCAGCAGTATGGCCTGAACGTCGAGGGGCAGTTCCGCCACTTCATCCAGAAACAGCGTGCCTTTGTTGGCGAACTCGAATTTGCCCATGGCGCCGCCCTTGCGCGCACCCGTGAAGGCTCCGTCGCCGTATCCGAACAGCTCGCTGCCTATGAGATCCTTGGGAAAGGCACTGCAGTTGACGGCCACGAAGGGGTTTCTCTGGCGGGAGCTTTCGTTGTGTATGGCCTGAGCGAAGACTTCCTTGCCGGTGCCGCTTTCGCCGGTAAGGATGATGGAGCTGTTGCTGTTGGCGATGCCGCGGGCCATCTCTCTGATTTCGCGAAAGGATTCCGAATTGCCGATAAGTCCGTCGAAGGTGTAGCCTTCCCGCAGTCGTCCCTTCTGGCCTGTCTGCCGGGGAACTTCCGCAACCTGCAGATTGCTTGTGAAGGCAAAGATCATGCCGTTGACGATGTCGTTCTGCTTCCAGGGGGTGCAGCTGACGCAGATGATCTTGTTTTCGGAGGAGTAACCTTCGAAGTGCACCTCGGAAAAGTCGATGCGTTTGCCGGTCTGAAGGCTTATGGCCATGCTTTCCAGTTCTGGAAAGATTTCCGTGAGGGCATGGTTCAGAACGTCGCCCTGACTGAGTTCGAAGAGCTGCTCGAACTGCCGGTTGACGCTGAGTATCTTCTGGGAGAAGTCCACCAGCATGAGGGCGTGTTCGTGGATTTCCTTGAGCTGATTGAACAGTTCCCGCTGTCTGCCGAGTTCAAGCATGGTTTTGTGCAGCCGCGAGGTAAGGGAATGTATCTGATAAACATGGCGGACCAGCGCTATGAAGGCTCTTGTGAACAGAACCGGCGGCAGGAAGGCGCAGAAAATGTAGGAGGAGTAGTTCTCTCCGGCTTTGGCCGCATAGGAGGCCAGACCGTGCATGCAGGTCAGATAGTGTTCCCTGCCGATGACCCAGCGTTCCTCCGCCCCGTCCCGGATGAGCGCCGGCGCCGCCGTCCCCAGAGATGCTTCTGCAAGATTGCTTCCCACATCCAGATGCATGTCTGCCAACTTTTTCTGCAGGACGGGATCGCCTCCAGCGCAGAAGACGGTCATGTCGTCATAGAGCAGCATGTAGACTGCGCCTACGGCCTTCAGGTATTCCGTAATGGCCGTGAATTCCGGTCCGAGGAAGGGAATGTCGATGTTTCCCGCTCCTCCGCAGGGAAGAGAAGACGCGATCACGGGGGGCAGATCGTCCGGATGCATTCCCCGGATGCGGCACCGTTCCCAAGAGTCCAGGATTTCCTTGCGCTGGGCACCGCGGGAGAAGCCGAGCGCTTGCATCTGCATTTCGCTCCGGTATTGATCGTCGTCGTTGATCTGTTCAGTCATCCTTCACTCTTCTACGTCTGGGGTCTGTCGCTCTGTGCCTGGTCCTGCGTCCACCATCTATGAACGAGCCAGGGATCCTTGATGAACGGCCGGGCCATGGCCACGAAGTCCACATGATCCCGTTCCACCAGAGATCGGGCTGCGTTCAGCGACCGGATGCCTCCCACGAGAATGAGAGGCAGAGAACAGCATTTCTTGAAATCGAGGGCAGCCTTGTACACATAGGCTTCCGTTCCGGGATTCGAGGGATCCACGGTGTCATGACGGCTTTTGAATCTGCCCCAGAAGCCGCTTATTTCCACGGCATCCAGAAGCTTTTCCCTGTCCAGCGTCTGCACTGTCTCGCACATCATTTCCCGCGTCAAGCCGTTCTCATGGAAGTCCTCCCCGTCTATCTTGATAAAGAGGGGATAGTCTCTGCCCACTTCCTCGCGGACGGTGCGGCACACTTCCAGGAGAAGACGTGCCCTTTTCTGGACGCTGCCGCCGTAGGCATCGGTGCGTTTGTTGACGCCGGGAGACAGAAATTCGCTCAGACAGTAGCCGTGCGCGGCGTGCAGCTGCACGCCGTCGAAGCCCGCTTTTTTTGCCCTCCCGGCCGCCATGGCAAAGGATTCCACGATGGTGCGGATGTCGTTGACGCTCATGGGATAGCTGATGTGTCCTCCGGGAGGGATGACGGAACTTGGTCCTGTGGGCGGCAGTCCCGTGAGATAGGTGTCGGCCTGATTGCCCGCATGGGAAAGCTGCGCGAAAATGACGCCGTTGCCTTCATGAACGGCCTGCGGCATCTGCGCAAGCTGCGGGATCAGCTCGTCCCGGTCCAGACCGAGCTGTCTGTTGCCGGCCATGCCCGAACGATGCACATAGATGTGCCCGGTGATGACGGCTCCGACACCGTGGGACACCAGGTCTCTGAGCAGGGCGATCTGCACGGGCGTGCAGGCGCCCGAAGGATCGGCCTGCGCGTCGTTGACGGCGGAACGGATGATGCGGTTCTTGAGGCAGACAGAACCGATGAAACCGGGACTCCAGAGCGTATGGGGCATAGTATGTTTCCTTTCGTTGTTCCCGGGCCGGAGCCTTCCCCCGCGGGGACGAGCGGCAGGGAAGGGAGTTGCGGGTGAAGGCGGACCCAGACCACGAGCTCCGGGAACAGCATGACGAAGCCGAGGGGCAGAATCTGCAGCGGAACGAAGGGGATGATGCCTGCTTGAAGGTGCTGCAAGGTGATGTTTTTCGGAAGGTTGATGGTCACCATGATGGTGAACCATGTCGGTTTCTGGGTGTTGCTCATGTCGAGGCCGAAGTCAAGCCGGGGCACGATGCCGGCGAACATGGAACCGGGCGCGGCGGGAATGAGACAGACGCAACGAGCACTTCGTCCGGGAAACGGGTGATGTGCAGATTCTTGTTTTCGCTCATGCACGCCACGGTCTGAACGTCCATGGTCGGAAACTTGAGGTGGTCATCCATGAGAAGATTCATGACAGGCAGGGCCGCAATGTTGAGGGATGGCAGCGTTTCCCGAGGGATGGAAAGACCTTCGCCTTCATGGAGCCGCTTAATCCAGTTTTCGACTACGACGCCGTGGTGGGGGAAACGAGGTCGCATGCAATGGAGGCGGTATTGACGATGGCACCCTTGATGCCGAGTTTGACCATTTCGCGGGCGACGGCCTGATCGACGAAGAACAGGCCCTTGATGTTGGTATCGAAGTTGGAGTCCCAGTTCTCTTCCGTCTCATCAAGGAACAGGTTGTAATTGCATACGCCGGCATTGCTGAACAGCACGTCGATGCGTCCATACTTCTGCATGGTCTGCCGGACCATATTGTCCACGGAGTTCTTGCTGCGTGCGTCGCAGACAATGCCCGTGACCTTTTCGCCCGGTTCTTCACAAGTGGCCTTAAGGGTATCTTCTTCGATGTCGGCAATGACGACGCCCTCGGCCCCTTCTTGTACCAGACGTGCGGCTATGGCCTTTCCCATGCCCTGAGCGCCGCCGGTAACGATGGCAATCTTCCCTTCGAATCTGTTCATTGTTCCTCCGTTTATTCTTCAGGTCGGATTCCGTCTGATCCGGAAATGTCCGAGTAGAAGCATCACCTGTACCCCGTTTCTGCAGAGGGCGGGGAAATGTGTGTTTGTCTAAATTTTTGCAAGAAGCATGCCAAAGTAATATTTTTCTCAATCTGTACAGGGAGACATTTTTAAAAAGATTATAATTCTGTATTGTTATCTTTTTTGACTCAAAAAAAGAAGAGAAAATGAAAAGGAAGAGGACAAAAGGAATAACGAAGCATGTACATCTGTGTTTACAAAGAGTCATTTTTGTTCATGATTGTTTATTTTTGTTTACAAATGAGTGATAATATATATAATTTATTGTTTTTATTTATAAAAAAATAATATGTCCGAGTTTCTTTACGTGGAGAAGTCGAAAGAATGGTTTTCTTTTCCGTCGTCCGGATCGCCAGAGAAAAAATTTCTCTCTTAAGGTATTGGTTGGAATTACTGAACTTTTTTTGCGTATTTTTTTTGAAAAAAAAGAAGTTTTTAAAAATAAAATTAATATTTTCATATGGTTTTATGTTGTTTGTCCGTTTTTTTCTTCGCGTTGGGATGAAACGATGGCATGATTTTTGCAAAAAGAAAAAGTTCTATTTGAGCTTCAAAGCGCAAGTTTTCAACACTAAACGGAGTATGCCACGTGTACCACAAAACACTTCTGTCGCCTCTCAAGCTGACGGACACGCTGACCCTCAAGAACCGCATGATCAAGTCGCCGCAATCCACCATGTACTGGGATGACGACTATTTCATGTCGGATCGCGTCATCGACTTCTACGAAAGCATCGCGAAAGGCGGTGTGGGGCTGATCATTCTGGCGGGCATTCTCTGGTATCCGGCCCATCCGGGCGGTATCTACGGTGCTCTTTACGACGACAAGTATCTGCCGGGCATGAAAAAGTTCGTGGAACGCATGCACAGACACGGCTGCCCGGTCTTCTGTCAGTTCCATCACACCGGCCCTTCCTCGCCCAGCGACGACAAGGGAGGACGTCCCTTCGGTCCCTCCCGTCTGGAACAGGAGGAAATGGCTTCACCTCTTCCATACCTTCATGCCACCCGCGAACTGACGCTGGAAGAAATAGAAGAACACAAGCGCCGCTACATTGATGCCGCCGTCCGTGCCAAGGAAGCCGGTTTCGACGGCGTCGAGGTGCATGCCGCCCACGGCTACTTTCTGGCCAGTTTCCTGAGTCGCGTGTGGAACAGGAGAACCGATCAGTACGGCATACAGAGCTTTGAGAACCGTACAAGACTCATGGTGGAGATCATCGACGGCATCCGCGAACGCTGCGGCGAGGATTTCCCTGTCGGCGTGCGCATCAACGGCGAGGAGTACGGCGCAAAGGGCGCCATGACGCTTGAGGAATCGAGGGAAATAGCCAAGATTCTCGACAAGAAGGGCGTCTGCTACATCAGCGTTTCCGGGTACGGCTTCGGACCTCTTCCCATGACCTATGTGCCCGACTATTTCCCCTATCCCGAGCCTGAGGACTACATGAAGCCCTACATGGACAGGTACAGAGGGGACGGCGTGTACGCCTACTGCGCCGAGGAGATCAAGAAGGTGGTCAATGCTCCCGTCGTGGCCGTAGGACGCATGGACGAAAACAAGGCCGAACGCATTCTTTCCCGGGGCAAGGCCGATCTCATCGCGCTCGGCCGCACGTTGTGGGCCGATCCCGAATTCCCCAACAAGGTCAGGGACGGCCGCATCGACGACATCGTGCGCTGCACGCGCTGCGCCACCTGCGAAGATCCGCCCCGCGGCGCCCGTCGCTGCCGCGTGAACCCCGCCATGGGGCGCGAAACGGAACTGGAGATCAAGCCTGCCGCTACCTTCAGGAAGGTTATGGTCATCGGAGGCGGACCCGCCGGCATGGAATGCGCCCGCGTGGCATCTCTGCGCGGCCATCACGTGACGCTGGTGGAAAAGGCCTCCCGACTCGGCGGACGTCTGTTCCTCGCGTCCATGATCAAGGGCAGCGACGTCGAGGACGTGAAACCCGTCATTAAATATCTGACCCGGCAGATCACCGAACGTTCCGGCGTGGATCTGCGTCTTAACACGAAGGGGACCGTCGAGCTGGTGGCCAAGGAGCGTCCCGACGTCGTGGTTGTGGCCACGGGCGGTACCTATGCGCTGCCCGACGTTCCCGGCATCAGACGCTGGAATGTGCAGGGCGTGAAAACCATGTCCAAACTTGCCGCTCTGCCGCTGCGCGTTCTCGGTCCCGACAGGCTGAATGAGCTGACCAGACTCATGCTGCCTCTCGGTTCCCGCATCACGATCATCGGCGGTCAGATCGAAGGCATTCAGGGCGCCGTCTTTCTGAAGAAGCGCGGCAAGAACGTGGCTGTTCTGGAAACGTCCGACCATATCGGCGAAGGCATTCCTCCCCGCTACATGGAACGTGCCGCCGACTGGCTCAAGAAGAAGGAAGTGCCGATCAGTACCGGCGTCACTCTTCAGTTCATCGACAAGGAAGGCGTGCATTATCGTGATGATCAGGGTCGGGAATGCTTCCGCAAGTCCGATTTCGTTCTGGTGCTGACCAGACAGACTCCCGAGCATGCGCTGGCCGACAGTCTCCGTACCATCGTGCCCGAAGTGCATGTCATAGGTTCCGCCAACGGCGCGGCTTCCAGTCTTATTGTTCATGCCATTGCCGAAGGCCGTGCCATGGGAGTCAACCTCTAGCCGGGCAGTGTCCTTCCGGAACGCGCGGTCTGTCTCCCCCTGCCATGAGGTTCCCTTCCTCCCGGAAGACCGCCACTCCGGCAGACATCCGTCACGACAGGCAGGTTTGTCCGGTACATTTCAGCAGAACCTCCCCTCCAGCTTCCCGGAACGGAGCTTCTCCTGGCTCCGTTCCGGGGGGATCAGAAGAGAAATAGCCCATGAAACATCCCAAGTTGTTCACCCCCATAGCCATTACGTCTCAATGCATACTGAAGAACAGACTCATCAAGACGGGCCAGTCCACATGGCTCTGGAATGAAGACGGCACGGCCGACGGCAGCCGGGGTATCGATCTTTATGAAAACATTGCCAAGGGCGGCGCCGCTGCCGTGATCATCGGCGGTTGCGCCATGGAAGCCACTCCGGGCATCTATCTCGGGCTGTACGACGACAAGTTCATTCCCGGCCTGCAGGAATTGACCGGTCGCGTTCAGGCCCACGGATGCAAGATTTTCGCTCAGTTCCATCATTCCGGTCCGGCGGCATGGCCCCGTCTCGGTCAGCTGCCCATTTCCTCTTCCTCGCTCACGGTGGACGAGATTCCCATGCCGCCGCCCAACGGCAATCCCTGCCGCGGACTCACCGTCAGCGAAATCCATGAAATGCAGGAAAAGATCGTTGAATCCATCGTGCGCGCCGACAAGAGCGGCTTCGACGGCATGGAAGTGCACGTGGCGCACGGCTACTTTCTGAACAGCTTCGTCAGCCGCGTGTGGAACCGTCGTGACGACGAATACGGCTGCCAGAACGTGGAAAACCGTACCCGCATCGTCAAGGAAATCCTGCAGGAGGCCCGCAGACGCTGCCGTCCCGACTTCGTGCTCGGCATCCGCATGAACGGACGTGAATACGGCGCCAAGAACGGCATCACCATCGAAGAGGCCATGGAGAACGCCAAGGCCTTCCAGGACGCAGGCGCACAGTTCCTCAACGTGGCCGGCTACGGCTACGGCACCATGCCCTTCCGCTACTGCCCTGATTACTTCCCCTATCCCGAGCCGGAAGACTTCATGAAGCCCTACATGGACGTGTATCGTCACAAGGGTCTGTGGACGGATTCCGCAAGCCACATCAAGAAGGTCGCCAGGGTCCCCGTCATCACGGCCGGTCGCATGGATGAAGATCTGGCCGAACGCATCCTCAATGACGGCGACGCCGACATCATCGGTCTCGGACGTACGCTGTGGGCCGATCCCGAATTCCCCAACAAGGTATATGAGGAACGCTTCGAGGACATCGTGCGCTGCACCCGCTGCGCCAGCTGCGAAGATCCCGTCACCCAGCCGCGCATCTGCCGCGTGAATCCTTCTCTCGGTCGCGACCGCGAGCTGGACATGAGTCCCGCGACCCGGAAGAAGAAGGTCATGGTCATCGGCGGCGGTCCCGCCGGTCTGGAAGCCGCCCGCGTGGCCGCGCTGCGTGGGCATGAGGTGACGCTTTACGACAAGGAGGCACAGCTTGGCGGACGCATCAAGCTGGCTTCCATGATCAAGGGCTGCGCCGTGGAAAACGTGCTGCCCATCTACGATTATCTGACCACGCAGATCGCCAAGCTCCCCGTCAGGCTGCGTCTCGGAACCACCGTCACGGCTGAGACCGTCCGTCAGGAAAAGCCCGATGCCGTGGTCATCGCCACGAGCAGCCCCTATGCCGTTCCGGAAATTCCCGGCATCCACGGCTCCAACGTGTCCACCATCAAGGGACTTGCCGGCAAGGTAAGGCTGCCCATGCGGCTGTTCGGACCGCAACTTCTGGAAAAGCTCACCCATATCTTCCTGCCCGTGGGCAGGAGAGTCGTGGTGCTCGGCGGTCAGATCGAAGGCGTGCAGGGCGCGGTCTTCCTCAAAAAGCGCGGCCGTGACGTGACCATTGTCGAGGAGAGCGCCTCCATAGGCGCCGGCATTCCGGAACGCTACTTCCAGCGCATAGGTCCCTGGTTCGCCAAGAAGGGCGTGAATGTCCTTACGGAAGCCAGGGTCGAAGAAATCTCGAAGAAAGGCGTCAAGGTGCGCCTGAAGGACGGCACCCAGAAGTTCATTCCGTGCGACAGCGTTATGGTGCTCATGCCGCAGGTGCCGGACACCACGTTTGCCGACAGCCTGAAGGAACTGGTTTCCGAGGTTCATGTCATCGGCTCCGCCCTCGGCGCCGAAAACGGTCTGCTCAAGCATGCTCTGCTTGACGGACGCCGTGCCGGTTGCCGTCTGTAGTCTCTTTGTCCGCAGTGTTTTCCCCGACGGGTGTGCTGCCGCTCCTGACATTTCCGCATCATGGGGAGGTTCCGAGCCTGCTCGACCGCCGTCTTTTCAGCCCTGCGGCGATGTCCGGGATGCTGCTTTCCGGTTTGTGCGACTGACATCTCCTGAGATCGTGGAAGCCGGAAGCAGAACTTCAACGTTGCGGATGGCGTGCGGGAGCAGCCGCTTTCGGTGGAAAACGTATCCGGCGGATATGCTTCGTGCCCTGAAAAAGGGCGTCCCCTGCAGAGCCTTCCTGCGGCCCCGTGCCGCAGGGAGGCTCTGTTTCAACTCCTGCCCGGAAAGCGTCTTGATATTTTTAGTAAACGATAAATATTGTCAGGCGAGATTTTCAACCGGTATCAGAAGTCTGAACGTGACTTTCATCGAAGCGGCCACGCGTCCGCCGAGGAAAGCGTATTCCCTGCTGCGCCGCAGGGCTGTTCCCGCAGCAGATGTCGCTTCTGCGGCTCCATAGCGGGAGAAGATTGAAGAACTTCAGATCGTTTTGAAGACGTTGGATATCGACGCCTCTTACGAGGGCATTCATCACCTGAACCTTCTCAATGGCTGCTTCTCCGTCCGTGACGGGGCGACTCTTCCGCAGGCACGGGAGCTGCGGCAGGGAAAACGCAATCCCTACAGGTTCTTCAGTGCGTTCCAGATGGCCCCGGCCTTTTTTCTGCCTATGCCGGGCAGGGCAAGAAGATTGTCCAGCGAGGCATTCTTCATGTCCGCCACGGAGTCGAAGTGTTCCCAGAGCAGTCTGGCCGTGTGCGGCCCGATGCCGGGCAGCTGCTGAAGTTCCCCGCTGAAGGCCTTCTTGGCCCGGGCCTGGCGGTGGCGGCCTATGGAAAAGTCATGTGCGGCGTCCCGGACGACCTGAAGAAAGAGCAGTTCCGGACAGCCTTCCCTCAGCGGCAGCGGATTGCTGCGCCCGGGAACGAATATGCGGTCGGCAATGTTGCCCGCTCTGCGGTCGGCGTGCCCCTTTTCATCGCGGGCCTTGGCGATACCGGCCAGCAGGAAGGGCAGGTGGCCGCCCTGTTCTTCGGCGGCAAGCTCCTCGCACAGCACCTTGTTCACGGCGGCAAGCTGACCGCGTCCGCCGTCGATGAGCAGCAGGTCGGGCCAGGGGTCGCCGTGTTCCAGTCTTTTCTGCGCCCACCGGGAAAGCGCCGCGTAGTCGTCGCCGCCTGCGCCTTCGATGTTCCAGACCCGGTAGTCTTCTTTGCACGGACGGCCGTCTTCGTAGACCACGACGCCCACCTTGGTGGCTTCCCCGCCGGTATGGGAAACATCGGCGCATTCCACGCGGTTCACGGGTCTGTCGAAGCGGAAGACATCGGCCAGTTTTTCCGCCAGTCCGGCGTCCTTTCTGTTCCGGGCGGCTTCGCGGGCATTGCTGCGGGCCATGTCCAGCAGATGACGTTCTTCCTCGTTGCGCGGTACGGCGATGCGCACCGGTCCGCCGCGTATCTCCGCAAGCACGTCTTCGAGCGCCTCTGCACCGCCTTCATCCTCGTCCGCACAGCGGCAGGGCGAAGACAGATGCTTTGCGGCCTCATCATGTTCCATGAGCATTGCGACCGCCTGCCCTATGAGGGAATCAGGCCGTCCGGCGGTGTCCGGGGCGTCTTTCGTCCCGTCCGAGGCGGTGAGGGTGTGTTCTCCGCAGAAGCATGGCGTGCTTTTGTCTTCGGCGAGAAAGGGCGATCCCATGGTCGCGGAAGCGCGTGGAGACACGAGCGCACTCTGCGAGTCCACGGCGAGGCCGGAACCTGTCATGCCGCCCTCCCACGGCAGATACGGGAGAATGATGCGCGCAGGGATGGAGCGTCCGGCGTGGTAGAACTGGCCGAGAAAGCTCCACAGAAGTTCGGAAGCGTCTTCCAGTCCCAGTCCGGGCCAGAAGAAGGCGCTGCGGTCCTGCACCAGACCATGCCGCACGAACACGATGCCGAGTGACAATCCGTCGGGAAGACAGACCAGACCGAGCACGTCCATGTCGCCGCCGTTCTGCAGCACGATGGCCTGCTTCTCGATGGTCTGTTCTACGGCGCGGATCTGATCGCGCAGCGACGCCGCCCGTTCGAAGTCGAGCGCGTCGGAGGCCCGTTCCATGGCTGCCCGGAGCAGGTCGATGAGTTCCGTGGATCTGCCCGAGAGCAGCAGCGTCACCCTCCGTGTCAGATCGGCGTAGGCTTCCCGGCTGATTTCTCCCGTGCAGGGTGCCGAGCACAGATGAATGTGATGGTAGAGACAGGGGGTTTCCCTGTTTCTCATGACCTTGTCGGTGCAGCGGCGCAGGGGAAAGATGCGGTGTATGGTCTTCCATGTCGCGCGGGCGGCCGTTCCGGACGTGAACGGACCGAAATATCGGGCGCCGTCGCGACGGTTCATGCGCCGGACGATTTCAAGTCTTGGAAAGGGATCCTTTTCCGAGAGACGGAACATGACATACTGCTTGTCGTCCCGCAGACAAATGTTGTAGTGCGGGCGATGCTTCTTGATGAGGCTGGCTTCAAGAAGCAGGGCTTCCTTTTCCGTGGTGGTGGTGAGAAATTCAATGCCGGCCGCACGGCCTATCATGGCCGAGGTCTTGGCCGTGAGCTGGTCGGCGGGCCGGAAATAGGACAGAACCCGTCTGCGCAGATTGCGGGCCTTGCCCACATAGATGATGCGCCCACCGGCGTCCTTGTACAGATAGACGCCGGGAGTCGCGGGAATGCTGGAAGGGGCTGGACGCTCCATCGGAATGTGCCTCAGCGCTGGAAGCGCACGTCGCCTTTGCGGTGGTATTCCAGAGACATCTTGTCCTGAACAGTCGGCAGCGCGGTGGGATAGTCTCCGGTGAAGCAGGCCGTGCAGTAGTGTTCGGGATGGGATACCGACGCAAGCAGGCCTTCCAGGGACAGATAGTGCAGGGAGTCGAGTCCCAGCATTTCCGCGATCTGTTCCGGGGTGTATTTCGTGGCGATGAGATCGCTCGGAGAGGGAAAGTCGATGCCGTAGAAGCAGGGATGCTTGATGGGCGGACTGCTGACGCGGAAATGCACGGCCTTTGCTCCGAGTTCCCGCAGCTTGGCCACGCGCGTACGTATGGTGGTACCGCGGACGATGGAGTCGTCGACCACGTAAAGACTTCTGTTTTCTATCACGGAGCGCACGGGATTGATCTTCACGCGCACGCTGAACTGACGCATGCTCTGGGAGGGTTGAATGAAGGTGCGTCCGACGTAGTGATTGCGGATGAGGGCGTGTTCATAGGGAACGCCGGCTTCCTGCGCCACGCCGAGAGATGCGTATATGCCGGAATCGGGAAAGGGGACCACGCATTCGGCATCGGCCATGGATTCGCGTATGAGATTGCGTCCCATGCATTTGCGGCACTGATAGGCGTCTTCACCGAAGATGCGGGAATCGGGTCTTGCAAAGTAGACGAGTTCGAAGATGCACTGTCTGATCGGCACGTCGCCGTCATGGATGCGCACGCTGCGGTACTCCAGCGCGCCGGGTTCCACGATGACCATTTCTCCGGGCGCCACTTCGCGGATGTATTCCGCCTCCAGCAGATCGAAGGCGCAGCTTTCCGAGGCGAAGACCCATGCGTCTTCCATGCGGGCCATGCTGAGAGGATGGAATCCGTGCGGATCGCGCACGGCATATATCCGCCCCTCGCTCAGAATGAGCAGGCTGTAGGCGCCTTCCACCTTGTGACAAGCCTCGATGATGGCCTTTTCGAGATTGCCGCAGGACAGGGCGCGGGCAATGAGATGGACGAAGATTTCACTGTCGATGGTGGTCTGGAAGATGCAGCCGTCGTTTTCCAGTTCCCGGCGCAGCTCCGCCGCGTTGGTGAGATTGCCGTTATGCGCCAGGGCAAGCTGCACGCCGTTGCGCACGCGCACGAGCAGCGGCTGGGCGTTGCGCAGCTGAGGCTTGCCGGTCGTGGAGTAGCGCACGTGACCTATGGCCGTCGAGCCGGTGAGATGCTTCAGATCCTCTTCCTTGAACACGTCCGGCACAAGTCCCATGCCGACGTGCAGGTGAGAGGAGCCTTCCCTCTCGTCCCATGAGACGATTCCCGCGCTTTCCTGACCGCGATGCTGCAGGGCGTACAGACCGAAGTAGGCGAGCCGGGCGGCGTCCTCATGACTGATGATACCGAAAATGCCGCACATATGCCCTCCTTGAAGGCAGTAAGCAGAGCGGCCCGTCCGATACCGGACAGGCCGCAGTGTGTCTATTCTTCTTCGTCGGAACTTTCGTGCTGTTCCTGGACGGGGCAGGGGTTGAATTCCTTGGGGTCGTCGAAAATATGTATCCCGTGAGGATAGTTGGCGTGCTGAGGGCGGGGCAGCTTGTTGCACACGTAGTCCACGTGTTCGCGCAGATCTTCGGCTGCGCGGGTCCAGAGCGGGTCGAGGACGACCTTGATGCCTTCCTCGCGGGCGAGCTTCACTGCGGGAACGTAATCGGCGTCGTTGGCCACGATGACGAGACGGTCGGTCTGTCTTTTGTAGGCCAGCGCGGCGATGTCGAGACCGAGAAGCATATCCACACCCTTCTGACGGATGTCGGGATAGATGTCGCCAGCCTCGATGTCGTTCACGCTTATTTCGCCGGCCATGAGTTCGCCGAGACGATTGGCGTCAAGCTGCCACTGACCGGCCTGCCAGGCAGAGCGGCCGAGACGCAGCGTGATTTCCGGCGTGACGCGCAGGGACTGCAGAAACTGCTGCTTGCGCGCAATGAGCGGAGTCTGGGAAAAATCCATGGGGCCGCTCAGCGGATGCTCGCCCTTGCCCGTGAAGGGAAGAGCGTCATAGAAGAGAATGCGTCCTACGGTCTCGCCGGGACTGAGGTGGGAAAGACAGTGACGGCGTATGCCCTGTCCGTCGAAATAGAACGCCTTGAGCGAAATGATGCGCTTGCGCATGAATTCGCCATCAACGACAAATGTTACACGAACCATTCTAACAACCTTTTTTTACCGGGATGTGCCCGATTGAGAATATAGGGTTCAAGGCCATGGACGTTTTACCTGTGTTTCCGTGGCGATGTACGGAAACGGAAGAAAGAAGGACGATAGTGTCAGGGAAACATTCTGTCAAGAATACAATATGCTATGCATGCCGTGCCGCCGGGATTTCATGGCTTCGGGATACGGAACGTATGCGTCCGCGACCGGGGAACGCTGATGAATGCGCGGGCAGCGTCACGCCTGCCGTGCGTTTTTCGAGGAGACCGCCCTTTTCTCCTGCACGGTGCACGGCTCCCGTACGGAACAACGTCTCGCGGAGCTTGCCCCGGAAACAGGTTCGGAGTATTCTTTTTCTTCCCTTGGGTTTTGAAGCGTTTTTTCTTACAATACAGCCGGGTGCGCGACGGTTTTTCGTCATGTTGAGAGTTGTGTATGGCAAAAGTCAGAGTTCTTTATCTCAGAGATGCCGCGGTTCTGTACGGGAGCGGCATTTCCTATGCCACGGCAGGTTCCGCAGGCATGGATCTTCGCGCATGTCCGGATGAGGATGAGATTCTCATCCGGCCGGGGGCGAGAGTGCCGGTTCCTTCCGGCATCTGCATCGAGCCGGATGCGCCGGATGTGGCCGGTTTCGTCTATTCACGCAGCGGACTCGGCGCCGTCAGGGGACTTGTCGTGGCGCAGGGAGTCGGCGTCATTGATGCCGACTACCGGGGAGAAATCGTCGTATGGCTGCTCAATACATCGGACGGTCCCCTGTCCGTCCGGCGCGGGGAGCGCGTGGCGCAGCTCGTGTTTCAGCCCGTCCGCCGACTGGAGCCTCAGACGGCGGAAGTCCTTTCCGAAACGACCCGCGGAAGCGGAGGCTTCGGCCATACCGGCCGGGGCTGATGTCATTGTCGAGGTTGTCTCATGTTGCCTTCTCTTGAATTTCCTGCGGATCCCTCATGGTCTGTTCCCGACGAGGCGCGTTGCGCGGCCTTGTGGGACAAGTATGACATGATGCCGCATATACGTGAACACTGCCGCGCCGTGGCCGATGTGGCCGCAGAGATCGTGCGCCGTGCCGAGAGCCGGGGTGTCATTGCCGAAGGCAGAGCACTGACCGTTCCTCTTGCCCTTGCCGCCGGTCGTCTGCACGATCTTGCCAAAAGCTATACCATAAGACACGGAGGCAGTCACGCGCAGCTCGGAGCCGCGTGGGTGCGGGAGGAAACCGGAAATCCCCTGCTCGCGCAGGCCGTGCTCTTTCATGTGGAATGGCCCTGGAGCGGCGGAGAACTGGATGATGTCAGAGATCCCATGCGCCTGCCCGTCATCGTCGCCTATGCCGACAAGCGCGTGCGTCATTCCGAGGTTGTGTCCATAAGGGAAAGATTTGACGATCTTCTCGTCCGCTACGGCATCACGGCCGACAAGATAGACAACATCACCGCCAACTATGCTCATGTACAGGCCGTGGAGCAGGCCATATTCGACAGGGTAGGTATTATTTAGATGGAAAAGTTGCGGATTCTTCTCGTGGCCGGAGGCTGGTCCACGGAACGTGAAATCTCCCTGAGAGGAGCCTCATCCATTGCGGAGGCTCTCTCCGGACGCGGCCATGAAGTGACGCTGTTCGATCTGTCCGACGGTTTTGAGAAGCTTCTGGAACTGGCGGCCGGTCATGACGTCGCCTTTCTCAACCTTCACGGCCAGCCCGGGGAAGACGGCCTTGTGCAGGCCATTCTGGAACGTGCGGGCTGTCCTTATCAGGGAAGCGGACCGGCAGGGTCCTTCCTTGCCCTGCACAAGGCTGCCGGCAAGGCTCTGTTCCGCCGGGCCGGCCTGCTGACCCCGGACTATGAGTTTCTGCCCGTTCGTCCGTCGCAGGGATGGAAGACCTCGCTTCCCTATCCGTTGTTCGTCAAGTCCAACAACGGCGGATCCAGCATCGATCTGTTCCGCGTCAACGACGAGGCGCAGCTCGCAGAGGCCCTGAACATCCTGTTCGATCATCACCAGGAAGTCGTCATAGAAACGTTCATTCCCGGTCAGGAAATCACCTGCGGCGTCGTTGGACGTCCCGGAGAGGAAAAGGCGTTGCCTCCGGTGCTCATTGTGCCGAAGCGTGAATTCTTTGATTTTCATGACAAGTACTCCCCTGACGGAGCGGCGGAACTTTGCCCGGCTCCACTGTCCCCGGAAGTGACGGCAAAGGTGCAGGAAACGGCTGTTGCCGCGCATCGCTGCCTCGGCCTTTCCGGCTACAGTCGTACGGATTTTCGTCTCAGCGGAAGCGGGGAACTTTTTGTTCTGGAGGTCAACACGCTGCCCGGCATGACGAGCGCAAGCCTTGTTCCCAAAGAGGCAGCGGCGGTCGGCATGACTTTCGGAGAACTTCTGGAACTGCTTCTGCAGTATGCCGTGAAGTCCTGAAGATTCCGGAAAACGTTCGCTCAATCCCCTCGGTCTTTCAGAAAGACGGGGGGATTTTTTTTCGACATGAGTCCGCGCACGGGGAAGGGGCGGCTCGTCATGCGCAGGTGCTGCGGATACCTGTGCATGAGAGGCATCTTTCCGGACGTCGGAAGTGCTGTTTCTGTCCGATACCTGCGCGCTTTCCTTCATGCAGTCGTCGATATGTCTTCCCTTCCGTTTGTGGAGAGGGGAACCGTATGTTTCCAATCGTGTCGAAAGTACGGACAACGCGGATTCAGCAACGGCGACCATGCGAGTCGGGAACGAAAATGTAATTTTTTAACCTGTTGAAATATATTGTAAAAATTATACATCTTCTATACGAAAATGTTAACTGTAATTAAATCAACAGGTAACAGAAAACAAAAAATTTCGTTTTTGTCATAAAAGTGGTTGATTCTCGGGAAAAATAGCGATAGTCGATAGTCGTCCCCGCCGAGAAATACATTTTTTACAAAAATGTAGCATTTTCGGATTCAACAGACGGGTATGTGCCTATTCGGGAAAAACGTTTCCTGCCGTCAATTTCAAGGAGCAGCAAATCATGGGTAACAATTATGTGCAGAGCGTCGTAGACAGCGTACGCGCCAAGTATCCTTACCAACCGGAATTTCTGCAGGCCGTCGAAGAAGTGCTTTTTTCCATGACCCCGCTTTTCGAACGCGAATCCAAGTATCAGGAAAACGCCATTCTTGAGCGTATCGTCGTGCCCGAACGCATTGTGGAGTTCCGTGTGGCCTGGACCGACGACAAGGGCCGCATTCAGGTGAACAACGGCTATCGTATTCAGTTCAATTCCGCCATCGGACCGTACAAGGGCGGTCTGCGCTTCCATCCCAGCGTCAACCAGAGCATTCTGAAGTTCCTCGGCTTTGAGCAGATCTTCAAGAACAGCCTCACCGGACTGCCCATCGGCGGAGGCAAGGGCGGTTCCGACTTCGATCCCAAGGGCAAGTCCGACGCCGAAGTCATGCGCTTCTGCCAAGCCTTCATGACGGAACTTGTCCGCTACATCGGCGCCTTCAGCGACGTTCCTGCTGGCGACATCGGCGTGGGCGGTCGTGAAATCGGTTATCTTTTCGGTCAGTACAAGCGTCTTACCAGCCGTTTTGAAGGCGTTCTCACCGGCAAGGGACTCAAGTGGGGCGGCTCTCTGGCCCGTACCGAAGCCACCGGCTTCGGCAACGTCTATTTCGCCGAGAACATGCTCAAGGCCGTGGGCAAGGAAATCGAAGGCAAGACGGCGGCCGTCTCCGGCTCCGGCAACGTGGCTATCTACACCGTGAAGAAGCTTTATCAGCTCGGTGCGAAACCTGTGACCGTGTCCGATTCCCGCGGCAGCATCTATCAGCCTTCCGGCATCAATCTTGAAGTGCTTCAGCAGGTCAAGGAACAGGAACGCGCTTCCCTTACCCGCTATGCCGAACTCTGCAAGGACGCCACCTACATTCCCGTCACCGACTACGCCGCCGGCGAGCATCCCGTGTGGAATGTCGGCGCCGACCTTGCCTTCCCGAGCGCCACGCAGAACGAAGTTTCCCTGGCCGACGCCAGAAACCTGCTTTCCAAGGGCTGCATCCTGGTGAGCGAAGGCGCGAACATGCCTTCCACGCTGGAAGCCACCGCAGAATTCCAGAAGGCCGGCATCTGCTTCGGTCCCGCCAAGTGTGCCAATGCCGGCGGCGTGGCCACCAGCCAGCTGGAAATGGAACAGAATGCGGGCATGACCTCCTGGACCTTCGATGAAGTCGACGGCAAGCTCAAGAATATCATGGCCGGCATCTTCAAGGCTGCTCACGACACCGCCGAGGAATTCGGTCAGCCCGGTAACTACGTGATGGGCGGCAATATCGCCGGCTTCCGCAAGGTGGCCGACAGCATGATCGAGCAGGGCGTCATGTAGGGCACGCTCCGGCTCTCCTACCGCAGACAGACAGAAAAAACGCCGTCTTCCGCTTTCGGAAGACGGCGTTTTCGTCTTGGAAAGAGCATCCGGGAATGGGGCACCTTGCTCCGGATGCGCGGAGGACAAAGAGCTTCTAGAGCGGTTTGTCCAAGCGGTTGAGTTCAAGGGGTGTCTGGAGGCTGAACCAGAATTGAAAGGCTCTGTCCCATTCCGCAAAGGACGGAATGCGCTCGTCTGCGGCGGAGCCGGGCGGAACGGCGTTGCCCTGAAGATCAATTTCATTGTTGGCCAGTTCCTGCACCCAGCCGTGAAATGCGTCCAGACGGCGGCGGAATTCCCGGTCTCCGACAAGGGTGTTCATACGCCTTTCGAAATCTTCCGTGCCGGGGTGGATCCCTGTTCTTTCTCCCAGCCAGGCAAAGATGACGTCCCGGGAATGTTCCATGGAAACGGGCTGCCCCTGCATCGCTTCAAGAATGTCGGCAAGAGACGGTTCCTCCTCATGGGAGCGGGCGGCCGCCTCCGCAGAAACGACGAGAATCGCGTTCATGTTCTCCAGAGACATTTCTCTTTCCGGGGTGGACTGCATGGGACCGTCGCTGCGTCCCGTTTCTTTCGCGTCCTCAAGAAAATAGAAACGAAGCCAGTGTTCATAGCGCATGGCTTCCAGAAACAGATCGGCAAAGGAATCCGTCATCGTCATTCTCCCTGGCATGCATTTCCTTGCGTGTGTACGTTATGTTTCTAGGAGCAACGGAGCACATGTCAAGGAAATACTTTCATGAGGCCCGGAAGGCGTGCTTCGGTCAGAGGCTTCCGCGATGGCTGCCTGACCGATCATGTACGGTACTTCTTCTCTGTCCGCGATGTTTTGGGTGCATGCGTATCCGGAGAGCGGGAAGCATGTGCGGAAAAGACGTGCCGAAGGTCGTGATTGAACGCCGGATTCCGGCTTCGGAACGTCGGAGTGAAGAAGTCTTCCGTCATGCCGTGCACAGCTGATGTCCTTTTTTCGTTCCGTCGCCGTCGGAACTTGCCATTTATGTGCTCCTTTGGCACTATGAAAAGACTTCATAAAGGGGGTTACGATGGATTTTCTTCCCATCAGACGCGCTCTTCTGAGCGTGACGCATAAGGACGGACTGGCGGACTTCGCCGCATTTCTCCACAAGAAGGGCGTTGAGCTGGTTTCCACCGGCGGCACCATGAAATTTTTGAGGGAACAAGGGCTGCCTGTGACCGCCGTCAGCGAGGTGACCGGCTTCCCTGAAATCCTGAACGGACGCGTGAAGACGCTGAATCCGCGCATCCACGGCGGCATTCTGGCCAACAAGGACATACCGGAACATATGAAGACTCTGGAAGAGCTTAACATCAAGCCCTTCGATCTTGTGGTCGTGAATCTGTACGACTTCAAGTCCGCGCTGGAAAAGCATCTTGATCCGGCCGCCATGGTGGAGGAAATCGACATCGGCGGTCCCTGCCTGCTGCGGGCCTCCTCCAAGAACTTCAACAGCATTCTCGTGCTTTCCGATCCTTCCTATTACGCCGAGGCCATGCAGGAAATCGAAAAGGGCGGAGTGAGTATCGAGTTCCGTCGCCGCATGGCTGCAGTCACGTTCCGCACCACGTCCAACTATGACGACATGATCGCCACGTGGATGGCCGGAGGCGTACAATAGCCGCCCGGGTCGAAGGCAACACCGCCGGTCTGAAACCCAGCGAGCTGAAGGCTCTCAACAGACTGGGACAGCGTCGCTACTCTCCGCAGGGGGGCTACAGCCCCGAACAGGCGAGAGAGCTGGCGGCTCTGTCCCGTCTGCTGTCGAGGCAGATAGGTCTCGCGCTTGACAGACAGGGGCGGGTGAACATGGTTGTCGTCGGGGATGCCTCCTCCATCCTCATCCCCGAGCTTCCTCATGTACGTACGGGAGCGGGCCGTCTTCGCGGCCTTCGTCTCATGCATACACATCTGGTTCCCGATGGTCTTTCCCGTGAAGACCTCATGGACCTTCTTTTTCTGCGCCTTGATTCCATAAGCGTGCTTACCGTAGATGACTGGGGACAGCCCGTCATGTTCCAGAGCGCGCATCTCATGCCGCCGGCTCCGGGGCAGGATGATTCCGGCTATCGCGTGGATGATATGCGTCCATGGGATCGTGTGGACACGGATTTCACGCGGCAGGCCGAAACGCTGGAAGAGGAGTTCGGTCGCGTCATCGACGACGCCGTCAGCACCGGGGAAAAGGAGAGTGGCGAGAGAGCCGTGCTGGTATCGGTTTCTCTGGAGCCGAGAACCGTGCAGGAGCGGCATCTTGCCGAACTTTCCGAGCTGACCCGCACGGCCGGCGTCACGGTGACGGGCACCATGATTCAGCGCGTGGCCTCCATACATCCCCGGCACATTCTCGGCCGTACCAAGCTTGCCGAGCTGGAAGTGCTGGCGCTTCAGGGACAGGCATCCCTCATCATCTTCGACGGAGAACTGAGTCCCGCGCAGCTCAACAGCCTTTCCGAGCTGACGGAGCGTCGCGTCATGGACAGAACGCAGCTCATTCTCGACATCTTTGCCAGACATGCCGTCACCCGTGCAGGCAAACTGCAGGTTGAAATGGCACAGCTGCAGTATTCGCTGCCGCGTCTTGCCGGACGAGATCGTTCCCTTGACCGTCTTGCCGGCGGCATCTTCGGCAACAAGGGACGCGGCGAAACCAAGCTCGAACTGGAGCGCCGCCGCATCCGCGAACGTATCACGCGCATCCGTAAGGATCTGGAGGAACTGCGTCGTCAGAGATTTCATACCAGATCCCGCCGAGCGCGACAGGGACTGCCCCTGGCCGCGCTTGTCGGCTATACCAATGCCGGAAAGTCCACGCTGCTCAACGCGCTGACCAAGGCCGAAGTGCTTGCGGAGAACAAGCTGTTCGCCACGCTGGATCCCACTACGCGCAGGCTGCGCTTTCCGAAGGAGCGGGAACTTGTGCTGGCCGATACGGTGGGTTTCATACGTTCTCTGCCCAGGGAGCTGACAGAAGCCTTTCGAGCTACGCTGGAAGAGCTGGAGGCCGCGGATCTGCTCATCCATGTGGTGGACGCTTCGCATCCCGAACGGGATCAGCAGATGGAATCCGTGGAGCGTATTCTGGTTGAGATGGAACTGCAGCACGTTCCTCGCATTACGCTTCTGAACAAATGGGACGCCGTGCCGGTGAGCGAGAGAGTGACACTGCTGCTCGACAGACCGGAAGGCATTCCCGTTTCCGCTCTGGAGGGTACGGGACTGGAAAAGGCCGCGGCCGCCATTGAAAGGAAGATGTTCGACGAGGGGGCATGGCAGCGTCGTGATCCTCAGTCCTGGGAAGAGTTTGAAAAGCGGGGAAAGGCGCGAAAAAAGCGCGTAGACGAAGAAAAAAGGCTTGACGGCATCGAACCTTTTCTGTAGATAACACCGACACGGCACGTCCCCATCGTCTAGCCGGCCCAGGACAGCGGCCTTTCACGCCGTCAACGGCGGTTCAAATCCGCCTGGGGACGCCAAAAATTTCAATAGGCTACAGCAGCTCAGTTTTTGGGTTACAAAAATTGGGTTACAATTTTTCCTCAGGAGACCTTCTCTTGAGGAATTTTTGTTTTAAGCAGGTCTTCCACCACCTGCCTGATGCCGCTGCCTCCCAGATCCGAAAGAATTTCGCTCTGGTCCGTTACAGTCCCGCGCTCTTCGTATAGCGGTCCGTGGTGGTCGCCCGATAATGTCCCATAAGAACCTGGGCGGCGTTCAGACCTGAACTCACGAACGTGATGGCCGCACTCTTGTGCCGGATGGCGTGAAAACCGAAGGGCTTCACATGAGCTTTCCGGCAGAGACGCTCCATGAAGTGAATGCACTGGGTGAACGGCTGCTCCAGAAACGTGTCGTTCTGAAGCTGCATGAACACATTGTCCACCTTGCAGGGGCGGGCATCCCGCCACCACTTGAGCGCCTTGACCAGTTCCGGGTGCATTCGGAGCCAGCGCACTCGTTCCATTCCATTACCCGACTTGTTGTCGGTCAGCCTGATTTTTTCCTTCTGAAGGTCCACATCACTCCACGTCAGTCGGAAGATTTCGCTTCTGCGTCCTCCCGTGAAGTACAGGGTCAGCAGCATGACCAGGTCCTGCCCTTCCGCCTGCTGAAACACCTTGATGACATCACTTTCCGGTGGAACATAGCGCTCGCCGTGCTTTACGGGAAATGGCTTCACCTTCAGAAA
>CALUTB010000019.1 GCA_944323575.1 uncultured Mailhella sp. | reverse complement strand
AACTTTTAAAGCATCTGTCATGCTGGCATCATGCCTTATTTGGCTCCAGTAAACTATTTAGAGACAGCCCCTAAGGCAAAGGCTACTTCTTTTACCGTTCTGGGGGCAAGGCGAAGGGCTTGGGCCACGTCTTTCAAAGTGAGAATTTCGTCCAGTGTGTAGGACATAATAATCTCAATCTAGCGACAGCCATTGTTGTAAAATTATATCTTGTAATAATTTTTTTTAAAATCGAAAGATGCCGACGTACAGTTATATACGATATATGTAATCTTTCAGATATTTTTGGGAGACAATTTTCTTTTGCTCATGAAAAATAGCGCAGCGTCATGTCTGACTCTGCGCTGTTTTTTGAAAAGAAAAAGTTATCATTCTGATATTGAAAATCTAATAATATACTGTATTGTTAATATTTTTAATAAAGTATATATAGATAATACATTGAGTTATGACAGTAGTGCTCCAAACTTTTGTTCTGCTTCCTTACATTAAAAAATAGGCCATATTTCTTGCTTGTGTGCATGGGATACCGGTCTCCAATGTAAGCTATGTTTTAGTGCCGGGAGAAAATGACGGGTATCAGCAGCAGGATAAAATATTCGTAGGAAAGGTCGAAGGAGCGGTAGTTCCTGCTCCTGTGATAGAGATTTCAACACCGATTGAGATAGAAAATATTGCGTCCACCATCCATTCCTGCTTAAAAAGCGTGAATGAGGGAAAAGCTGTTAAGCTGCTGATGGTATCATCGGTGGAGCTTGGACGAGACAGCTAACTGTAATACCATCGTATATTTTGTAACCACCATCTGAGCCATAAAAGATCTGAGCAAATTTCAATCTGCCATATTTTATAGCTCTTTTTCCATGGGCAGATAATGTCATTAATTTTATGTAAAAAACAATAAAAAATATGTTAATAAATCGTTAAAATTTAATTTTTTTTATTTTCCATGCCTATCGGGTGAAACAGTGGTCAATATTTTGAATGTCGACCATGAATGCGCAACTTGCGGTGTCGGCCTTGCAAACTTTTTTTTCGTTGTATCCATAATATACTAAAGGATTAAACGAGTGCTCGTTTGATGAAAGCATCCACGGTCATGCGGTGAACACCAAATATTTTGGCTATTCGCGTCTTCGGAACTTTCCGCTGCAGAAGAGCTCTGATGGCCTCTTCATGCCCTGAAAGTTTGAGCATGGCTGACTTTCTTCCTCTTGGTCTTCCCAGAACAACGCCTTCTGCACGTTTTCTTGCCAACGCCTCACGGGTTCTCTGGCTGATGAGGTTGCGTTCTATCTCGGCGGATAATCCGAAAGCAAATGCCAGAACTTTGCTTTGAATATCTTCACCGAGACGATAGTTATCTTTAATTGTCCATACTTTACATCCTTTGCTCATGCAGAGATTCAATATCTCCATGATCATGAATAGACTGCGGCCTAGGCGCGAGAGCTCTACGCAAATAATTAGATCATCCTTTTTGACTCTTTTCAGCAGGGTCCCAAGTTTTCTCGAGTCATATCCTTGAATTCCGCTGATGGTCTCCTCAATCCATCCATCGACCTTTATTCCGTGTGCATCGACGAAATTAATGATTTCAAAGCGTTGATTTTCAACGGTCTGCTTGTCGCTGCTCACACGAATATATCCGTATACCATGATTACTCCTTTGAAATTATTGGTTATTAAAAATTTTTACACATGAAACATACAGAAAGGTACGCAGACTGCCGGAATTAATTGAGGGATTTTCCATAGCGTCTTTTTAACCTTTTTACAGGAATGATGGTCATGAAAAAACTCATTACTCTTCTTCTAACAGCCGGACTCATATCTGTGGTGTCGTCCCCGGTCTCTGCCGCCGATTTGAAGGTCGACGGTACATATGAATTTGGCTTTACTTCCCAGTCGGCTGGTTTCGCTGGCGGCAATCAGCAACATGCGGGTCAGCGTGTACGCCTCGGACTGTCCTTTGTAGAGTCGGAAAATCTTTCGGGTTACTTCCAGGCTCAGATAGGTATTGACGAATGGGGTGTGCACAACAACATCGATGCCAACGGTGACAAACACGGTAACGGTATTTCTGCTCGCCAGGCTTATATTGATTGGATAATTCCTCAGACGGACATCAGTGTTCGTATGGGACGCTCGATTTTTGGGCTTCCTGCCGATGCTATTGGCGGTAAAAATGCCGTTATGGCTGCCTGGGTGCCTCAGGACGGCATCGTGATCAACGCTCCTATCGCTGATTGGCTGAGTATAAATGCATTCTGGGCGCGTCTCGACACTCCCTACACGAGTACCGGAGCGGCAGAGAACACAGACGTAGTCACCGGTCAGCGGAGTGATGCTTTTGCTTTTGCGGCTGACATGAAGTTTGACGGACTGGCCGTGAGTCCATACCTCATGTATGCCACAATTGACAAAGGAACGACTCATGCTACCGAAGGATATACCGATGACGGTGACGCCGGTATGGATCTTGCTAACGCAAATGCATATTGGCTGGGCGTATCCACAACTCTCAGCTACTTTGATCCGTTCACCTTCAGGCTGTCGGGTGCCTATGGTGTCAAGAGTTATGAGGGGAACAACAGTAATGCGGGCATTGACCTTGGCGACCGGAAGGGATGGTATATTCAGGGACAAGCTTCGTATAATACTGCATATGGTACGCCTATCCTCGGGGCTTGGTATGCTTCAGGTGACGATGCAGACGACTATGGTCGTCAGGGATGGATTCCCACCCTTGGTGGACGTTTCCTGCCCAGCAACTCCTTTACAGATGGTGGCGCGAGCCTTTTCAATGGTGTGGCCAACAGCTTCATCGGCGGTACATGGGGCGTTCAGCTCGGATGGACCAACATATCCTTCTTGGAAGATCTGAGCCATGACATTAAGGTCACCATGTTCCAAGGTACCAACAACAGCGCCAACGATTATGTGAGCGATCATGCACCTCAGGAATACATGACTACCAGTGATCGGGCTTATGAATTTGACTTCAATACTACATATCATATTTATAAGAATCTGAGTACAGTTCTTGAACTTTCCTACATTATTAATGACTTCGATAATAATGTTAATCAGTTCCGCAGGGCTTACAGTGAAGACGACTGGAACGCTTCATTATATTTCTGCTATAAGTTCTAGAGTGTTAGTACAGACTTATAGATAATTACTTTTGGCGGGAAGGCGCCTCTTCCCGCCTTTTGTTTATGGAGAGAATAGAACCTTGATCCAGTTGCTTTCAGGCAAGGGTGTCAAGCTTCTGCTGGCCATGGAAGACACTCCTTTTTTACAGGCCGTACATAATTATTTCGTCTCGCTTGGTTACATCATCAGGCAGACTCAGACTGGCACGGCTGCTTGGGAACAGATATGCTCCAGTATTTTCGATGCCCTGCTGATTGACTCCGAGCTTCCCGGAATGAACGGCATGATACTTTGCCGCAAGGTTCGGGAAGAAAAAAGGCAAAATACACCGATAGTTCTTTTCATGGGTGAAAGCCGTGTTGAACAAAGAGTCATGGCTCTGAATCTTGGTGCCGACGTCATAAGCTCCGACACTGTGAATTTGATTGAACTTGAGGCTCAGATACGGGCCCTTGTCCGCAGGACGATTGTGCGTAATCCTGAAGATTCTTTCAGCTGGGCGGACATTGAACTGAGTGTGTCCAACCATACGGTGACCTGCTGCGGACAACCTCTGAATATGCCGCCTATTCCTTTTGCCATTCTTACTCTGCTTATGAGGCAGGCGCCCAGTGTCGTGCCTAGGCAGGTTTTAGAGCGTGAAATATATGGAAACGCTTTACCAAACAGCGACTCTTTGAGAACACACATCCATACTCTGAGAACTCTGCTGTGTAATGCTGGAAGACCTATTTTGAAGACAGTTCCCCGTGTAGGCTTCTGTCTTGAAAATTGGAATAATATAGCAGGTTGATGCTTCCGGCATTTTTTCTGCGGATAATGTCGTGGAAGTTTTGGAGTCAGTCCTTATCTGCCTTCAGATGTTGCTGATAAATTCGGACAGCTGCGGTTACTCATGAAGGGATACTGGTCATACTGTGAGGCAAACTTTTTGGAGCCTGAGCTTGCAGTTTCTGTCTGAGTTGCAAAGGCAATATTTAGACAATAAGTCTGCCGTCATTTTTCTATGCTTTGTGAAGTCGAGAGGATGGAATTCGATTCATAAGGTAAAAATATTTTGAATGTTACAATTGACGATCCCTGCAGCAGAGACGATTGGAATAGAGTTTATGAAAATAGCGCAGTGACAGATGTGACGCTGCGCTATTTTTTGAAAGGATAAATTGTCAGTCTTCTATCGTCATCTATTATTTTATAATATATTATTCTGCCTTTTTAATAAAATTTGTGTAGATAATGCTTTCGCGTTCCGGCAGCGGTACTCCGTTCTTTTGTCCTGCTTCCTTACATTTAAGAAAGTAGGCCATATTTCTTGCCAGAGTGCGCATGGTCTGCAGGCCTTCAATATCCTGCCTGACGTCATCGGGAGTTGCTCCATGAACCATGTTCCAGTACTGGGAGGAAATGACGGGCATTTGCAGCAGGGTAAAATATTTGTTGAGCTGGTCGAAGGCGGCCGTAGTTCCTGCTCTTCTGGCGGAGAGTACGGCGGCAGCCGGCTTGAGATAGAAAGTATCGTGTCCGCCGTTCATTCCCGCGTAAAAAACACGATCCATAAAGGAAGTGATTGCACCTCCCGCAGCACCCCAGTGTACAGGGGAGCCGAAAATATATCCGTCAAAATTTCCCGCTATTTCAAGAAACTCGTTGACTCTGTCCTGAAAGACGCATTTTCCCAGCGTGAAGCACTTCTTACAGGCAATGCAGCCTGCAAGGGGTTTTGTACCGATCCAGAATATATCTGCCGCTATGTCTTCATGCTCAAGCGTATTTTTTATTTCGGTCAGAGCCGTGTATGTGCATCCGTGTTCATGAGGGCTGCCGTTTACAAGAATAACTTTCATTGTGTTCTCCCGGATGAGGTGATTGTTATTCAGAGAGTGCATCAGTTTGAATACTGAGCTCTTTCCATTGTGCAACTTCCAAAGTTCTCGAGGCAAAAATGTTCTCGGCCAGCCGGACGGCAACGGAACCGAGCAAAAGATGGAAAGGACTTTCTCCCGATTTGACTGCCTTGATAATGACCTGCGCAGCCTTGGTGTTGTCACCCCATCCCTGCATGACCGAGTCGTCAAGATTTTTGATTTTTACTTTCCGTTTTCCGGCCGTATGCTGATAGTCTTCTATGTTGTTTTCGTTGATCGCAATGGAGCGATGGAAAAAGTCGGTTTTAAACGGGCCTGGCTCTACAACTATGACTTTTATGCCCAGCGGATTTACTTCTTTTCTGAGACCGTCGGAAAGGCCTTCGACCGCACACTTTGAAGCTCCGTAAAAGGCCGAACCTTCCGAAGTGCTCAGAGCTGCGATGGAAGAGAAGTTGACGATGCTTCCCTTTTTCTGTTTTCGCATATGAGGAAGAACATGCTGTATCATACGAACCGTTCCGAAGAAATTTGTCTCGAACTGTTTTCTTATTTCTTCAAAAGAACATTCTTCTACGGCACCGCGCAAGCAATAACCAGCATTATTGACCAGAACGTCAATTGTTCCGAAATGTTCGATTCCTTTTGCTACGACTGCTTGAACGTCCTCTTCTTTCCTTACGTCCAGTTGCAGCGTCAGGGCTTTTGGGGGATATTTCTGTTTGAATATCTGTATGGTTTCAGTTCGTCTGGCCGTGACAATGACTTGATCTCCGTATTCCAGCACGGCTTCAGCCAGACTTTTTCCAAGACCGGAAGAACAGCCTGTAATTAACCATGTATTCATTGCGCTAATCCACTCTTTTTTCTTTCAGCCACTGCGATAGAATGTCGGCTATTTCGATATTGTTCAGATCAGAGAAGGGGAAGTGGGTATTTCCATGTATTCCGATTGTGGGCAGCTGGACGACGACAGCGTCTCCGCCGTGCCTGTTGACAGCTTCCGCCCAGAGTTTTGCCATATGCACGGCTGCCCGCCAGTAGTCCTGATGAGGTTCGGAAACAGGCTGGTCCGGAATGTTGTCGCCGTAATAGATAACAATGGGCATACGCGTTAATGCCTTGAACTGTTCCAGCGGCACTTCCGACGCAGTAAACGGTCCAAAAGAGCTGGCATTGGGGATAGGAGATGGAAGTTCTCCTTCGGGGAACACAAAACCGCTGCCGGGCTCATAGGCTACAATGGCCCGTACTTTATTGCTTTTTATGGCAGTCAGCCAGCCGGGGCCGCATCCCTGAGAATGGGTAACCAAAATACCGTCGCCTGTACGTTCAAATACGGCGGCCATGGCGTCGGAGATAACTCCGGCGTCATAAGGACCTGTGTTCGGGGTCATTTGGCGGAAAAATTGATTCAGTGATGCGTCACCACGGGCAAACTGCGTGTTGTTGAAGAATTCCGGCCAGATACCGATACGGAACTGTCCGAACCAGAACTGTTCATCGGGCGTTGCTTCGACCGTAGCAGAAACGGTGCTGCGGCCGGCATCTCCTCGTCTGGGCTGATCCACAAGATATACGCCGAATCCGCGCCGCAGAAAGATATTCTGGAAGCCTTCACGTCCGTCAGGTGTCGTTTCCCAGGTCCTTGCGGACTGCCCGGCTCCATGGAGGAATACCAGAGGGTATTTTCTGGCGTTTGTCGGGATCTGATAGAACACATAGGCATGGTCGCCGTGCAGTGTTTGTCCTGCAGCCTGAGGCTTCAGCGGATTATAGGGTTCCTTTGCGGGAATGACGGTACCTCCGGCCGCAAAACTTCCCTGTTCCTGAATGATCAGCGTTTTGTTTTCCTGTTCGACGGCCGTTACAGGGGGCGCTGAGGCAAGTCCTGCCGCAAGCAGCAGGCCGGTAAGCAAAATTTTTGCTGTCATAGCCTTTTCTCCTTACTTTTTACTGTTGAGTCTGTTCCCAGAAATGGACGGCATGTTCCATCCAGCCCTCGGCATCCGTACCTGCTCCTGTTCCGAATCCATGTCCTGCATGATGATAAAGATGAAATTCCGCATTGATTCCTGCATGTTTGAGATTATCTATCCTGCGCTTCATGGTATGCGGACTGGCAATGGGATCGTCGGAGCTGACTACGGCAAATGTCGGAGGATCGTCGTTAGTATAGCGGCTGTGTCCTGTATAGGCCATGACGACAGCCGCAGGGCGTGGAACATTTTGCCCTCCGAAGGCCGACGCGCCATAGGAACCGAGATTCGCGGCCATTCTGGCTCCAGCGGACCCTCCCCATACGGAGTAATTTTCGGTGGTTACTCCGAGAGTGTCGGCTTGAGCGAAAATCCAGGAAACTGCAGCTGCCATGTCTTCGCAGGCCACGGTTTCGCCTCCGGTGCGATACTGGAGAACAAAGGCGTTGTATCCCATACGGTTCAGCTCTTCAGCCAGCGGAAAACCTTCATGCAGAGAGCCTATGTAGGCAAAGCCTCCTCCGGGGCAAATCAGTGCAAAGGGAGCCCCTTTTTTCCCCCGGAAAAAGAACAGTCCCGTATATCTCTGTTTCTGAGGGGCATCATAAAAGCTGTAGAACACTTTTTTCCCGCTGGAGATATCGCTGATCATGCGGTTGACGGCCTGCAGAACAACAGGCGGCTGAATATGACTGTGCCAAGGCATAAGCTTCCCCACTTCGCGCAGAGGCAGATCGCTTGCTGCATCCTGCGGCCGGGGGAGAAGGTGTTCCCCGAAACCGGAAAAAGCCGGATGATTCACCATGTCTTTGATGGAAGTCGACTCTGTAAGATAGATATTGCTGCGCATGTCGTTTGTCGCATCGCCGGTCGCACTACAGGTAGCCGGGGCAAAAAGCATTGCCGCACCAAGCATCAGAAGAGAAAGATGGAGTTGCTTTTTCATGGTGTTCCCTATCAGGATTTCCTGCACTAGAAGTACGTTTCATCCACGTCGAGGGATGCCAGAGATGCGTTAATGGCCGCAAGTTCTTCATTGGAAAGGTCAATAAGCGAGGCCCCGAGATTTTCTTCCAGGCGTTGTGGACAAGTGGTGCCGGGAATGGGAATGATGAAAGGCCGCTGCGCGAGTTCCCAAGCGAGGACAATCTGGGCGGGGGTCGCCTGTTTTGCGAGGGCGGTGTCCCGGATGAGCTTCAGCAGAGACTGATTGTGCTCCATGACGTCGGGTTTGAACCTTCCCATGAAGCTGCGGAAATCTCTTTCCTCGTACACGGAATTACGGGTAAAGCGACCGCTTAGAAAGCCGTTGCCCAGAGGACTGTAGGCAACAAAAGCAAGGTCCATGGCAGAACACAGATCGAATAGTTCCTGTTCCGGCCCGCGCCACATCATGGAATACTGGTTTTCCACTGCTGCCAGAGGGCATACTGCATGAGCCCGTTTCATGTATTCCACGGGGGCATTGGAAAGCCCCCAGGCAAGAATTTTCCCTTCTTTTATCAGGGCGCTCATGGTGTCTGCCACCGTTTCCGGTTCAACTGTCGGGTCTGTGCGGTGCTGATAGTAGAGATCAATGTAATCGGTTTTGAGTCTGCTTAAAGAGCCTTCCACCTGCGAACGGATAGATTCCGGCCTGCTGTCCAGCAGATTGACCGGCCTGCCGTTTTCGATGCGCTGGCCGACAATTCCGAATTTTGTTGCCAATACGACCTTATCGCGCATGGACGAGAAGGCTTCTCCCAGAAGTTCCTCATTGGCACTTCCATAAACGACAGCAGTATCGAAAAAAGTACACCCCAGCTCCACAGCCCGGTGGAGTAGTTTGACCATGTCTTTCCTCGGGGCGGGGGCGCCGTATGCATGGTCCATCCCCATGCAGCCAAGCCCGATTTCGGAAACATGCAGACTTCCTAACTTGCGCTGTTTCATGTGATGCGCCTCTCTGAAACGTTTTTTTGCTGATATCGGCACGTCATGCAGGCCGGATCTGTTCAACCTGAATCTCCCCTGCTTTTCGTCAGGTTCACAGTCGGCCGCACGGCGTAACATCTATACTCGACGGCCCATTTCGTAGGCCTCCTGCATGGCTGGCCTGGATTCTATTTCTCCCGCAGCATATACGCCTTTGCCGTAAATGACGCCGCGTTCGACAGAACCGTTGAGGCATTTTGCCAGACCTCGCAGACATTCAAGCGTGCAGTCCATGACGGTGTCACTTTCTTCTGCAGATGTCATAATATAATAAAATTCTTTATTTTTAATTGTCAGCCATTGTGCTACCGTACGGTCGATGAGTGCCTTCATTTGTGCGTCAACGGAGTAAAAATAAACGGGGCTTGCCATAACAACAACGTCAGATTTGTTCATTTTATCAAGGATCTCTCCCATATCATCCTTGATGATGCAGACACCGTCGTTGTTTTTGCAATGGTAGCAGGCCAGACAGTAACTAATTTTTCTGTCTCGCAGAAAAACGGTTTCCACCTGATGCCCACTTTCTTCTGCCCCGCGTGCAAAGGCGCGGCACAGTGCGGCGGAATTTCCGTTTTTACGAGGACTGCCTGCCAAGATAAGAATCTGTTTGCCCATGATTTTTCTCCTTATTTTTTCAGACCGATTTCCTTCAACCACTCGGCCACACCAGAGGGGGCACGTTCCATGCGGTTTCTGGAAAGAACATAACCGTTACGTATTACTGTCGCGTTGGGCTGACAGTTTTGTATGGCCTGAATGGTGTTGGAGAGCCCGCTGCCGCCGTGGGTACAGAAGGGAATAATGGTCTTGCCGGAGAGATTGTACTGTTCAAGGAAGGTGTATAAAATCATCGGCATATCCCCCCACCAATTGGGATAGCCGAGAAAAATGACATCGTAGCCGGCAGTGTTGACGGTTCCGGAAATAGCAGGACGGGCATTTGTGTTTTGTTCTTCCTTGGCCAGATCAACCAGAGTTCTGTGATTGGTGGGATAGGGAGTCTGCGGAATGATGCGGAATATGTCGCCGCCGGTCATTTCCTGAATCAGCATAGCCACATACTGAGTGTTGCCGAGAACCTTTCCGTCGATGACGACGGTACTGTTTTCCTCTTCTCTGGTCATATTGTTCGGATCGTTCGTTTCCGGCATGGAAAAGTAGACGACAAGGGGCTTTGTTTCCCTGGCGTCTGCAGCGCGGGACGATGCAGGACTCAGCAGAGGGGCAAACATGCTGAACGACAGTCCCAGACTTATCATTTTTAAAGCGTTGCGTCTGGAGATGATTGAGGACGCCGAATTCACATATGCGTCATGAGCGAGTTTCATAATGCCTCCATGGGCTTTGAGTTTTTCTGGAGCGCGTCTAGTCCGGTCTTTCCGGGATGTTCCGTTGTGATTGTGATCGCCGAGACTTTCCGTCAGTCATGTATTTTGTATTTCTTCAGCAGAAGTTCTCCCAGTCCCGGAGTTTCGGGATTATGGGTTCCTATGCCGGTATCCAGACCGTGCATCTTCTCCATTTCCTCTTCCGTCAGAGCAAAATCGAAAATGTCGATGTTTCCGGCAATTCTGGCAGGGTTGGTTGATTTCGGCAGCACCACTATTCCATCCTGTACTTCAAAGCGCAGAATGATCTGCCCGGCGTTTTTATGATACCTTTGCGCCAGTGAGGTGATGTAGGGGTGCTCAAGCAGTTTTTTGTCGCCATGACCGAGAGGATACCATGCCTCCAGGACGACTCCGTCTGCTGCAAGGAGGTTCCGCAGTTCCTTCTGCTGAAAAAAAGGATTGCATTCCACCTGATTGACGGCAGGAATGGTGTCGAAATGAGGAACAAATTTTTTCCAGAGAGACGGGGTCATGTTGCTGACCCCTATGGATCTCAGCTTTCCTTCTTTCTGTGCCTCTTCCAGAGCCTTCCACGCACCTGGCACGTCACCGTAGGGCTGGTGGAGCAGGTAGAGGTCGATGTAGTCGATATTCAGTTTTCGGAGTGATTCACCAATGCCTGCTCTGGCCGCTTCATATCCATAATCCTGAATCCAGAGCTTGCTGGTTACAAAAAGGTCTTTTCTTGGAATACCACTGTCTCTGATGGCGTTGCCGACTTCCGTTTCGTTGAAGTAGGCTGCTGCCGTGTCGATGTGGCGGTAGCCTGAGAGCAGTGCCTGCTTGACGGCGTTATAGGTGGAACCGTCACTGGGAATCATGAACACCCCGAAACCTACTGCAGGAATGGAGTTGCCGTCGTTCAACAGAAAAGTTTTCATTCTTCGCCTTCGATGAGTGTAGCGTTTTTTTGTCCGGTCACCGAGGTTTCGTGTTTTTTCGGAACCTGGCGCGGAAGGATGCGACGTAGTCGCGTCCTTGTCAGAAACATTCTTCCAGAATGGACAGGATTTCCGTAGCCGTCATGTGCTTGTAGCTTCCCTGCGAAATGTTGCAGGAGTCTGCCACATCCTTGAGCACGTTTTTTTCGGTAATTCCCAGGGAGCGCAGCGAGTCGGGCAGGCCCAATTCCTTGATGAATGCCGCCAGAGCCTCTACCCCGGCCCGAGCGAGTTCTTCCTCACTTTTTCCTTCCGCCGGAATCTGCCAGACGTTTCTGGCAAAGGCTGCAAACTTCGTCAGTCCGGAAGTATAGATATGCCGATAATATACCGGGCTGATGACGGCGAGACCGCAACCATGATTGCAGCTTGTATAGGCCCCAAGCTGATGTTCAATCTGGTGGGCCTGAAAGTCCATCTTCTTGCCCAGTTTGATGATCCGGTTTTCAGCCATGGTGGAAGCCCACATAAGATTGCTGCGGGCCGTATAATCGTCGGGGGTCTGAACGGCCTTGCGCAGATTTCTGATGACGCTGCGCATGAGAGCTTCGGAAATGTCGTCCGACACGTTGTCTTCATCAGGTTCGCTGAAATAGGTTTCCATAATGTGGCTCAGAATATCAAAGCCGCCGGAAGCCGTTTGCAGGGGAGGAACGCTCATGGTGTAGGACGGATCAAGCAATGCGAATTTCGGATTGCATTGGGGATAATCCCGTCCGGTCTTTGTTTTGCTTGCTTCATTGGTAATGACGGCACCACCGTTCATCTCACTCCCCGTACCCGTTACCGTCACCACGACGGCAAGAGGGAGAGGGGAAAAGTCTTATCGTTCCTGAACTGGCCCAGAAGCGCTCCCATATGTCGCCTTCTGCAACGGCCGCCAGCGAAACGGCCTTGCAGCAGTCCATGACTGATCCGCCGCCTACGCCGAGAATCAGATCGACATGCCGTTCTCTCGCGAGAGCCGCTCCTTCCTGAACCTTTGCATATGTGGGGTTGGACATGATGTTCGGAAATTCAACGATGGTCTTGCCCGCAGACTGAAGGACTGCAACAATTTCATCATAGACACCGTGTCGTTTGATGGAACCGCCACCATAGGCAAGCATGATAGTATTTCCATAGTTATCAAGAAGATTCGGAAGATATTTCCGTACACATCCTTTGCCGAAATAAACCTTTGTGGAGTTTTCAAATACAAAATCTTTCATGATGGAAACCTTTCCAGTGTTTTTTAATTTGTTGTAAACGATAAATTAGAAAACTTATCGAATAAGTGAGGTTTTCATGGAGTATTTAATATCTATACTGCTCATCTGTGACGCTCTCCATCCACGTTACACTGCTTCCTTCCGAATGTTCTCCTATGGCGAGATGCGTCATTGCGTTTTCGGCCATCGCTCCATGCCAGTGCTTGACATTGGGGGGACACAGTACCACGTCTCCTTGACGGATGACCTGTACCGGACCTCCCCATTCCTGGGTCAACCCGACGCCGAATGTAACGAGCAATGTCTGCCCCAACGGATGGGAATGCCAGTTGGTGCGCGCACCAGGCTCAAAGGTAACGTAGGAACCGTAGACGCGTTGTGGAGCCTGAGTTTCAAAAGCCGGGTCAACGCGGACATTACCCGTGAAATGTTGCTTTGGAGCCGAGGATGAACGGCGGGACTCTCCCGAAATCACGATCTGTTTTTGGGGGGCAGCATACGCCGAAGACGCGGCCATGACTCCGGCAAGCAACAGGCAGAGAGTGAAAAGGGAAAGGCGTTTCATGATATTCTCCATGAAAAATTGCGGTAAGGGCAGGAGGGCGTGGCGAGTACACGCCATGTTGGCCCTCCTGCGGAGTGCTCTTTGCAAACAGCAGCTTATTTCAGATTTTTCCCGTAGAATTCCGTGAGTTTGGCAACGGCCTTATCCACATACTCGGGAACAAAATAGGTCTGAATATGCGTGGCGCCGGGAATCTTGAAGAGTTCCTTGTCCTTGGTGCCGGTAGCCTTTTCAAAGGCTTCCTCAGTCATATACAGAGAGTCTGCCTTTTCTCCGGCCATCATCAGCAGAGGAACATTGATGAGTTCGATATTGTCGGTGGCGTCCCAGCTCATCAGGTCCATGAGACTGCTGGTCGTATAACGGAACGTGGAGTTGGGATGACGATGCGTACGTCCATAGTAGATCATACCTTCCCGATACAGATCGGTAGGAATTTTGCTGATGCTTTCATCCGTAAGAGCATCAAAGTCGATATTGCCGGAATAGCTGATGTCCCCAGCGAGCTCTTTTATACGGGCATCGGAAGCTTCTTTCAGACGTTGCTGAATGGAATCAAGCTGCGTATTCATGTAGCCGTTGCGCCGTACCTGGCCGGAATTGAACATACTCAGGGTTGCGACTGCCTTGAAACGCTTGTCGGACTTCGCCGCATTCAGCGTGTAGCCGCCACCGCCGCAGATACCGAGTACACCGAGTCTTGCCGCATCTACCCCGGGATAGCTGCTGATATAGTCAGCCATACCGTGTATGTCTTCCGTACGATAATAGGGATTGTCGACATTTCTCGGCTGTCCTTCGCTGGCTCCCTGATATGCGGCATCAGCCGCTATGGTGATGTAGCCTTTTTCTGCCAGACGCTGGGCATAAAGTCCGGCCACCTGTTCTTTTACGCCTCCGTTGGGATGAGCCACCACGACGGCCGGATATTTTTTCGTAGCTTCATATCCGGCGGGAGTGTATACGTTGGCCGCAATCTTCAGGCCGTTCAGAGTATATGTGACAGGGTGGATATTCACTTTTCCTTTGACGTTTTCCGTAATGGCGTCTTTATAAACGAGACCGAAAGGATTGCCTTCTGCCGCATGGGCGGTACATGCAAATGTCAAAGCGGAGGCCATAGCCACGGCTGCCAGAGAAAATTTTTTCATGATTGTCTCCTTTCATGTGAAAACATGAGGTTATTTTGACTGATTTCTGTTTTTCAAAACATGAGCTAATGCCTTTTCGGCCAGTTCCGCTTCCGCCTTGCCTACTTTCGTTTCGAGTACGGATACGAACGCTTTCATCTGCTCTTCGCTCCATCCGACGACCAGACAGCAGTTCAGATGGGAACGAAGCTGGGGTTCTGCCGGGAGACTGGCCAGAGCGGAAACCGTGGCCAGTTCCCGTTCCTGGAAGTTGAGGATGTCGCGGCTGAATATGTCGCCGAAAAGATGCTCCTTCAAAAACGTGTCGATAACGGGGGCGAATTCATAGATTCGTCCGCTGGCAGGTCTGCCGATGACCGCAGTCTGGTTCGCCGTGCCGAGTTCGCGGATGTTCGCCGTATCGGGCAGAGGAGCGGCATCGCGGCCCACTTCATCATGAATGCCCTGAGCGTTGCGCTCATCAAGCAGGGCAATGAAGGTGTTCAGTCCCGTCAGGCTTCGGGGGAACCCCGTGTAGGCGTACATCTGTATAAGAACTTCCTTGATTTCGTTGACCGTCATGCCGTTCTGCAGACCTTCGGCAAGAGCCTCTTTCAGCCTTTCCGTATCCCCTTTTGCGGTAAAGGCCGCTATGGCAACGATACTTTGCTGCTTGCTGTCCAATGCTGGCACGGAGTGCGCGCTTTCGGCATGCGCCATTGCAGGCAGGCCCATTGCTGCAGTGCAGCATACGCCCAGAATCGCCATCAATATCTTGGAAAACACTGGAACCTCCTTGCTGATGTGCATCAAGATGTTTTCTTTTTGTTGATATCAACATAGAGCTTCTTTTATCTATGAACTATACATATTTAATGCTGTTTTTTGCCCATTTCGCTCAATGCCGTCGGGGCAGACTAAAAAAGCGGGAAACCTTGAAAAATAAGGCTTCCCGCTTTTAAGAGATTCAAAATAATATGTTATGATTTTTTTCTGGTGACGTCTCTATGGGGAGGATCGCCGAACTGGCGCTTGTACTCCCTGGTAAATTGCGAAACGCTCTCGTAGCCTACTGAAAGAGCAGCAGTTCCGGCATCTTTTCCCTCAATGAGCATAAGGCGCTCAGCCTCATAAAGCCTCAGGCGTTTCTGGAACTGGAGAGGGCTGAGGCTGGTGATCTCTTTGAAGTGCCGATTGAATGTAGAGGGGGCCATATTGACCTGTCTGGCCAGTTCTTCCATGCGAAGAGGGGAGGTGTAATGCTCTCTCAGCCAGGCAACTGCCTGAGCAATCTGGCTGGCCTGGGTTCCGCTGGTATTGAAAAGTCGCAGACATTCCCCCTGATTGCCGCTGAGCAGGTAGAAGTGGATTTCTCTGAGGATCAGGGGAGACAAGATCGGAATTCTGGATGGAGTGTCCAGAAGGTCTACAAGACGTATGAAGGCATCCAGCAGATCCTTACTTGCATCGGAAATAACCACCGGATTGAGAGACTCGGTATTTTCTATGAGGATTGTCGGCAGCTCCGCGATCTGTTGTGAGATAATGCGTCTGTCAAGACGGACGGATAGGGAAAGAAATGGAACCTCTTCAGAGGCTTCGGTTACATGAAAAATTCCAGGCATGTCAACGCCGACGACGACGCACTGATTCTTACCGTAATTAGCTTGCTGGTCGCCGATTATCGAATGTTTGTATCCCTGTACAACCAGAGCCACCATAGGGGTATAGAAACATCGGGAGGCCTTGGTGTTTTCATTATAACGAGTTAGTGTCAGTCCTGGAATGGCGGTTTCTAGTCTGGAAGGTTCGGGTAGCCATTTTAATAGTTTTTTCCTGAGAACAGCGTTCTGTTTTGACAGGCTTGTGACGTCACTCATATACCCTCTCCCTCGGTGGAGCTATACGTTTCAGACTGTGATCAGCTCATAGTCGCTATTCCCCATTCCCAGCAGTCTCATGTATTCAAGCTGACATAAACCGGAACGGCTAGCGATACGCTCCACTAAATCATGATTCTGCTTGGCGGGCAACTGAAAGACCATGTCTATCGAGGCCTGTTCAATCGCAAGAAGATCGGTTGAAGCCAGTATGCCCAAATCGGGAATTTTCGGTGCAGCAGCACTTGTCCCTGCACAGTCACAATCAACGGATATGTTACGCAATACATTGATATAGACGATACGTTTCCCGAAATGATGAGTGATGCCGCATCCACCTTCAACCATGCGTTGTAACACGGATGGACCAAGTTCCCATCCCTTTTCAGTAAGGGGGTGATGAATTTGGAGTTTCCCGCCATGCGGGGAAGAGCAGCCAATGGCAATGTTTTTTAACGAACCGCCGAATCCGGCTATTGCGTGTCCTTTGAAGTGTGTCAATACAATCATGGAATCATAGTTCAAAAGATGTTTTCCCACATATATTTCAGAAAGTTGACGTCCTCCGGGAATTTTAAGAGGCGCATCTCCCTCGGCGTCCATGATATCGACATCGGAAAACGTCCAGCCATTAATTTTAAGAGTTTTTCGATGTCCTTCAGTGGTTTGACGTGGACTGTCGTAAAGGACATTGCACTCTACAATAGTGGATTTTGGAATATTTTCTTGAATGTTTTTAATCCATGCAGGGGGAAGTATATTCGGTCCGTGAGGTTCTCCGGTATGTACTTTAAGGGCAATGTTGCCTCCGATATTCTGGTTTATCTTGCCGTAAAGTCGGAGCATTGCTTCCGGAGAAATCTCTTTGGAATAGTAGACCGTTGCCCGTGGATTGATATGTGCATCTTCTGCTGCTTGAACAGAGGCGGGAAATGCTCCGACAGCAGCAGTTCCAAGCAGGCAGGAACCTTGCTTCAAAAAAGTGCGACGGGAAAAATGACCTGACATGAAAAATCTCCTGAACTAAGTGAAATCATAAGATATTGGATGGTATGACTTTACCACTCGCTGCCCTCAAAATGTATGCCGGATTCGCTGTAAAAAATGCCTGATTCGCTCATCAGGCATCAAAGATGGGTAATGGCCATACTCAAGTAAGCTGTCTGATTGTTTGGTACGATATTTCTGAAATTTTAATATTTGTTAAGGAGAACTATATTTGTTTTTACTTATATAAAATCATACCTTCCAAAATTTTTATGAGATATGTGGGAATAATTTCTGCATGTTTCAATATTATACTGTTTTTGGGGGAATATCATTTTTGAAAAACTGTTTGAAAATTTTTTCTAATATTCAAGCTGCTCATCCCGTTTTTTCTGTTGTCTTTTTCGGGTAACGCGTTAAGCAGTTTTTGAGTCTGCTTGATTTGTTTCGGTCGCAAAGTTCCACGTTTTCCATAATTTTTCCTTTTGTCATTGTGCTTGTAATTACTATAGCCGAAAATTTTTGTTATCTGCAATTTCGCCACTTCACGACAGGATGTCCTTCGGACTCCCGGAATGCTCGGTGCTTCGCTTCTCGCATTCCAAAGGCAGAGAGACATGAGAAGCAAAAAAGGAAACGAAAGGTGAAGGCAGGTATGCCGCAATCTGTTGCTTAATTTCAGAGTGACGGCAGAAGAAAAAGCGTGTCTTGAGCAGCAGGCGGATATGGCGGGGCTGTCCGTTTCCATGTATCTGTGCCGTAGTTTTGGGAATGACCTCCTCTCATCGTCCACACCGACGCCATGATGATTCGGGAACTTCGCCGTATCGGGGGCCTGTTCAAGCACAACTTTGAAATGCTCCGGCAGTCAGGTGCCGGTGCGGATACGCTTAAGCGGCAGGAACGACCGTTGGGGCTTCTGACTTCCGCCATTGAGCATTTTGGAATGCCCGGCCATGGGCTAGTGAAGAAAGTCAGACGGAAAGCCGTCGATAGGCCGAAGACGTGACAGATCGGAGACCTGGTGGATTACATCCGCTTTCCTCACAACAAAAATCCGCAGGAAAAAGCCTGGTATGTCGTGCTGGAAAACGGTGAACTGTCCCGGAGAAAGAGCGGCAGGGAAATAAAACCTCGAAAGGCTGCCCTGGACGTTGAACACGCCACTGGCGAGAAGTCAGATCAGCGTATCGTTCAGGGGCGAGGACATGAATCATATGGAACGCAGACTCATGGGAAGACTTGCGTCGGAAGCGGGCAAAAGTCGGTTGCCGTTTTGAGAAAAAGGGGGGCGGCGCGATCATTCTGTGGGAGACATTGCCGTGAAGGCTTCTTTCGTGGACCGGGCTTTCAGCATGAAAAAACTTTGCAGAAAATGGGGGAGAGTTCACGGAAGGAACGTATACGGAGGAGAAAGAAGCATTGCCGGATGCCGTGATCGTCCTGCGACTTCTCTCCACCGGCCGTGACCGGTGATGTGGATCCTGGCGAAGTATGAAACATATCGGAAGTCGTGGCGACGGGTGGAGGAATGTAAGGGGGGGCAGCGTCAAAAAATCATCATTCCGGAGAGCATGATGCGGGAGGCTTCTCAACGAAAAAAACGGTGATATCCCTATTCCTCAGTTTTATTTCTGTACTCCTTGGAAAGAGACCGTTACGCAAAGTCCAGTGTTTTTTCCGGTATTCAGATTTTTCAGCGATACCGTTCCACCTGCGGATTCAACAAGCGTTTTTACGATGGAAAGTCCGAGACCGGAGCCGGAAACATTGCTGCCCAGAACCCTGTAAAAAGGATCGAAAACCCTGTCCATCTCTTCAGCGGGAATACCGGGACCCGTATCGGCGACGGAAAAAAAAGGGGACCCCATGCGTATAGCCTGCGTACAAATCAATGCGTCCGCCGTTTGGAGTATACCGGATGGCATTATCAACCAGGTTTTTCAGAATGGATGCTGCTGCCGTTGGAGGAATGCTGATGACAACATCCTCGCTGCTGGCGATTCCGAGGTCAATGTTTTTGTCCTCTGCCAGAGAAAGCATGTCCGACAGCACCTGTCGGAACAACGCCATGAGAGATATCAATTCACTTTTTTCCTGTCTGTGCCCCTGAGCTCTGGCTAGAGTCAGAAGCTGGTTCAGCAAAGCACTGGCACGGTTCAGCCCCGTACGGAGTACGTTCAGCCGTTCTCTGGCGGGTGCGGGCATTTCCACGGCGTCAAGTCGTTCAGCCTGAAGTGTGAGTGCCGCCAGCGGAGAACGCAGCTCGTGTGCCGCATCAGCAACAAAACGTCGTTGCATTTCTATGGAAAGGGCAACTCTGGAGAACATACGGTTCAACGACTCTATGAATGGGATAAGTTCTGAGGGCATGTGATGCTGACAAATCGGACTCAGATCCTGCTCATCGCGTTTGTCTATGCTTGCCGCCATTTCCCGTATGGGACGGAAAAGCCGCCTTACCAGAAAAAATGTACCTACGGCAGCGAGGCAGGCAAAGCAAAGAAAGGGAATAAAAGTGGCCATCATCCCTTCTTTTGCTATCTTGTTTCGGAGAAAAGGTTGCTGAGCCACGACAAAGCGTTCGCCAGGGGTCAGCTCCGTAACAAGTATGCGCCATGAGCTTCCGTCAATGACGACTGTCTGAAAGCCATCCTTCAAGGAGTCGGGAAGCTCCAGAACAGGAGGGAATGCTTTATTGTCGGAAAGAGACTGCACGATGATGGCCTGACGAATGTTCAGCCCGGGCGTTGTTGTGGCGGACTCCTGCCCGGCAAACTGATGATTCCTGATAAGCACGGCTACCTGCAGAAGTTCGTCATCCAAAATTTCTTCCGCCTCATGAAGAATACTGAAGAAGGAAATTGTCCCGGCTCCGAAGGCGAACAACAGAAGGCCGATGGTCAGCAGTACGGAAAGTTTGAACTGGAGAGAGTTTTTTATTTTTTGGAAACCATCCATCCCGCACCCCGCACATTTTTTATGATATCTGCCCCCAGCTTTTTACGCAGGGAATGTATAAGGAACTCTACGGCATTGCTTTTTATTTCCTCATTCCATCCATACAGTTTGTCTTCAAGTTCAGTACGGGATAAAATAACTCCCGGTGATAAGAGAAAGGCTTGAAGAAGAGCGAATTCTTTGGCAGTAAGTCGATATGTTGCATTACCGTAAGAAGCTTCATGTGTAGCAGGATTGAGAGTAATGCCGCCGCCTGAAAGAAGAGGTGATGAAAGTCCGCTTCTTCGCCTGCTGGCCACTCGTATTCGTGCAAGAAGTTCTCCCATGGCAAAAGGTTTCAGAATATAGTCATCCGCTCCGGCATCCAGTCCGCCTATGCGTTCTTCCACAGCATCACGGGCCGTGAGGATAAGAATGGGTACATTGTTTTTTTCGGCTCTGATTCTTTTCAGCACATCCAGGCCATCGACCTTGGGCAGGCCGAGGTCGAGCAGCACAACGTCATACGGGCACACAGTAATGCTGGAGAGCGCCATTTCCCCGTCTCTGACCCAGTCAACGGCATAGGAAGCATCTTTCAGGCTCGCAAATACAGCCTCATTAAGTCATCTTCCACAAAAAGGATTCTCATGGATGTCCTCTTGATGTCTTTTCTTCAAGGAAAAGGCGTACGGATTGCACTCACGATGCATGCAGGATGTCCGCATCATACGTATACCGGTTATTTGGTTTTCTCAAGCAGGAACAGCGTCAGATAGTCGTTGGCCGTCGTCTGTACCAGAATACGTTCAAGGATCCTATATGCGGAACCTGTTTTCTCCTGGAGAAAGGTCGGAGGTGTCATATCCCTGTCCATCAGAACAAAGCGTTGTTCTGTAATGTCTGCTGGCGAGGAGACCTGTGTCATGTCTCTGCCCACTTCCCATTCCTCCAGAGGGCTGAATGCATCCAGAGAATAAAACGACAGGCCCTGAAGCTGCGGTAGTCCGTGCAGTTCTTTCAAGGTATAGGTAGGTGCTATTGTCTGTACTACGGGGCGCTCGGACCCCAGGCGGAACGCCGCGAATACCACGCAGAAAAGCAGCAGGCAGGAGACTGAGACGACCTGGTTGAGATGCTTCATGCCGTAAAAGCCGAGGATCAGGGCCGCCAGGGCAAACAACAAAGCCCAGGCCGTATATGCCTGATGACTGTATGCAATGAAACAGCATATCCCTGCCGCCGCCACAGTTCCCAATCCGAGATGCAGTCTGATGGCGTTTGCTTCAATGCGACGCAGCTCTCCTTTTTTCAGTCCCTGAACCCAGCAGCCGAGCAGCATCGCCGTTGACAGCGCATAGGGTATGTACGCAGGCATGAGGTAACTTCCTTTTTTTCCGGTACAATCGACAGGAGCAGCAGGGAAAGCCCGAACCAGCAGAGTAGAAATTTATGTTTTTCCCACAAGTCGGACGGTTCTTCTCTGCAGAATGTACGTCCGCCGAGACTTGCCAGAGCCGGTAAGGCCCACGCACCGGCAAAAGCAGGGAAGGAAAGATAGAAATAGATCGGATGCGTATGTCGATTCCCCCATGCACCGATTTCTTCCATCGCCACGGTTTCCGCAACATTCGGAATCGACAGCCAGACATACGCATACCAGAGTCCGCCGAGTGCTGCCCCGCCGAACAGCATGAGAGCAACTCTTTTCCATGGAATTGTTCTTTTACAGAGAAGAGATGCCAGCAGGAAGGGAAGCAGCATGGCGTACAGCTGCACGGGACCTTTGCTGAGTATGGATGCCGCCATGCAGAGTGTTCCCAAAACAAGCCATGGTGTGCTCTTTTCCAGCAGGGCGACAAGGCTCCCGGTCATGAATACCACTGAGTATATGTCCCAGGAATTGGCAGTCCCCAGTTTTATGGTCATCAGCATGGAGGCGGCCACAATTCCGGCATAGAGATTTGCTCTACTTTTTCCACACAGGAGCCTGTGCAGGTCGAAGCAGAACACGCCAAGCAGGGCTGTCACCAGAATGACGGGAACATGCAGTGCCAGAAGAGAGGGAGAAGCGTCAATCAGAAAGATCGGAGCCGTCAGCCAGACCGGCAATGGAGGCTTGTTCAAACGAATTTCCGTAAACAGATGAGGGATGAGCCAGTTGCCGTCCTGCGCCATGCTCTGGGCGGAAATGAAATTCCGTGCCTCCATGAGGTTCGTTCCGAAAACATATACCAGAGGAAAGAGCAGGAGCAGAGAAAACAGGTATAGAAAAATGCGCTGTTTCATGCAGAATCTCCATGAAGCAGAATATTGGGCTAACGACATTGCGCAAAGATATCCTTATCTTTTTCGTAGAGTTCAGTTTCCACTTCCATAAGACCGAGAACGGAGTGAAACAGATTGTCATGTGAATAGCTTTCAGACGCAGAGTCATACAGACGCCGCATATTCACGCCGAACCCACGGGCTGATTGTTCGGGTATCCATACCACCATGGGAACATGAATCTGTTCTTTCGGGGCAACGACATACGGAAGACCATGCAGATACAGACCGTATTCGCCGAGCGACTCGCCGTGGTCTGAAACATAGATCATCGCCACGTCATGATTCCCGCTGTATGATGTCAGGGTTTCCGCAACCTGTCCGAGAAAATAGTCGGTGTAGGCTATGGTGTTGTCATAGGCGTTGACTATCTCTTCCCGCGAGCAGTTTTGAAGATCGGAAGACAGACATTCAGGGCCGTAGAGCCTGAACTCTTCGGGGTATCTCAAATAATAGGCCGGGCCATGGCTTCCCTTCTGATGCAGAACAAGAAAGATGTCCTTGTCCGGTTTTGTCTCCGCCAGTTTTTTATCCAGATCTTTGAGCAGAATGGCGTCGTAGCAGCCGCCGCTGTTGCAAAGCCCCTCCACCGTGACGTTATAGAGTTTTTCTTCTCCTACGCGGTCGGCAACACCTTTGGCTCCTCCGGAATCGTTGTCCCTCCAGATAACCTGTATGCCTGCTCTGTTGAGCACATCGACGAGATTTTCATATTCCTTTCCTTTTCTGTCGGTATATTCCGAACGAGGGAAGGGGGAAAACATGCACGGGAGGGAAACCGCCGTGGATGTGCCGCATGCCCTGACATCGGGGAAGTTGACGACACCGAGTTCTTCAAGCACGGGGGTTGTCTGGCGTTCGTAGCCGTTCAGTCCCCAGTTCTCTGCCCTTGCCGTTTCTCCGACAACAAGTACCACAATGCGGGGTTTGCCCGAATGTGCGCGCTGTCTGGCGTCAAGCCCTATGGCCTGTATAACGATATCTTTGTCTTTCCACTGACTTTTTATCAGGGAACTCCCGCGCTTATACAGTTGACGGGAGTAATCAGCGACCTGACCTCTCCATGCGAGCGGAAAAAAGAGGTGATGGACTTGTACTGAATGCCGAAGCAGGAGCATCCGATGACAAGACATCCGGCTCCGAAGATGACACGGCGGAGAAGTTCCCGTTTAAAGGGCAGCCGTTTTATGTTCACAGACATGATGAGCAAGGCCGGAAGCAGCGCAAAGAAAAGAACATGGACAAACAGAGGAAGCGTTAAAAAGTCAGACGCCTCTTTCCAGTCCGTGAGCATGACGTTTACGAGCATGGATCTGTCGATATGTACTCCGAATGTGTCCATGAAATAGGACGAAGTTCCGGAAAGTAAAATCAGCAGTACCGCAACAGGTTTTCCTACGTATCGAACAGTGAGAATATTGAATGCCAGTGCATAGATGCACAGCAAAATAATGGCCAGTACGGTGTAAAATATCAGATTTTCTGCTTTAAAAGGAATGAATCCATGTACAGTATTCCAGAAGGATATATTACACAATGCTGCAAGATATACTGCAGTAATGCAGGAAAAGCTCGGAACGGAAACAGACAGGGAACGAAACGCCTGCAGCAAATTTGTCGGTTTTATCATTTCTGGTCCTTTCTCATGCTTTCTTTGGTTCGGATTTTCGCTGCCACCTGTCTGTGTCAGCGCATAGTAAAAGGTAATAAAGGCACATGACCACCAGACTGCCGAAGACAATGCTTCCCAGAAGATCCACAGGGTGATGTTCGCCCAGCCACACACGAGAGAGGCCCATAAGGCCGATGAGCAGGGAAAGACCGAAGGAAAGGATTCTGGAGCGATACCAGAACGCCAGAGGAAGGGCTGCCGCAATGATGTGCGCCGTATGGCCCGATGGAAATGATGTGTACGCGTGGGAACTCCAGGGATGAGGCGGTCCCGGAATACCGGGACGCGGCATGCCGAGGCCGTATTTGACAAGCTGCAGAACTATGCAGAGGTATAAAACGGCTGCCATCGCATAGCTCAGAGAGAATATTTTACCGTGACTGTCCTGGGTACGCCATGAACGAAGCAGTATATCGGCGTAGATACTGTCCAGAAAAATATTTCCCCAGTCGGAGATGAGATGCATGAATGCCGTGACGGCAGTGCTTGAGTCCCGAAGTTCCCTGAATGCATCCGCCACAGGAAGCCCCCACATCCCATAACGGAAAACAATCGTGCAGGTAATGAGTACGAGGGGAACAAGCAGCATGGTATGTTCCCGCCATGGATAATTTTTATAAAAACTATGGATCGAAACTATATGCATGATAAACTCCATGATTCATGGTGAACGCATCCATGATTCATGGAGTACTCGACAAAACTTAGCGGAAAATGAGCAAAGGCTTTGGGGTGCGGAAATCAGCAATGAAAGCGTTCCACCTTTGCCGGGGGCACATTGAAAGTGATTATCCGGCACATATCCCTTTGAAACCCGACGTTCACATATGGAGAGCGGGAAAACAGGGCATAGGTGAATTGAATGACGCAGCCGTATTCTCCGAGTGCTCTTCGTATCTGCGTCAGTATCCGTTCACGCAGAGGAAGGGAAAAGTTCATGAGCGGCAGCGATGAGACCACTGCACGTACCGGGATATCCTGAGGGATGAAAGAACACAGAGATGCGGCGTCACCCTGCACTATGCTCATTCCCTGAGATTTGTCGTGAAGGATACGGCAGAAGTCGGGAGAACGTTCCAATACCAGAATATCCGAGGCGGCGATTCCTCGTGATACAAGGGCGTTCGTCACCGAACCCGTACCTGCACCAAGTTCGATGACCATGCCTTTCCCCTCAGGGATGGATTCTGCCATGGCCGCAGCCAGATGAGGGCTGCTCGGACAAAGGGCTCCTATCTCGCGGGGATGCCGCAACATTTCTTTTGTAAACTGAAACAAAGGAATGTGGGACAACTGGAGTTTTTTCCTGATTTTCATCTGGCAGCTTCTCATCGTCATTCACTTCGCAGGAGTTCCGTTCTCAACGGATGCATCGCAGACAAGCGTTCGTCTTTGCAGAAAAAAGCAAGGCATCGTTTTTTGTGGAGACCGTGCATTATTCCGGCACGCTGTCACAGGTTTCCGCTCAGCCCTCGCTGATGCAGCATTATGTGTCATATCCTTCAAGAGAAACTCCCCGGCAGGCGACTGGGGAATCATCGCCAACCGGGGGTATGGGAACGTCCATTTGAGAGGAATAATGGACGTTGTGAGGAGGAACGTCAGAAAAACTGCCCTTGCCGGCAGCAATATGCACAGGCAGTTTTTATAACATGTTTAAATGATGCGTCAGTCCTGATATTCTCTGTTGTCTCGCCTCAGATCGCGACTGTCCTCCCGATAGCCGCCGTTTCTTTCATCGCGAGCATTCCATCGCTCCTGATAGCCGTTTCCGCCATCTTTGAGGTCGCGGTCGTCCCGGCAGCCTTCATGATCGGCTTCATCTTTTTTTATCTTAAGAATGGAGCCGTTGTCGGCATCGACAACTACATCGAAGACGTCGTAACCTCGGACAACTTCAACCTTGTATTGTCCGATTTCTTTTCTCTGCTTGTACTCTGCCTTGGAGGCGATGCCGCCCACTTCCTGTTCAGCTGCGCGAATGGCCTGAACAAGCTGGATGTGCTCGTGGGCCACCGCCAGAGCGTCATTTTCCGCAGCCTGTGCAGGGAAAGGTGTCCGGGCGGAAATGACCAAAGCGGAAAGAAGACCGAACATGACAGAAGGAATAAGAAACTGTTTTTTCATAGTATGCTCCTTTGTTGAAAACAACAAACGCACACGCAAAGTATTTGCGCATGAGCAAGTAACTAGATATATTAACTTAGCCTATAGTTAGATTCGCGGAAATTTGAAAAATATATTCTGAAAGATGCGTGCGTAAAACTCCCATACCTGTCTGAATGTCGGCGGTATTGAAGGAAAAGGCGGTTAGGAATTTTGTTGTGAGGCTGTGTTTCAAAGATGAGACATGGGACGGGAAAGATTTTTGCCATGAAGCCTTTGGTCGGAAAATTGTCCATGCACTGGAACAGAACGGAAAGGCTGAGTTTGTCGTCAAAGAGGTAGACGAGATTGTCCGGTTTGAACTTCTGTCCATCCGTATCTGTCACATGATTCTGAACTCCTCCTTGCCGCCGAAGGACTGGGCATGGTGTTCAAGGTGCATGGCGAAGCCCCGATAAGAGCGGAACAGTCCCCGGCACTGCGCGTCATTTCCTTCTCGCAGCAGAGCAGAATATCCTTTGTTTTTCACCGGCTCTGTCCGTCAGCGTCTTGTCTCCCGCAAAGAGTTCCATGCGGATTCTCTTGTCTTTTTCCTTGATCATATGGGTGTGGTCGTCCCGGTGCCGGATGTCGGCGGTGCAGGCGCTTTCCGCCTTGGCAAGACGCTCATCGGCTCTGTTGAGCCACACCAGTCTGTCGCGCAGACGATGCCGTCACCGCTGATGCTGGGAGTACGGGACTTCCAGCTTGTGAAGATCTGCGGCAGACTGAACCCTGCATGAGAATCAGTGGATTGCCTGAAGCTGCGGCCTTCATTTCGGCGGCGCCAGCGGCCTCGCTCTGCACATCGTCGATAACGCACTGGAGCAGACCGCTCTTGCGGAACTGCTCGACGGCCGCCGTCTTGTACTCTATGGGACTGCCACATCCGAACTTTTTATATGGTATAATATATTGAAATATACATAAAATACGTATATTTTATCTTTGATTCCCTCAAGATGCCCATAATTTTGATAGACTCAAAAATTTCTGGACGGCTTCAAGCATACCTTTTTCCGCATAGATTCCAATCTGCAGCCGGTACTATGATGAAATTGTGTATTTTCTCCCCGGAGGGAGCCGACAGGCGGATTGGTACTTGAGCACGGGCTATTATCGTATGAGGAATGTCCGTTCGTGATTTTGCACCTCATGGAAATTCAAGAGGAAGACTTAATAAAGCCTGAAATGGCGACTTGTTGATCTGCTGATTTTAAAGGATAAGTTGTTTCGAAAGGTGACAATGTTTTTGATGTTTTTATAAAATTAAATCATTACAGTATAATATATGATCGCAATGAAGTTTTTATCATATAGATTAGGTCAGCTTGCAAGAAATGCGCGCAGACCGTGAAACGGAATGCTGACAACAAATAAAGGCTGATATCGAGCATCGGGAACGTGCGAGACATTCAGCCTGTTTTGTTGTTCGGTTTTTTCAAAGAAGCTTGCGCCTTGTCACACGACTTTGTTTGCAAGGTGTAGAGTGTGTACGTTCTGTTGGCGTCGCCATGAAAATGCTGTCGCTGCCGTGGAGGACGAGGAGATTTGAAGCGGCAGGAAAACAGCACTGCTGTTGCATGGCATGGAGCCGCAAGTACAGGACTGGTTTCATCAGCAGATAGGACGATGGAGTCCCCGTCTTTTGTTTCATGCTGGACTTCGGGACAAATTGTCCCGGATTTGGAGCTGTACTTCCGCAAAAATTGAAATGGCGGGAAGCTATGTTGGGGAGCTTTCCCGCCTTGATTGTCTATCAGCAAATGCTGACGAGTCTGTCAACGGCGGCGCATAAAATGTGCTGTTCATCTTGACTGTTGACTGTCTCTGTCGGCGTTGCTGTTTCCTCACCAGAAGAGAAGTTACTTGTGAATATACATTCTTGATATGTCTGCTTCATCATTGCCCTGAACCAGACACAAAAATTCCCAACCATATCTCTCATAAAAATCCGTATGATCAGTAAGTAAATAGATTGGTGTTATATCTTTAGACTTTAAATCATCTACAACCATATTCAGTAGATGACCTGCAATTCCTCTACAACGATATTCATATTCTGTAAATACTGCACAAACATTGGGGGTAAGATCCTTTCTATCATGAAAGTCATTATCGATAACTCCCAATCCACCTACAATTTTATCTTCGTCTAAACAAAGATACCAGCCATATTCAGTTTTATTATTAATATAATCTTCCATGCATTCAAGATATGCTTCTTTCGGTACTCCCCATTTGCAATGAAACCATTCGGCTGCTTTATCCTTTATTTGCGGTTGTTCTCTTAAAGTAATATATGTATACCTTTTCATAATAGTATCCTCAAAGTGTCGATTTGTTGCACTCTTACCTTCGTTCCCGCTGTAGGATAGCATTTTCAGCCACGTCCTTTTTGCTGATCAATTTCAAGCAATTTCTCAAGCTGTCTTTTCATGAATCTGGATGTCGGTCAACAGCTTCATCAAATCCTTGTGCGTTGCCGGTCTACAGAACATGGCTGTATCAATGCGCCCGTTTTTCAACAGATCAATCCTATCGTCATTCAAACGCAGGTCTGCAAGAACAGCGTTCGAGTGATGTTTTGTTTCTGTCCTTTCCAGCAGATAGTCCGTAGCAACTTCATAAAAATCCGTCAGCTTCACAAGAACATAGCGGCTTATGTCTTTGCTCATTCCGATTTATTTTTTTCAAATTAATAACATTGTCTCATCCCTATTCTTTTTATTTTTTAGAGAGTGCATTCCCCTCTTCTGCTTCCTTGTAATTTTTTTGAATCTGTTCCGGCATGAGCTGAATGTTGGCGATATTAATGTTTCCCTCTGTACCGGAAGCATACCGTACTCTACTCTGTGTCCGTAGTCTATCCGTTCGCTCGGTTCCGTCCCTTGTGGCGCACGGGACTGCACAGCTCGTCGGCAACCTTCTGCCACAGCGCATGTACAGGGCAATGGCCGCGTACGGCCTGCAGCATTCATCTTTTTGGGGAACCGTTTTTCGACCATTTTCCGATAGGCGGCATACGGAGAAGCCAGTGTACCGACTCTGGGGAATTCGTGTTTCCTGACTTCCATGCCGGGAGCGATCCGTTTGCGGAAACGCCAGAGATTGCCAAGATGCGGACTGCGCTTGCCCAGCCAGTGCTTGAAACGGGGGATCCGTTCCTGTTGTTTCCGCTGTGCCTGCCTGTCCCGTAATGCCGCTTTTTCCTCCCGCTCCTGATCCTTCAGGAAATGTCGGGCAATGTTCGGCACGGAAATCCCGTGCCGAGTAAGACGGACTGTAGCTACCTCAGGGCGCTCTTTTTGCCGCCGTTTTAGTTCTTCCCTTTCCTCCTCCCGCTTTTCTCTGGCGTTATGCTTTTCTTCTTCCTGCCTCCGCCGCTCCTTCTGATACTCTCGCCATTCCTCTCGGCAAACATGCTGATCGGCTCTGGAGCGGGCTTCTTGAATGTCCGCTGGGAGTAGAAGCCAGGTTTGAACTCTCCGAATTTTTTTGCACAACTTGGACATACTGAAATTCCTGTCCACGCTGGACGCCTTGACCGTCGTGTCTCTCACGAAAATGACAGCGCCGGAACCTTTGCGGACGAAACGCAGACCAGCGGCATCTAGTCCGGCGTGAAGCTCCTCCCAGCATGTGGCCATGTGGCGTTCTGGATGACGGCGTGGCCGCGTTTCTGCACAATTCGCATCGCTGATTTTTCGCCGGTGGCATTTTCAAAATCTTCCGCTTTGGGCTTGGGCTTTATCCCTTCCCGCCGCTGGAGATTTTTGACCACATGGCCCTGTTCATTGACGCGATAGCGGGCGTTCATCTGTGATGCACATCCCTGCCGGTGTTCGATTTCCGCAATTATTTTATGCGCCTCACTGATATCGACCCCTCTATGCGGCTGGATGACTTTCTGTGTGTAGGGGAACGTCCGATTCACGGCGATATGGAGGTGATAGTTGCCCGTATTTTTATGAAGGGCGTAAACTGTCTGGTGTTCGGCAAGACCCATTCCCCGAAGAAAGAGACTGACCACCTCATCCACTTGTTCATGGGGCGGCTGTTCGTTTTCCTGCCATGACAGAATCCAGTGCATGACAGGCATCCTGCTTTGAATGGGGCTTCAATAAGAGAGATCATCTTCTTTTTGTGCGGCAATAGTCGTGGTCAGAAAATTTGTGCTTCCGTTATGGTGTGCTTGTCCTTGTCCCTGTCGTCGTGTCCGGCAAGGATGTAGTCCACCAGACCGCCAATCATAACGGACCTGGACTTTTTGAAGCTGGTACGTTTGAGTTTTTTTGACAATCATCGTCGTTCGCTCAGGGCTTCGATGGCCCGTCGGATTTCCGGGGGCCGGTTCCGAAAGGGGGGCGAGATGCCCAGTCCGCTTTACTACCCTGAAATGATGCTTACGCAAGCCCCCAAGTCGTTGCAATTTCAGCATGCTCTGGTCGTTCGCTCCGGCGATGATGGGCCTGCCGCCGAAGAACAGCCGCCGCATGCATTCGGAAGCGGAGATTCCTGCTGTCTCGGTTTGCTATTCTTTTATTTTCTTCGGCACAGTAGGACTGAGCGTCCGCCGCCTCTGAAAGCTGCTTGTCGCCTTCCGCTTTTCCATCTGCTTTTCCTGCCTTTTTGAGAGCGTGAGAAGCAAAGTCCGAACGCTCTGCCGGAGTCCGGAGGCGGGGTCTTTGGCTGGATGTTGGCCGGCATCAGATACCTATCATCCTGTAAGCAAGGACATCCAACGGTCTTTGGGACAGTCTCGCACTATTTCTGGGGAAGCATTGTCCGCGTTGTACTTTTGCTTTTGGCGTGAACAATGATATTAGGTTCAGGACTCATTAATTGCCAAAAGGGTAAGAAGTTCTTATTGTCGGCATAGGGAGGAT
>CALUTB010000018.1 GCA_944323575.1 uncultured Mailhella sp. | reverse complement strand
TGGCGTCCCCAGGCGGATTTGAACCGCCGTTGACGGCGTGAAAGGCCGCTGTCCTGGGCCGGCTAGACGATGGGGACATATTTTGTTGTGGCTGGGCTACAAGGACTCGAACCTTGATTATCGGAGCCAGAATCCGACGTCCTGCCAATTGAACGATAGCCCATCAACGAGAAAGGAACATACCTGAAACATCGGAGAAGTCAAGAGATTCCTCGTGGGAATTTTAATTTTTTTTTATAAATTCCTTCAGCCGAGCCGTCTATGAGAAGAAAAACGTATGATAATCAAATGACATATCCACCACACGGCGATCACGGACACAAGACCGATGATCCAGCCCATAACAACGTCAAAGGGATAGTTCTTGCCGATGTATACCTGAGAAAAGCCCACGCTGAACGGGAGGAGATACACCCACGGATTGGAGCGATAAAAAAGCAGGGAAAGAACCACTGCCACAGCCATGCAGGCCGCCGAGGGAGACGACGGCATGGAGCCTCCGAGCCCTTCCGTTTCCGTAGTATTTTCGTCGATGACCATCCACTGATCAGCGGCGGTGTCATAATAGTTCGTACCTGTAAGCACCTGACAGGGACGCTCCCTGCCGATGGAAGATTTGAGAGCGCTGGTGGTGATATCGGTCACGCCCACGGAAATTCCCATGAGCAGCACAAGCATGAGGACGCGTCCCACCGGCTCCAGGGAACTGCGCCAGCAGTGTACGGCATAGGCGACAACACAGATCAGCGCCCCCACCCACATGAGCCAGACTTGAGAAAACAAGGGAACAATGAAATTGAATACCGCGTTATGCGCCGAAACATTGATAAGCTCGAACAGAGACTGATCGATAATCTGAAACATAAAAGCCTCTTGTATGCTGTGATCATTCCCTGCCATGCCGTAACCATACGTCATGGCAGACGGTGCGAAAGAAGAAATGCTCCCCCACAGGTTTGATTACTCTATGCCGTCTGCAGCGGCATCGTCAATCACATCCTGAGAAAGACGATTCTGTTCCCACTGCCAGCGCGCAAGGCCGTTAAAAATATTCTTGCGTCTTACCTTGCTGCCGGCGCACATATTGTCAAGCACATCCATCATGTCGGCTCGCCTTGTCTTTCCGGCCGAAGGACAGGGGTTGGAAAAAACGGGCAGCTCCCACTGTCTGGCGGCACGCATGATTTCGGTCTTGCTGAGGAGCATGAGGGGGCGGATGACACGCAAGGCTCCCCCGAAAAAAAGCTCGTTCATGCTCATTCCGGCGACCTTGCCGGTCTGGACGAGATTCATAAGAAAGTTGGAGACAAGATCGTCATTGGTATGTCCGAACGCCAGATGCGTCAGTCCGTACTCTCTGCAAAGAGAAAACAAACGTTTACGACGCAGACGCGCACAGTAAAAACACGCGGAATTGCGAAGATTCTCTTCAGAATGACCGCGCGGACCGTAATCCGTGACTTCCAGATGTCCGGCTATCCCCTCCCGGGACAGCCAGTCGACAAGCGGAGCGTGATTGTCCGGATCAAAGCCGGGATTAAGATGAAGCGCCATGATCTCGAAAGGAAAGGGAACGATGCACTGACGTATCTGCAGCACCTTGAGCAGTACGAAGCTGTCCACTCCTCCTGATACGGCCACTCCCACGCGTGCCCCCGGATGGAGCATTCCCGTGCTCTGCATGGCCTTACCGACAGCCTTTACACATACCTTCTGTGCATAGCTCAGCTTGCTTATCCGGCTCACCATTCTCTCCCTTCGATCATGTTTTCTTTTATTACTGCGCACAGTTGCGATATGAGATTCGACGAAATGATACGCTTCCGGACCTTGTCACCGCAGAGCCGGCAACCATACGCTCAGTAATGAAGAATCCGCTTTTTCTTGCCAAGAGCAGAATCTGCAATGAAAAGACCGGTGAAACATACATCGCCGGAGTCCGGTCGACACATGTTTCCGGTCTTCCGTCGTCGTCACTGAAGAACGTCGTTGTTCCTGTTCCATACGGCACTGAAAAGGGTACGCACGCCGAACCCTGTCGCGCCCTTTGCATTAATGGGATTTTCGGCGTTGTCCGCAGCAGCCATGTCGATATGGCCCCACGCGACCCCCTCACGGACAAACTGCTGGAGGAACACGGCGGCATTGATGGCACCGCCCTCGCGCGGCCCGGAGTTCACCATGTCGGCACAGGGACTTTTGAGTGCTTCCAAGGCTGAGTCGGTCCACAACGGCAGTCTCCAGTTCCTCTCTCCAAGCCGCATGCCGGCATCATGAAGTTCCGCAGCCAGCGCCTCATCGGATGAAAAAAGGCCGGCCGCACCGAGTCCCAGAGCCACGGCACAGGCTCCGGTGAGCGTGGCTATATCAATGAGTCGGCAGGGAGCATACTGATCCTGCGCCCAAACAAGCGCATCGGCCAGAACAAGCCTTCCTTCCGCATCGGTATTCACGATTTCCACGGTCTTGCCGTTTTTTGCAGCAACGATGTCACCGGGACGCGTGGCGTGGCCACCGGGCATATTTTCCGCACAGGCCATGACGCCGATGACAGGACGATCCGGAGCAAGCGAAGGCGAAAGCTGTCCCAGCGCCACCATGGTACCAAGAACTGCGGCCGCTCCTGACATATCGCCCTTCATTTCCTCCATGCCCTTTGCCGGCTTGAGACTGATGCCGCCGGAATCAAAGCACAGCCCCTTGCCCACAAGCACTACGGGAGCACGCCCTTCCGTTCCCCGCGGCGTGTATTCGATCACCGCCATGCGGGGTTCCTCAGCCGATCCCCGGGCCACGGCAAGATAGGCATTCATGCTTTCCGCCTTGAGTTCCGAAGGGCCGAGAACCCGAAACGTCATACCGTATGTCGACGCCACCTTTTCCGCCTTTTCCGCAAAGGCGGAAGGCGTCATGACATTGGCCGGATCATTGGCTGCATCACGCGCAACAGCTATGCCGCATGCCTCCGCTTCGGCCATTCTTGCAGCAGAGCGCACGGAATCCTCCACGAACTCGCTTTCCACCATGACGGCCAGCCATCTGGGATCGACATGCTCACTCTTTTCACTCTTCCAGCGGTCATAGCGATACAGTCCGAGGAAAGCGGACAACACGACCTCCCGCACCAGGACATCAAATGCTGCACCGAGTCTCTCCGCCACACGGGAAAGAGAAGCGCCGTCCAGTCCCACGGTTTCAAGATCATACTCCCGACAAAGACGGATCGCTCCGCCCACGGCATGGCGGAACGTCGTCATGTCCGCCTTCTGCGCCGGACCAAGTCCCACGCCGAGCACCCGGGAAATCTCCATGGCCTGCGGTCCGTAGAACATGACCTGCTCGCCCTTGTGTCCCCTGAAGTCGCGCCACGCCGGAGCTATGCCGAGCCAGAGCGCACTTTCCGCAAGGGTGCCGCACGCCTGTTCGACGCTGTCGCCTTCAAAAATGAAACTGATGACCACATCGGCCTTCCAGCAGGCGGGGCCGCCGGTCTGAAAACGAATATCCATAATCGCCTCGATAGAATTACTTCACGTTTCCGGGCATATCGCCCTGTTCCAGCCCTACAGCCCGACGCAGCGCCGTCACTTCGGAACTTGACAGAGGACGGACGCTGCCGGGAGTCAGACCACCCAGCATAAGAGGACCTTCCTGCACCCGTTTCAGACGCAGAACGGTAAAGTCCACATCACGGCACATGCGACGAATCTGCCGGTTCAGTCCCTGATGAAGAACCATTTCCAGCAGAACTCCGCGGGAAGAACGCGAGGACAGCACCTTTACCTCGACAGGAGCCAGTCTGTCGCCTTCGGCAAGAGTCATGCCGCGCCGCATGAGAGAGAGCGCGGCAGAAACGGACGATTCTCCTCTTTCCGGTCTGACAAGCACATGGTAGACCTTGGAAAGATGCCAGCGGGGATGGGTAAGCCTGTGCGCAAGTTCTCCGTCGTCGGTGAGCAGAATCAGTCCCTCGGAAAAAAAATCCAACCTTCCCACGGGAAAAAGTCGTCGGTGACACCACGGTTCGGGGACAAGATCAAGTACGGTTTCCCTGCCTTCAGGATCGCTTGCCGTCGACACGATACGCACGGGCTTGTTGAGCATGAGCCAGCACGGCGACGCCTCACCGGTCTTCATAAGGACGGGACGGTGATCCAGCTCGACATCATCTCCGGGCATGACGCGCTCTCCGGGACTTTCCGCCGTTTTCCCGTTTATCCGGACCCTGCCGGCAAAAATGAGCTCGTCGGCCCTGCGGCGCGAGCACACGCCGGCATCGGCCAGAGCCTTGTTCAATCTGACGCTTTCCGCCACTCTCCGGTTCTCCTGATGCGGGACGAATGTCCGTCCCGGAAAAAAGTCGCTGTTCTACACTGGCACATCGGGATAATGTGAGCTATCATATGTTCCGTCAAGTCCATTGCCTGGACAACTGCCTTTTCCTTTCCTTAAACATATACCCTGAAGGCAAACTCAGACAGATATGCATCTTCCCCCTTCTCTCACCTCCGCGCTTTTCACTCACCTCTATACCGCCATCTGCGCGACTCTCCGCATCAAAGAAAAAAACCGCGCGGAAGTGGACGCCATTCATGCCCGGGGGGAACGTCTCATTTTCTGCCTGTGGCACGACGAGCTGTTCTCTCTTATTCCCGTGGCACGCCATCTGCGCGTGGTTTCCATCGTCAGTCCCAGCAGCGACGGCGACATGCTGGCAAGAATACTGGCATCCAAAAACGTAGGCGCCGTTCGTGGATCAAGTACCCGCGGGGGAGTACGTGCCCTGCTCAGTCTCGCCCGCATGATGAAGAATGAACAGGTGCATGCCTGCATCACGGTGGACGGTCCCGCAGGACCGCGACACAAAAGCAAGGAAGGCGCTTTTTTTCTGGCCAACCGCACCAATGCCCGCATCATGCCCGTGCGCATCCATGCGCATCACGCCCTGCGCTGCCCGACATGGGACAGATTTCAGATTCCCCTTCCCTTCTCCGGTGTCGATATCCGATTCGGCCACGCCTGGGATGAAGGCTTGAAGGAAATTCCCGACATAGAGGAAAGCACCATACTCCGCGCCCGGGAACGCCTGGAGAGCGAACTGCATGAACTGGCCGCAGGCTTTGCTTCCGGAGTCACGGCATGACCAGAAAAGACCGTCTACGTTTTCATCTGCTCTGTGCCGCAGGAACCCTGCTCCGCCTTACGGGCTTTTCTGGAACGGCAGTACTCGGCAACATGATGGGCCATCTCATCTGGCATCTCGTGCCTTCCCGCCGGAAACTTGCCGTCAACAACATCATGCGCCACCTAGGCATGGACAGACGCCATGCCGAAACGACGGCCCATGCCAGCTTCTGCCACACCGGTCGATCCTTCATGGAAATTCTGCTCACCGGAACGTTCGGCATGGATTCCCCGCGACTGCGCATAGCCTCGCCGCAGCTCATGCAGAGGCTGCGTGAATGCGATCGCCCCATCGTAGCAGCCACTGCCCATTTTGGCTCATGGGAGCTTCTTGCATCCATGCTCGGGCAGCTCTATGCGCCGCCAAGACCACGCATGGTCGTGGTGCGACGCTATCATGACGAGGCCGTACAGGAATTCATCGCGACCTGCAGGGAAGCTACAGGCGCCGATATGATAGGACATCGCAATGCCGCCATGAGCGTGCTCCGGGCTTTACATAAGAAAGGCATCGTCGCCTTTCTCGTGGATCACAATACATCCTCAACGGAAGCGGAATTTCTGCCGTTCCTTAATGAGGTAGCCGCCGTGAACATGGGACCGGCGCTGCTCGCCGTGCGGGCAAAGGCCCTTATCTGGCCCGTAGTTCTCGTTCGTGACGGCAAAGACTACGTATTCCATCTTCAGGAGCCTCTCGATACGGCCCTTCTGGAAGGATCCCGCGAAGAACAGATCAAAATTGCGGCGACCTTCTATACTCAGGCCATAGAAAAATTCATTCGTGAAAGACCGGAACAGTGGTTCTGGATGCACGATCGCTGGAAGACCAAGGAACGCGCCCCCCTCTCACAAAGCTGACCGGACTCAGTATGGACATGTCCACTTTGCACATGTTCAAAAAAAGGTCATCCTTTTTTCTCCCGAATGCTTATCGCAACGATATTCCTTATCTTTCTCCGATAATAATTTCTGGCACAATTATTGCATAAGCCACCGCGGTACATCGGTACAATTTTTCCTATGGAGTCGCCTACCGCATCACCAAGGCCATGTGCGAAGGCTACCGGGAGGTCATCACCGCCAATCCCACCTGGGGCAACTTCAAGGCTGAAACCGCGTGGGAAGGCGTGACCCATCCGCTGCATCCAGGCGCCGTGAAATACTACAAGGAAAAAGGCTGGATAAAGTAATGTCCGGCGGGGCCGGAGGATACCTTCCGGTCCCTTTTTCCTGTGTTCATCGGCATGAACATTGTGTACATGTCAACTGTACACATGTACACACTTTAGACAGAACATATCCGGCAGGTTCCGTCGATATCCTATGATGACAAGCTGTTAGAAAAAGTATGCCGGACTGGCATACTTTTTGCTTTCCCTTTTTCGTCATGGATGTCTTTCTTTACGGTTCCGAGTCCGCTTTACAGTTCAGAATCCGTCAGTTTTAGGAGAGTTATCCGCCATGATCATCGACTTTCGTCTTCGTCCCGCCACGCGCGGCTTTCTTAATATGCATATATTCCGCAATCAGGAACGCATCGCACGCTGGAGCGGCAATCTCGGCATGACGCCTCCTCCTTCCGCCAAGGCCGGCAACATGGACATGATGCTCAAGGAAATGGAAGAAGGCGGCGTGACCATGGGCGTCGTGCCCGGCCGTCAGGCCAATGCCTTCATGGGCAACGTGCCCAACGACGACATCGTGGAAATCGTCAAGGAATGGCCCGACAAGTTCATCGGCGTGGCCGGCATTGATCCCACGAATCCCACCGCTGCCATTGCGGAAATCGAACGCGTGGTCGAAAACGGTCCTCTCTGTGCCGTGGGCATGGAGCCGGGCGTGCTCGCCAACCCCATGTATGCCGACGACCGCCGCATCTACCCCGTGTATGAACACTGCGCCTCCAAGGGCATTCCGGTGCTCCTCATGGGCGGCGGCGGCAACGGTCCGGATCTCAGTCACAGCGATCCCGTCATCATCGACCGCGTATGCGGTGATTTTCCTAACCTTACCGTCATCAATACTCACGGCGGCTATCCCTGGGTGCAGCAGATTCTCTTCGTGGCATTCAAGCGTCCCAACCTGTATCTCTGCCCCGATATGTATATGTTCAATGTCCCCGGCGTGAACGATTACGTGGCGGCCGCCAATACCTTCATGCGCGACCGTATGGTTTTCGGCACCGCCTATCCCTTCATCGGCTTCAAGGACGGCGTGGAACAGTTCTGTGCCCTGCCCTTCAAGCCTGAAGTCCTTCCCGGCCTGCTTTACAAAAACGCGGCCCGGGCGCTCAAACTCAACATAACCGACTAAGGCGACAACCGCAGGGGCCGTCTTTTCGGGGACGGCCCCGTTTTTCCCCTTCAGGAGTCTCTATGCCACCAGCCCAGAAAGCCGACATCAGAAAGTATGCATGGCTTCTCTTCTTTCTGCTCACGTCATGCTACGCCCTTGTCAGCTTTTTCCGCACCTCAACAAGTACCCTCGCCGTTGATATCATGGAGGACTTCGCCGTAGGCGGCGCTCTCATGTCCGTCATGAGTTCCGCCTTTTTCTATCCCTACGGCTTCATGCAGATTCCGGCAGGCATTCTGTCCGACCGCTGGGGCTCACGCAATACCATTTCACTCTTCATGATGCTTGGCGCCGTCGGTGCGCTTCTCTTTGCTCTGGCTCCAAACGTGGGGACGGCAACCGCCGGACGCGTCATCATAGGTATGGGGATGGGAATGGTCTTCGTCCCTTCGCTGCGCGTTTTTCTGCGCTGGTTTCCTCTGCATCAGCACGTGCTCATCACCGGTCTCATTCTCTCTCTCGGCTCCGGCGGCATGCTGCTTGCGACGTGGCCTCTCATGAAACTCTCCGAGCTGACGGGATGGCGGGGCAGCATGCTCTTTGCCGCCCTCATCACGATGGCCATGTGCCTTGCCGTGTGGATCTGGGTACGCAATGCCCCTGAAGAAAAATTCGGCAGTGACATCGTCGTTCACGGACGAATTCCCCTTTCTGGAGCCAGAAAGAAAAACCTGCCGCTGAAAACCGTCATGGCCAGCATTCTGCGCAAACCCGCTTACTGGGGAATATCCGTCTGGTTTTTCTGCGTCTACGGATCCTTTTTCGCCATTACCAGTCTGTGGGCCGGTCCGTATTTCATCCAGGGGTACGGCATGAGCAAGGACGCTGCAGGCAGCGTGCTCTTCTTCATGGCTCTCGGAGCCGTGCTCGGCCCTTCGCTGGCCGGACTCATTGCTCAGTACGGAATATTTTCAAAAAAATTTCTGCTTATTCTTTCCTGTCTTCTGTCCCTCATGCTGGGACTTCCCCTCGCCATCCCAACGCCCGTACTGCCCGGATTCATACTGCCCGCATGGGCGCTTCTCTTCGGCATATTCTGCGGAGGCTTCGGCGGCATCGCTCTTGCCAAGGTTCAGGACGATTTTCCCGCTCAGATCGTAGGAACCGCCACAGGCATGATCAACATCTACTGTTATCTGGGAACAGCTCTTCTCCAACTCGTCAGCGGATGCATCATGGAGTGGCAGGCTCCCGGCCAGAGCACCTATCAGTTTTCGCAGTATGCCGTCATGTTCATGCTTTTCATGGCCATGTTCTTCTGCGCTCTTGTCGCCGTCGCCTTCTGCCTGCGGTCGGAAGGAAAAACGGCCCTTGCCTATGATGCTACCGCCAAGGAGTGACTTATGGGTAATAATACCTCATTCCCGTATCTTACTGCACCCATAACCATCAACAACAGGCTTACGCTCCGCAACCGTATGGTCAAGGCTCCGCAGTCCAGCTGGTTCTTCGAAAAAGACGGATCCACCGGCGACCGGGCCACGGACTTCTATGAGACGCTTGCCGCCGGCGGTGTGGGTCTACTCATCGTCTCGGCCATCACATGGAGACCCGACCATCCCTACGGTCCCTACGGAGCGCTGAGTGACGACAGATTCATTCCCGGCATGAAGCGTCTCGTGGACCGCGTCCACTCGCACGACTGCCCCGTCATGTGTCAGCTGCATCACGGCGGTCCCTCCGCAGCAGCCGGACACGGCGGAGGACTGCCCGTCGGCGCATCATCCATGGACGTCGCCGACATTCCGAGTCCGGGCAAGGCCGTACACGGACTCACCCGCGAAGCCATCGAGGAAGACAAGAAACTCTATTTCGATGCTGCCGAACGCGTCGTGGCCTGCGGCTTTGACGGCATAGAAGTACACTGTGCTCACGGCTACTATCTGGAAAGTTTTCTGAGCCGCGTCTGGAACCGCCGCGACGACGAGTACGGTCCGCAAAGCATGGAAAATCGTACCCGTCTCATTGTGGAAATCATCACCGAACTGCGCCGCCGCTTCGGCCCCGACTACCCCATCGGTCTGCGCATGAACGGTCATGAGTGGGGAGCAAAAGGCGGTCTCACCGTGGAAGAAGCCGTGGAAGCGGCCAAAATCTTCGAAAAGGCCGGCGTAAACTACATCAGCGTGTCCGGCTACGGTTACGGTCCCCTGCCCTTCCGTTACCTGCCCGACTACTGGCCCTATCCCGAGCCGGAAGAACACATGAAGCCCTACATGGACGACTACCGAGGACTCGGCCTGCTCGTCCCCGGTGCGGCCGCCGTCAAAAAGGCTGTTTCCATACCCGTCATCGCCGTAGGCCGCATGGACGAAAACAAGGGAGAAACCGTTCTTGCCGAGGGCAAGGCCGACCTTGTCGCCTTCGGCCGCTATCTCTGGGCCGATCCGGAATTCCCCAACAAGGTCATGGAAGGCCGTATCGACGACATCGTGCGCTGCACCCGCTGCGGCACCTGCGAAGATCCGCCTGCGGGCCGTCCCCGTCGCTGCCGCGTGAATCCCGCCATGGGTCGTGAAGCCGAACTGCGCATCGTGCCGACCGACAGGCCCAAGAAAATACTTGTCATCGGAGGCGGCCCCGCCGGCATGGAAACCGCCCGAGTGGCGGCCATGCGCGGCCATAAGGTCATTCTCTGCGAAAAAAGCCGCAGACTCGGCGGCAAGCTGCCTCTCGCTTCCATGATCAAAGGATCCGATGTGGAAGACATCCGTTCCATCGTGCCCTACTACACGGGTCAGCTTGCCAAGCTGCCGGTGGACATCCGTCTTAACACCGCCGTGGACGCGGACTATGTGCGCCGCGAAGCTCCCGACGCAGTGATCATCGCCACGGGCGGTCTGTACACCCTGCCCGGTCTGCCCGGCGTGAACGGCAGAAACGTGAGCGGCGTCAATTCGCTGAGCAGGCAGGTCAAGCTGCCCCTCGTTGTGTTCGGCCCCGACCTTCTGCACAAGCTCACCAAAATCTTCCTGCCCATCGGTAGACGCGTCGTCATCATCGGCGGCAAAATCGAGGGCGTGCAGAGCGCCATCTTCCTGAACAAGCGCGGCCGCGAAGTCTGCATGCTCGAAGACGGCGCGGAACTCGGCAAGGGCATCCCTCCCCGTTACATGGACAGGGTGCGCCCCTGGTTCGACAAGCGCGGCATCACGGCCTACACGGAAGTCACATTCAAGGAAATCACGTCCAGGGGCGTGGTCTATCTGGATAAGGAAGGCGGAGAACATCTGGCCGAGGGGGATTCCGTCATGGTGCTCACCTCTCAGGTTCCGGATCTCTCCCTCAAGAACAGCATTGAAGGCTTCGTGCCCGAAGTTCACATGGCCGGCTCCGTCAACGGAGCCGAAGTGGGCAGTCTCATCGTCAATGCCATAGAAAACGGTCGACGCATCGGCTGCAGTCTCTGATCACAAAGACTGCATTCCCGCTGACTCACATAAAAAACGGAAAGGGCATTTCCCAAGGGAAATGCCCTTTCTTCATGCCCGCAGCACAAGGCCTGCGTCATCCCTCTGATGAAGCAACGACCGCGTTCCTGTTTTTCTTGCTGAGAGCCACCCTACCATCCTCCGCCGAGAGCCACGCATACCTGTGCCACGGCGGACAGCTGTGCCGTCCTGCGAGAAGCAAGCTCCATCTGCGATGCATAAAGCGTGCGTTCGGCCTCCAGCACATCCAGATACGGAGAATATCCCGCGCTGTAGCGCAGTCTGGCCAGATCGGCCGCCTTCTCCATACGCTGTGCAGCCGCTTCCAGACTCATGACGCTCTCCGCCATGCCTTTCTGAGCAGAAAGAGCCGAACGGATATCGGAAAAAGCCTGCTGTACGGCCAGCTCATAGGCGGCGGTCGCCTCCCGGACCGCTGCTTCCGCCTGCCGGACGCCGCTCATGGTCCTGCCGAAGGTGAATATCGGCAGACCGGCCTTTGCCCCGAAGCTCCATGTTCCCGAACCTCCTGAAAAGAGACGATCCAGCGCCGCACTTGCTGTCCCGAGACTTCCCGTGAGACTGATGGACGGAAAAAACGCGGCTCTTGCCGTCCCTACCTGAAAATGGGCTGCGCGAAGCGCAGCCTCGGCAGAAAGAATGTCAGGCCGGCGCTCAAGCAGTGCTGAAGGCAGACCTTCCGGAAGCACGGGCGCAGAGGGCAGAGCATCCAGAGCTTTTTCCGGAGTCACCTTTCCGGAGAAAATCTCTTCCGGAGAAGCTCCCGTCAGCAGAAGAAGCGCGCCTTCGGCCTGATCCAGGCGCGTTTTCGCCTGCGCCAGCGAATCCTTCAGATCATCCACCTGCGTGCGTGCGTTGAGAATGTCCAGTTCGCTGATTGCCCCTCCGGCATACTGAATTTCATACAGCGCCGCGTAATGCTTCCTTACGGCAAGCGTGCGCTCGGTAAGAACAAGCTGAGTTCTGTAGTTCAGCACATCAAAATATGCCGAACAGACCTGTCCGGCCAGAGAAAGTTCGAGAGCGGCGTTTGCCTCCTGTACGGAAAGCAGGTTCTCCCGCGCCTCTCCGGCAAGACTGCGGTAGCGTCCCCAGATATCCAACTCCCATGCCGCCTCTACGACTCCGCTCCACAGAGTCCCTGTACATGACGGAGAAGGAACAGGGGCCGCACTCCTCCCTTCCAGCCTGTTTACGCGCTCCTCCAGCATCCCTATTGCCTTCATGGCATCATAGGAAGCTGAGGCGTCCACGCTGCTTTTCGTGCGTTCCCCGCTGCCCTGCGCCGAAATCCGGGGAAAAAGATCAGCTCTGGCCATGCCGAGCGCGGCGCGTGCACCGTCCACACGAGCCAGACTCTCTTCCAGATTCCGGTTCCGGGAAAGCGCCCTTTCGACAAGGCCGTTCAACGTTTCATCATCAAAGCGTCTCCACCATTCTCTGGCAAGAGTTCCGGACCCTTCTCCCTTTTCTCCCCATGCAGACGGAAGTTCCATCTGTGGCCTGTGATACTCCGGGGCAAAGCTGCAACCGGAAAGAACAAGTGCCGTCATCAGTACCGCAATCCCGTTTCTCATACCTTATCCTCCCTGCGCCCTCTGCCGGAAAGTCGTTCCGAAACGCGCGTGACAAGCACGAAGAAGTACGGCACGAGCAAAGGCGCCAGAACCGTGGCCGCCAGCATGCCGCACACAACGCTCACGCCTATGGATACGCGACTGGCCGCACCGGCTCCGGAACTGAATGCCAGCGGCAGACAGCCGAGAATAAACGCTATGGAAGTCATGATGATGGGTCGGAAACGCAGCTTTGCCGCTTCTATGGCGGCTTCTTCCAGTGCCTTTCCCTGATCGCGCAGCTCCACGGCGAACTCTATGATGAGAATGGCATTCTTGCATGCCAGTCCCAGCAGCGTGATGATGGCCACCTGTGTGTAGATATCGTTGCTGAGTCCTGTAAGCCAGTTACCCAGTATGGCGCCGAAGACGGCAAAGGGAACGGCGGAAAGCACAGCCAGGGGAAGACTCCAGCGCTCATACTGTGCGGCGAGAATGAGGAAGATCATGAGCACGCTCAGACCGAGTACGCCGAAATCCGTTCCTCCCGTCTCCACTTCCTGATAGGTCACTCCCGACCAGGCATAGGTGTATCCTGAAGGAAGAGAGCCGGCCACACGCTCCAGTGCGGCTATGGCCTGGCCGGAACTGATGCCGGGCGCAGGATTACCCGTGATCTTTGCCGCCATGAGGCCGTTGAAATGCGTGATGATTGCCGGACCGCCGCTCATTCTCACCGAAACCAGAGATGTCAGAGGAATCTGGCTTCCGTCCGATGCCGATACATACAGAGAACGCATGCTGTCCGGAAGTCCGCGATAACGTTCTTCCGCCTGCATCATGACCTTGAAGGTCCGTCCTGACAGATTGAAGTCGTTGATATAGGTGGATCCCAGCGTTGCGCCGAGCATATTGTAGACCTGTCCGCAGTCCACGCCGGACATCATGGCCTTCTCTCTGTCCAGATCAACGAACAATCGTGGAGAATCAACGCTGAAAGCGCTGCTCACTCGGGAAAGCTCCGGCTGTTTCGAGGCTTCGGCCGCAAAACGTCCGGCTACGTCAGCCAGCTCCGCAGGCGTTCCCGACGTCGTCTGTATGGTCATGTCGAAGCCTCCGGTATTGCTCATCCCCATGATGGGCGGCGGATTGAAGGGCAGCACCACCCCCCGGGCATCCTTCAGTCCCAGCGCATAGATCTGCCGAAGCGTATCCTCCACACCGAGTCCCTCCTTTTCCCTCTCATCCCATGGACGCAGCTGGATGAACAACGTCCCCGCCCCCGTATCCAGCGTACTGTTGATGAGATCATATCCGGAAAGACTGAGAACATGCGCCACTGCCGGCAGACGACTGACCTCCCGGCTTATGCTCATGACCAGATCCTTCGTTCTTGAAAGCGACGCCCCTTCCGGCAATGCCATGGTGCACATGAGCGCGCCCTGATCCTCCTCCGGTACCAGCGTCGTGGGAACACGGGAGAAAAGCTCCACCGTGGCAATGCCTGTGAGAAGCAGAATGCCGCAGCATATCACGCCGTGCCTCAGAAAGACTCCGACCAGATGCGCAAAACCTTCTGTCAGAGCGTCGAAGAATCGATTGAACCAACGGAAAGGCACCCACGGCTCTTTATGTCCCTCCCTCAGAAGCAGCATGCACAGGGCCGGAGTAAGCGTGAGCGCCACCACGCCGGAAATGACTACGGACATGGCAATGGTCACGGCAAATTGTCTGTACATCACACCGGCCAGTCCACCGAGGAAACCCACGGGTATGAACACCGAACACAGAACGAGCACGATGGCGATAACGGCTGATGTGACTTCGTTCATGGCCGCCGCCGTGCTTCCGGCCACATCCAGTCCTTCCGTGCGCAGCACGCGCTCCACGTTTTCCAGAACCACGATGGCATCATCCACCACCATGCCTATGGCCAGCACAAGGGCAAAGAGCGTCAGCGTATTAATGGAAAAATCCAGCAGGTACACGCCGGCAAAAGTTCCGACCAGCGCGATGGGAACGGCAAGACAGGGAATGAGCGTCGCACGCCAGTCCTGAAGAAACAGATAGACGACGGCAAATACGAGCAGCATGGCCTCCACCAGAGTGCGCACGACCTCCTCTACGGAAAGGCTTACGAATATGGTGGTATCGTACGGCACGATGTAGTCCATGCCCGCAGGAAAAAGTCTTGACTGCTCTTCCATATAGACCGCCACATTTTTTGCCGTATCCAGAGCATTGCTGCCCGGTGCGAGAAATATGGCCAGAGGAACGGCGGTTGCTCCGTCGATGGCACAGGCGAAGTTGTAGCTTTCCGCTCCGAGTTCCACGCGGCCGACATCACGCAGGCGAAGGACTCCCCCCTCGGGAGAAGCACGCAGAATGATATCTCCGAACTGCTCTTCCGTAACGAGACGACCCTGCCCCTCCAGCTGCCAGGTCATGGAGACGTCGCCGGCGCCAGGCTGACTGCCCACGCTGCCCAGTGAATACTGCGCATTCTGATCCTTCACGGCCCGAGCGATGTCCGACGTGCTTATGCCGAGCTGCGCCATGCGCGGAGGATCCAGCCAGATACGCATGGCATGATCGCTGCTGCCTATGATCTGAGCCTGCCCCACGCCGGGCAGACGCTTGAGACCGTCGAGCAGATTGACAAGGGCATAATTGCCAAGTGCTGTGGCATCGTACCGGCCGTTTTTCGAATACAGAGCCACGATCTCCAGAATGGCGGGAGAAAAGGTATCCACCGTCACGCCGTACTGACGCACTATTTCCGGCAGCATGGGAGTGGCGGCCTGCACTCTGTTGTTGACGTTCACCTGAGCCACATCGGCATCGGTACCCACGGCAAAAGTCACGGAAATCTGCATGGACCCGCTCGAAGAACTGACGGAACTCATGTAGATCATGTCGGAGACGCCGTTGATCTGTTTCTCGATGGGGGTGGCCACGGTTTCTGCAATGACTTCGGGACTGGCTCCCGGATACTGGGCGCTGACCGTAATCGTAGGCGGAATGAGATCGGGATACTGCGCCACCGGCAGTACCCGTATGGAAAGAAGACCAGCGAGAACGATGAATACGGACAGCACGATGGAAAGAACGGGCCTGCGCAGAAAGACCCCCGCCCGCGGTCTGACGGAAGACGCGTCGGAGACGGCGGAAGAAGTCCGCTGACTGTCGCTGCGGGATGCATCACTCATGCGGAGCCTCCTTGACAGGTGCAGGAGCATCTTCCACACCGCCTCCCGTGACCGGAGGCGTGGCTGCCGGCGTATCCGGAGGATCGGGCTTCAGCACCTGATGAAACACTTGAGCGTTGACGGTACTGCCCGGCTGTACCTTGTTCTGCCCTTCCACGATCACCCGCTGTCCCGGAACAAGCCCCTTTTCCAGAAGAAAACTGCCTCCGAAGGCAGGACCGAGTGTCACGGATGTCAGCACGGCTCTGTTCGAAGCATCAAGTACATAGACGGCCGGTCCGTTCTCTGTCTGCATGAGCGCCTCCTGCGGAAGCATGACGGCTTCAAGAAGTCTGGCGCCCCCTACGCGAACCAGCACATACTGACCGGGCAGCAGCGTTCCGTCGGGATTGGGAAAACGTGCTTTTGCGCGCACCGTGCTCGTTGAGGTGTCCACCTGCGTATCCAGAAAGACGACACGCCCCGGACAGTCGTAGTCTGCGCCGTCGATGAGAGAAAGCGAGGCCGACGACCCTTCTCCGTAGCTCTCGGCCCGCCCTTTGGACTCCATGTCACGCATGGAAAAAAGTTCCACGCTCGGCACGGAAAATTCGACATCCATGGGATCACTCTGATTGATGAACGTCAGCGTGCTCTGCTCATTGACGAGATTCCCCACCGTCGTTACTTCCCGACTGGCATACCCGGAAAGAGGAGCTTCCACGCGACAATATCCGAGACGTATGCGGGCATCCTCAACGGCGGCCTGTGCCGCGTCGCGACGCCCCTGAGCTTCCCTCCACGCGGCGTATGCGCTGTCGCGCTGCTGCGCACTCACGGCATTTCCCGCATAGAGTTTCCGTACGCGCTCATATTCCTTTCCGGCGTTTTCCAGCGCACTCACGGATTCGGCAAGCTGTCCTTCCGCCCGTCTGAGCGCCGCTCTGAAAGGTGCCTGCTCTATTTCAAACAGAACGGTTCCCTGTTTCACATACGCGCCTTCCTCAAAAAGTCGCTTCACAAGAATGCCCGATACCTGAGGCCTGACCGCTGCATAACGACTCCCCTGCGTCTGTCCCATAAACACGGCATAAAGGGGTACGTCCATGCGTTTCAGCTCCACGACCTTGACGAGCGGCGGTATTTCCGGCTCGGCCGAATGCTTTTTTTCTCCTTCGTCGCAGGCGACAAGACAAAGACAAAGCAGCACGGCTCCTCCTGTACGCAGGATATCCATGAACCCTTCCTCCTCTCTGAGCGATTCTCTGCCGGAACGCTTCCGTATCGACGGTTCCGGGAAAGATACGCCATGAAACGCGAAGCCGTCCGCCCGTGATTGACAAAACGCCGGGCGAACGTACATTATGACAATCTCCTTTCTCTTAATACGGCGATGAAAAACACGCCATGAGGTTCTGTATGAGTCCTTTTATAGTTCGAGGTTTTCTTATCGGCAGCTCCATCGGCATCTTTGCCATACTTCTCGGTTTCGTGAATACGGCGGAAGGAATCGTTTTCGGAGCCACGATGGGACTGCTTGCCGGACTCACGTCTGCCAGGATCCATGAAAGAAGAATGCAGATGAAGGCAAAGAATGCAGAGAACGGACAGCACCGGCCCTGAGTCTGCTTCTCGACAAACGTTTTTTCTGTCAGACGACCGGCCAGCCGTTTCCAAGCCGTGCATCGTTCCGAATTTCCAATGGAAGAAGAGCGGCGTCTGCACTTTTTCAGCGGAAAATGCTCTTTTTTTCTTCCGGAACCGGGATCACACTGAAAAAACAACGCAATCAAAGAGCCTTCCTTTTCGCTTTTCGGAAAAGGAAGGCTCTTTGATATGCAGTAATCAGAATTGTACTTTTAGAAAACTTCAGGAAAAACGCCCTTTGAAACGAAGTCGGATCTTCCGATACGACAGTCTGCGACATCCCCTCGAAAGGTTCACACCCGACGTCGACAGAAACTCAGAAGCCTGTCGAGAAAAGCCAGCGCACGCTTGAAGGATGCCTCATCGGCAGCAAGAGACTGCGGCCTGGGCAGCTGGATGACAAGACGTCCGTACACCCGCTCCTGGCAGAACGGAAGCAGCCTCTTCGGCATGGCGAGAACATCGCGGGCATCGGAGCCGAAAAGAAGCAGTACCCGGGGATTGAGAAGCTTCACCCCCGACCAGAATAACACAGGACCGTCTTCAGGACGCTCACCGGCAAGCCCGCAAGGCCAGAACACATGTGTACCTCCGGGATGACGCAATTCCATGAGCATGCGCACGATGACCTGCTTGCGCGTCTCATCAGGCGTACCGGTCAGATCTTCTCCAAGACCGGCATAGGTCCACAACACCAGAGGCCGCGACGGCAGAGGCCGGCGGTTCTTCAGGGCAAGCCAGGAGGACGGCCATTGTTCCACGGCAAGGGCGCCGGGCGTGGCAAGAAGCCCGGATGAGGAGACCTGCTGCTCACGACGGGAATCTGACACGCTCTCCGTCCGCTCCACGTTCCGATCAGCCGGTCCTGAAAAGGGCACTACATTCCCGGAAGTCCGCGACCGTGTCGAAGCTGCAGAAGAAGCGGGAGCCGACCTTCCTTGAGAAGGAGCAATGTCCTTTCCGCAAACGCTCTCCTCAGACGCCGCGGCCAAGCCCCCCGGAATCCCCGCAGCATCTGTCCGCAACGCTCCGGATCCGTTCCGTTCCCCGCGCAGTTCGGACACACGGGATGCACTGTCGAGAAGCAGCACGGAAAGCCCGGCCCTGATCCACGGTCTTGCAATGACTGAGGAAGTCATCATACGAACAGCGTACGCAGCCAGTCGATGATCTTCCAGGCCACCTGCGGTTTGGGCATATCCGGCCATACTTCCTCTCTTCCCTGCACATCGGCCACATATACGCGATTGGCAGCACGACCGAAACCGTCAGAGATGCGGTTGCCCACAATAATGTCTGCGCCCTTGGTCGAAAGCTTGTGATGCACGGCAAGACCGAGTGCGTCCATGTCAGGTACGCCTTCGGCCGCGAAGCCCACAATGACCTGTCCCTCGGATCGCTCATCAGCCAGCGTACGCAGGATGTCCACATTGGGGAGAAAGGAAAGCGTGAAGCCGTCCGCGGCCCTGTCCTTCTTGAACTTTCCGGGTCCGTGCGGCTCAGGCCGGAAATCGGCCACTGCCGCCGTAAAAACGCCAGCATCCGCTGAAGCCCACAGCTCCGCGGCCTTGTCCAGCATCTGGGACGCACTTGTCACGTCATACCGGTGAAAAGCCGGATCAGCGGGCATCCAGACATCCACGGGACCGCAGACGGCATGTACCTCCGCCCCTCGCAGCCAAGCCGCCACGGCAAGAGAGGCTCCCATCACACCGGTGGATGCGTTGGTCCAGAACCGCACGTCATCCCATGCTTCGCGCGTGGGACCAAGCGTGATCATGACGGTCCTGCCTTCCATGTCCTGGGGGGTCAGGGCCTTGAGGCCCGCCAGATAGATCATGCGCAGATCGGCAAGTCGTCCCTGCCCCTCGTCATGACAGGCAACGACGCCGCAGTCCGGACCGACGAACGTGAATCCCCGCTCGCGCAGAATCTCAACATTGGCCTGAGTGGCCGGATTGCGCCACATACGCGGATTCATGGCCGGTGCCACGACCACCGGACCGTCAAAGGCCAGCGCCTGGGCAGAGAGCATGTCGTCCGCCAGACCATGGGCCAGCCGGGCGATCATGTCAGCCGAGGCCGGAGCTATGACCATGGCATGAGCGATCTGTCCGGGTTCCAGGTGTTCGAAGGGATCATCGCTGGAGAACATCTCCCCGTAGACGGGAGAAGCACCGAGAGCCTCGAAGGTAAGAGGCGTGATGAACTTCTGCGCGGCTGCGGTGAGCGTGGCGCTCACCCCGGCCCCGGTATCCTGCCAGCGATGCACAAGCTCGGCTGCACGGAAGGCGGCCACGGAACCGCATACGCCCAGATGCAGTCTCTTATCCGCAAAACGCTTGAACAGCAGATGCTTTTCCATGATGCACCTATTCGGAAAGTCTCGTCACCTGTCCGGAAGATGTTCCTCCATAAGAAGACGCACCGGAATAATCGGAGCCGGAATACGAAGAAGAATAGCCGCCATTGACGCCGTTGTGCACTTCCGGCACCAGACTCAGGATGTCCACGTTCACACCGTTGACGACCCAGACGTCCATGGAAGTGTTCATCACACCCTCGCGGTAGAAGATGGCCGCATAGTGAGGAGACTTTTCATAAAGCTGCACCGACCGCACCCCCACGCTGGAGCCGCGAAGCTGCCATCCCTGGCGGGCCATGTTCTGCATCATGACATTGGCAAGAGATGTTCCGTCCACACGTCCGCTGAAGGACTCCAGTCCGAACTTGCTGCCGTCGGGTCCGACGGTGACCAGAGTCTCCGAAGGAATGGTGCTCATGGGGGCGGGGATGGGAACGTCGCGGAACTGGGAAATATAGCTCTCGGTGATGCTGGGCTGTTCAAAAGGATTGCTGATGGAAGACATACTGGAACAGCCGGTCAGCATAAGGACGGCGAGTCCGGCCACTATGGTGCGAACTTTCATGAAAACACCTCCGAAGGGGGAAAATTCTGGCGCAGAACGAGAACAGAATACGGGAAAACGACTGATTTTCTCCGTTTTCAGTCCATGGATACCCTATGCTAAAACGCAGGGATGTGCAAACGACTTTCGTGGCGGCAGCAGACGACTCAGCAGCCGCCTCCACCGCCTCCGCCGCCCCCGCTTCCTGCCCCGCCGCCTCCTTCGCCGAAGGAACTTGATGAGGAAAACTCCGACGAATGAGACTGCGCATGAGACGACGCACTCCTGTCCGCCTCGGCACAGAAGGCTTCCGCCATTGCGGGCGTCAGTCCCTTCGAGGCGGATGCCGCCGCGGCAGAAAGCACGTCGGAAAAATGAGCACCCCAGGCCTGCTCCATATCCAGGGCTACGGCATAGGGAAGAAGTTCCCGGTAATGTTCAAGCGTGCGTTCCGGCGGATTGAAAGCCTTCAGATGGGGACTTTCCGCCATGCGCATATAAAGGACAAGTCCCTCTATATCGTCGAGCACGGCACGAGCCTCCACGGCGGGAGCATCCATGATGAAGGAAAAGCCGTAAGGAATGAGGAGAGCAAGAAGAACAAGCGCAATTTCCGCAAAAGAAAGAAACTCTGGGATATCCCTGCCCACCATGAAAAGAAAAAATACGATAAAACCGAAAAACACTGTCTGAAACAGCAGAGAAAAGACGAATGCCGCCCGTTTGCCGGCTCGGAAGAGACGCAGGGAGCCGCGAACTGTCTGCCGGGACACGAGAAAAACGAAGAGCAGCAGGCCGACGACAGTCACACCGTTTTCCGGCAGCAGGCCTCCCGTGATGTATCCGGTGACGCCCGTAAGACCGATCAGCGTAGCCGCCACTCCCAAAAACATCCATACCGAGCCGAACAAGCCCTGCAGCAGGCCATTGCCGCCACCTCTCCACATATTGCCCCAGTCCCGGCGAAGCTGTTCGCTCATGGCCCGGCGCATGGCATGAAGTCGTTCTCCATTTCCGGCATCCACGGTCATGCCTTTCTCATCGAGACAGGCCAGAATACAATTCTCCTCAGCATGGGGAGATTCTCCGACGCCCTTTCTCAGAAAAAATCCCTTTTCCGTATTCCCGTCGATGCTGCAGCACCCCCTTCCTGCAAGGGAAATGAGCGCTGCGCCGAAGCATCCCGGCGTCACTTCGGTTCTGTGGAACAGATATCCCGCCGTTGCCGGGGACAGTACACTGCCTTTCTTAGCCCGCAAGCCTTTGCGTGCCTGACGCACAAGCGGCGGATGAAAGAGCGGCACGATGACGCCCTTCTTCGGATCTCTGCCTGTGAAGTACCATGCAATGAAAAAATAAAGGAACATCACGGCATCCAGCGCGGCATAAAGAAGCGCTCCGGAAATCCGCCCCTCCCTTTCATCCGGCACGATGAACCCCTTTCCCCAGCCTGCCGCCACGGTAAAGTCCTCGCCGGGGGACACGGAACGTTCCGCTTCAAAATGCATGACCAGACGTCCGTCCCTCGTCTCATGGCTCATGGTCACGGGAGACTGCCTGCTTCCAGCCCTGCCCAGCCAAGCCTTCTGACCGAAGAACGGCGCTCCGGCAGGGCACAGCACCGTGCAGGAAGCCTCTTCCACGGGAGCCTCCCAGTCCGATCCGGTCACATTCCATGTCAGCTCATCGTTATTTTCAAAAAGACCGATCTGTCCGGTCATTCTGTAGGAAAGAAAAAACTCGTGTCGTCCCGGGGAAAGCGTTTTGCTTCTGTCGCGCTGATAGACGCGCACAAATCCCGACTCCCGACGCACATCATCGGCAGCAAGCCTGTTTCCGTCCAGACGAACGGCCAGAACCTCCACCGCGGCCCGTCCCTGCCCTCGCCAGCGCGTCACGACGGGAATGTCACGGAAAATACCGTGAAACTCCCCTTCCGGAATATCCACGCTCAAGGTCTCACAAACCACGATGTCACCGTTGCCCGCCACGTCGACAACGGCATCAAAACTCCTGACCCGCACAGGTTCCGCCGCACATTCCGCCGCCATGAGCAGACAGAACACCAGCACCGTGATCCACCGCATCATCCGTTCTCCTCCAAACAACGCAAAAAGGGGAAGAAGCTTCCGCATCTTCCCCGCTTATTCCGTCTTTTCATCCGCAGCGGCTCTTCTCCACGTGCACGCAGCACATGGAAACAGCGGACGGACACTCTTTCTTCCTACGATGCAGGGCAGTCCTGCGGGACGGCGTTTTCGACGTCATCGGAGAGCTCGAAATATTCCATTTTCTTAAATCCGAACCATCCGGCCACAAGATTGCCGGGAAACTGCATGATGCGGTTGTTCTGTTCACGTACCGTACCGTTGTAGTAGCGGCGGGCCATCTGTATGTCGTTTTCCATCTCGGCAAGCGTATGCTGGAGCTGAAGAAAATTTTCATTGGCCTTCAGTTCCGGATAGGCTTCCGCGACGGCAAGAAGGCGTCCGAGGGCAAGGCTGAGTCCCTTTTCCGCCTCGCCGACGGCATGCGTGCTGCCCCCGGCAGCCTTCATGCCGGCCTCTCTGGCTCCGGCCACGGCTCCAAGCACATCCTTTTCATGAACGGCGTAGCCCTGAACCGTCCGGATGAGGGCAGGTACGAGATCATGTCTGCGTCGAAGCTGGACATTGATGCCGCTCCACGCTTCCTCTGCCAGATTGCGGCCCCGTACCAGTGCATTATAAAGAAGAATGAGTATCAGTCCCAGAATCAGAACAACAACGGCGACAATAACGGCAACGATCATAGTCTCTCCGTGTCAGAGGCGGCAGGGATGTCATCCTGACGGACGAATCGGAGCCTTTGTCCGGCATCAGAAAAAGGCCAGGACTCGATCTCAAGGGAAACGGTACGGCTCATGTTCTCCAGAAGCGCCGCCACCTCTTCGCGCTGATGAGGAGAAAACAGAAGCTTGAACAGGGCCTTTGCCGGATCAAGCACCGTAAGCATGCAGAGATGACCGCCCCCGCCTTCCAAAAGATAACGAAAAAGACCCGTATCACCAGGAGCAATACGGATCAGCAGCATCTCGGATGCGTCTGCCGCAGGAAGCCGAACCGGCTTTCGACGTCTTGCCCCCGTCCCGGAAGACACGACCGACACCGTGCCGTCCTCCAGGGCCGGAACTGAGGCGAAAGCACCCATGACTACTTCATGCGGTACGTGATGCGCCCACGGGTGAGGTCATAAGGTGAAAGCTCAACCTTCACGCGATCACCGGGCAGAATACGGATATAGAACTTGCGCATCTTACCGGAAATATGGGAAAGCACTTCGTGGCCGTTTTCCAGCTTCACGCGGAACATGGCATTGGGAAGAGCTTCTTCCACGATGCCGTCCACTTCAATGGCGTCTTCTTTAGGCATGGTTCCTCCAAAAAAACTATCGAGACACCTTCCCCGAATATGCCGCCGCTGTCAAGGGAAACTCGTGTTCCCGGGAGCATTCCTCCTCATTGCCCATCTTTTTCTTCTGTCCTATACTCCCGCTGCCGTTGACGACTGTTCTTTCCTTTTACGAAGCCGATCCATGCCTCTCCGCATTCTTTTTCTTCACAGCCTGCGTCTGCTGATGCTTCTTACGGGACTCTGCGCGTTTTGTGCCGCGCCGGAAAGCCTCGTCTCCGGTCTCCCCGGCCCCGGACTCTGGCCCCGATTCACAGGAGCCGGACTCGCGCTCTCGGCGCTTCTTCTTCCGTCACCAAAGGGGCAAAAGGGACGTCCCGTACCGTCGACGAAGCGGACGGGACGCGTGTCGGGCCTGATTGTCTCCTGTCTTGTCTGGCTCCTCCTGCTTCCGCTCTCCGGATGGATTCCCGCCACCGCGCTTTCCGCCCTCACCGCATGCAGAAGCGGCGGATGCACATGGAAAGAAAGTCTTCTTCTCTCCCTTCTGCTTACGATCGCGCTGTGGCTCGGTCTGGAACATCTCCTGCGCTGGACCATGCCGCACGGCATGCTCTTCTCCGGAGGCGTCTGAGTGGAACCGACATTTTTTGATCCTTCTCTTTTTTCCGGCGTCCTGTCCGGACTGCACGCCGTTCTGTCGTCCTCGCTCTGTCTGCTCGTGCTTGCGGGGGTCTTTCTCGGCATGACCGTGGGCGTTCTGCCCGGATTCGGACCTCCCGCCGCCATGGCGCTGCTTTTCCCGCTGGTCTATGTACTTGATCCCCTGCCCGGAATCTCGCTTCTGGCAGGAATCTTCTACGGCGCAAAATACGGCGGGGCAGTCACTTCCATATTAATAGGCATCCCCGGAGAAGCCGACGCCGTGGCCACACTCTTTGAAGGACATCCTCTGGCTCTGGGAGGCAAGGCCCGTCAGGCTCTCGCAACAGCAACTCTCGCCTCCTTCGCCGGAGGCATGAGCGCCTCTCTCGGCATGGTGCTGCTTGCTCCCGTTCTTTCCAGGGTCGCTCTTGTCCTCGGCCCCTCTGGCAGGGCGGCCATCATGAGCGGAGCGCTTCTGCTTGTGGCCGTCACCAGTCCAGGAGGCTTCCGACGAAACCTGTGCATGATATTTCTGGGATTCGTTCTCGCCCTGCCCGGCATGGATCCCGTCTACGGATCGGCCAGGCTGACCTTCGGTTCCTGGCAGCTTTCCGGAGGCGTGGAACTGACCTCTCTGCTACTCGGTTTTTTCGGACTCGGTGACGTTCTCGACGCTCTCTCCTCAAAGCGTGTCCTTTCAGACACGACTCCTGCAGCCGCCGTCCCTGCACTGAAAAAACGCTCCGCCGCTCTGGCCGCGCTGCGCGGTAGTCTGCTCGGTTTTGCCGCCGGACTTGTCCCATGCGGAGCCGGCGTTACCGCCAGCTTTGCCTCCCATGCTCTGGAAAAACGACTCAGCCGTCATCCCGAACAGTTCGGCAGAGGAGCATGGGAAGGACTCGCCGGCCCGGAAGCGTCCAACAACGCCGCGGCCATGTCCTCGTTCGCCCCTCTGCTTCTGCTCGGACTGCCCACCAATCCCATCATGGCCGCGCTGCTCGGTGCCCTCACCATTGTCGGAGTCGTCCCCGGCCCCATGCTCCCATCCGAGCAGCCCGCCTTCTATTGGGGACTGATCTTCTGTCTGCTGCTCGGAAACATTCTGCTGCTTTTTCTCGGTCTGGGACTTGCGGGCTTCTGGGCAAAGCTTGCCGAAGTTCCCTTCCGGATGCTCTGGCCCGTCATAGTCGTTCTCTGCCTGGTCGGCTCCTATGTCGGCGCCGACGGCCTGCACGGTCCAGTCCAGTGTGTCTTCTTCGGTCTGCTGTCGCTGTTTCTCAAAAGACACGGCTGCTCGCCCGCTCCTCTCGTCCTTGCCTTTACGCTCGGCCCCAGACTGGAAACCTATCTCATGCAAGTACTTCTTTCCACATGGTAGCCCCACGAGTTCTTTCTTTCCGCATGTCTCTGTGATCATGGTGAAACTGATTGAACGCTCAATGAACAACACGATAAAATTATTATTATATTATAATATGTTATAATAAAAATTAAAAAACGCCTATGTGAAAATTTTTTTTATGCTTGCCCATTTTGTTTTTACCTGTAGAGATGTCGCTATGAAATGGCAAACTCTACACATATTCCGTCTTACGATTTGTCTTTGTCTGGTATCGCCGTTCATCGTGACGCATGCCCTTGCCGCAAACGGAACCATGCGACTTTCCATTGCTTTCAGCCCGGGAGGCGCGCTTGACGGCGCCGCGCGGGTCCTGGCCGGAGAAGCGGAAAAGGAACTCGGCGTCAGCATCATCGTTCAGAACTCCCCAAGCGCCGGCGGGATGACCGCCGTGGCAAGACTGGCCGAGGCAAAGGCCGACGGCACTCAGCTTGCCGCGTGCGTAACCAATGCTCTCATCTTCATTCCGCAACGCAACAAGGCTCCCTACAGTCCGCTGGAGGACGTGGAACCGCTGCTTATCTTCGGACAGGCCTCTCCCGTGCTTGTGACACGTCCCGACGCGCCGTGGAAGGACATGGATGCCTTTCTCGATGCGACGCGCCAACGGAACGGGGAGATGCGCATAGGCGTTCCCGGGCTGGGCACTCCCTCGCACATAGCCCTCGCCATCATGGCGGCCAACGATCCTTCGCTGAAATGGCGTTTCGTACCTTTCGGCGGTCCAGGCGAGGCGGAGGCCGCTCTGCTCGGAGGTCATGTGGACGCCGCAGCAAGCGGAGCGCTCCCTCGCGTGAAAAAAGGACAGCTTCATCCCCTCATGGTTCTTGCCGGCTCCGGCATCCCCTCTCTGCCCGACGTTCCGTCACTTTCCGACAAGGGATTCTCCGATCCCGGACAGGGAGATTCCTCCTTCATTCTGCTTGCGCCTGCCGGCGTGCCGGAAGACATCATGGAACGCCTCTGCCGTGCCTTCGAAAAGGCCGCGACAAGCGATACCTACCTCAAAACTCTGGAAAATTATTCCGTTTCTCCCGTGCTGATGGACAGAAGCAAGGCCAAGTCCTTCCTGCGTCGGGCATGGGAGGAGGAAGGAACCATTCTCAAAACGGCCGGCATTACCGACAGTCCGGCCGTTTCCCCCGACGGGGAAAAACACTGAGCCGTGCCGTACGGACGGCGCTCCGCTCATCAGGACTGAAGACATTGCCGCAGAAATCCACGGATTTTCTGCACACCTGCAACGACGGTTCCGTTGCAGGGAGTCTTCTGCACCGAAATCGTCCCGCACGGGACCCAAGGATGTACCAAGCGTGTCATGACGGCACGCAAGATCCAGGATCGTACCAGGAGGATACCAACATGTCTTGCAAATGCACGGCCAACCCCATTGACCTTGCTCCGCTCATGGACATTCTGAAACCCTACCGGCAGAACCCGAAAGGCGCGCTCATTCCCGTTCTGCAGCAGGCTCAGGATGTTTACGGCTACCTGCCGCAGGAGGTTCTCGAAACCATCGCTTCGGAACTGCGTGTTCCCGTTGCGGAAGTCTTCGGCGTGGTCACCTTCTATGCCCAGTTTCATCTCAATCCCCGCGGGAAGAACATCGTCCGCGTCTGTCAGGGTACCGCCTGTCATGTCCGCGGCGGCGCTGGCATTCTGGATGCGGTGAGTCATCATCTCGACATCAAGCCCGGCGAAACGACCAAGGATCTGAACTTCACTCTGGAAACCGTGGCCTGCCTCGGCGCCTGCGGTCTGGCCCCGGTCATGATGGTCAACGAGCACACGCACGGCCGCCTGACCCCCGACGACATTCCCGGTATTCTCGACAGCTACCTGGCATAAAGGAGTGGACGACATGCTTGAACTCAAACGCCTCGCCTCCGTTGACGAACTCGACAGACTCCGGGAAGAAGCCGGACCTCTCCTCAATCTCCGGCACTATGAGCGTACCGGTCACGAAGACAAATACCAGATCCTCATCTGCGGAGGCACGGGATGCACCTCCTCCGGCAGCATGAACATCCGTGACGCGCTGCAGACCGCCATAGACAATAACGGCCTGCACGACCGGGTGAGCATCGTGGTCACAGGCTGTCACGGCTTCTGCGAACTCGGACCTCTCGTCATTTTCTATCCCGGCGGCATCTTCTATGTACGCGTTCAGTCCGAAGATGCAGAAGAACTCATCCGTACCACCGTTCTCGAAGGCAGAACCGTGGAAAGACTGCATTATCAGGGACGTACCGGCAAAACGCCCCGTCACAGCTACAGGGACATGCTCTTCTACAATCTGCAGAAGCGTCTCGTGCTGCGCAACTGCGGTCGTATCGATCCGGAAAATATTTTTGAATATATCGCGAACGGCGGCTATCAGGGCATAGCCAAGGCTCTCTCCATGGGACGTGAGGCCACCCTTGAAGAAGTCTATGCCTCAGGTCTGCGCGGACGCGGCGGCGCGGGCTTCCCCACCGGACTCAAGTGGAAGTTCATGGCCTCCGAAAAGGCCGAACCCAAATACATGCTCTGCAACGCCGACGAGGGCGATCCGGGCGCGTTCATGGACAGATCCGTCCTTGAAGGCGATCCCAATGCCGTCATCGAAGGCATGCTCATCGGTGCATGGGCCACGGGCGCGACCGAAGGGTATGTGTACGTGCGCGCCGAATATCCGCTTGCCATCAAGCGTCTCGGCATCGCGCTTGCCGAAGCTGAGGCCCTCGGCCTCATCGGCGACAACATTCTCGGCACGGACTTCAGCTTCCATCTGAAGATCAAGCAGGGCGCCGGAGCCTTCGTGTGCGGCGAAGAAACCGCCCTCATGCGCTCCATCGAAGGCAAGAGAGGCATGCCCCGCGTACGTCCTCCCTTCCCCGCAAAGCAGGGCCTCTGGGAGAAACCCACGGTGCTCAACAACGTGGAAACCTTTGCCAACATAGCCCGCATCATCACGGAAGGCGCGGCCGCCTTCCGCCAGGACGGTACGGAAAAGTCTCCGGGGACCAAGATCTTTGCCGTTACCGGCAAGGTCCGCAATACCGGTCTTGTGGAAATTCCCATGGGAGTTTCCATGCGGCACATTATTTTCGACATCTGTGCCGGCATCAAGAATGAAAAGAAGTTCAAGGCGGTCCAGATAGGCGGTCCTTCCGGCGCCTGCCTGCCCGCCTCCATGCTCGACAATCCCGTCGATTATGATTCCCTCACCGCCGCCGGCGCCATGATGGGATCCGGCGGTCTGGTCGTCGTGGACGAAGATACCTGCATGGTGGATCTCGCCCGCTTCTTCCTTACCTTCACCCAGGCCGAAAGCTGCGGCAAATGTACTCCCTGCCGTGAAGGCAGCAAGCGCATGCTTGAAATTCTGGAACGCATCTGCGGCGGCGAAGGCCGTGACGGCGACATCGAGGAACTCGAAAGACTGGCACACACCATGCGTACGTCATCACTCTGCGCCCTCGGTCAGACGGCTCCCAATCCCGTACTCTCCACGCTGCGTTTCTTCCGCTCGGAATATGAGGCCCATATTCACGACAAGAAGTGTCCTGCCGGCGTCTGCACCAAACTGCTGCAGTACAGGATCGATCCTGAAAAGTGCAAAGGCTGCACGCTCTGCGCACGCAACTGCCCCGTGGGGGCCATCACCGGCAAGGTGCGCGAACCCCACCTGATCAATCCCAACAAGTGCATCAAGTGCGGCACCTGCATGGACAAGTGCAAGCACGGCGCCATCAGCCGCGTGTAAGCCCGACTATCGAGGAGAATCATCATGAGTGATACCGTTACTCTGACCATAGACGGCCAGAAAGTGACCGCACCCGCGGACGCCACCATCCTGGAAGCCGCCAAACTTGTCGGCATCAACGTTCCCACCCTCTGTCATCATCCGCTTCTGCGTCCCGAAGGCTCCTGCCGCGTGTGCGTGTGCAAGGTGACGAAAGCCCGCTCCTTCCTGCCCGCCTGCATCACCAAGGTGAGCGAAGGCATGGAAGTGTTCACCAACGATCCCGAAGTGCTCGAAGCGCGCAAGAACATCGTCGAGCTGCTGCTCGCCAACCATCCGGCCGACTGCCTGGCCTGCTCGCGTTCCGGCAACTGCGAACTGCAGCGCGTGGCCAACAACCTGGGCATCCGTCGCGTGCGCTACGAATACAACCGTCCTGAAATGGAAAAGGACGAAAGCAACCCCTGCATCGTGCGCGATCCGTCCAAGTGCATTCTCTGCGGCCGCTGCGTGCGCATGTGCGCCGAAGTGCAGGGCGTGAGCATCTACTCCTTCGCCTACCGCGGCCTCAACGCCCGCGTGACCCCGGCCTTCAACCTCGGCCTCGGCGAAGTGTCCTGCACCTTCTGCGGTCAGTGCCGCAAGGTCTGCCCCACCGGCGCCATCACCATGAAGAGCGACATCGACCGCGCGTGGCAGGCTCTGCGCGATCCCGACAAGATCGTCATGGTGCAGACCGCTCCCTCCGTGCGCGTGGCCATCAGCGAGCCCTTCGGCGGCAAGCCCGGCGACATCGCCACCGGTCAGATGGTCAGCGCCCTGCGCCGCCTCGGCTTCGACAGAGTGTTCGACACCAACTGGTCCGCCGACCTCACCATCATCGAAGAAGGCCATGAACTCATCAGCCGCGTGAAGAACGGCGGTCAGCTTCCCATGATCACCAGCTGCTCGCCCGGCTGGATCAACTTCATCGAGCTGTACTACCCCGATCTGCTGCCTCACCTGTCCACGGCCAAGAGCCCGCAGTCCATGTTCGGCGCCATGCTCAAGACCTACTATGCGCAGAAGCAGGGCATCGATCCCTCCAAGATCGTGTCCGTTTCCATCATGCCCTGCACCGCCAAGAAGTTCGAGGCCAAACGCCGCGAACTCTCCGCCAGCGGCTTTGCCGATACCGACATCGTGCTCACCACGGCGGAACTGGCTCAAATGATCAAGGAAGCCAACATCAGCTTCTTCGCTCTGCCTGAAGAAGACTTCGATCCCGTCATGGGCGCCGGTTCCGGCGCAGGCACCATCTTCGGCGCCACCGGCGGCGTGATGGAAGCCGCCATGCGTACGGCCTACAAGGTCATCACCGGCGAAGAAATGGAGCCCATCGAACTGGAAGCAGTGCGCGGTATGGAAGGCATCCGCGAGGCCGAAGTGGACTTCAACGGCGCTCTCAAACTCAAGGTTGCCGTGGTGCACGGACTGGCAAACGCCCGCAGGGTCTGCGACATGATCCGAGAGGGAAATCCGCGCGGCTGGAACTTCATCGAAATCATGGCATGCCCCGGCGGCTGCATCAACGGCGGCGGTCAGCCCATCAACCTCGATCCCGAAACGCCCCGTCTGCGCATCGAGGCCCTGTACCGGAACGACCGCAATCTGCCCGTACGCAGAAGTCAT
>CALUTB010000017.1 GCA_944323575.1 uncultured Mailhella sp. | reverse complement strand
AAAACGAGCTTGATCCGGACATCAGCAGTCTGTGGGAAAAATTCCGGCAGCTCTGACATTGACGAACAACTGCCCCGTCCGGGCAGACCGTCCCCTCCTGCCCGGACACCCTTCCGCCAAATTCAGGCCCGCGGGCCATGCCCGTCCCTTACCTTCATAAAAACTAGAGGATATCCTTATGTACCGTGCTCTGCCTGAACCGTTCCGCTTCAAATCCATCGAACGCATACACCTTCCCAGCAAGGAAGAACGCGAACAGGCCCTCAAGGACGCTCACTACAATATGTTCGCCCTCAAGGCGAAGGACGTCTACATCGATCTGCTCACCGACTCCGGAACCGGTGCTCTCAGCAAGGAACAGTGGGCGGCCCTCATGCTGGGTGACGAATCCTATGCCGGCGCCGACAGCTTTTACCGCCTCAAGGATGCCGTCAAGGAAGTCATGGGCTTCGACTATGTCATTCCCACGCATCAGGGCCGTGCCGCGGAAAACATTCTCATCGGCTCTCTGGTGAAGCCCGGGGACTACATTCCCATCAATATGCCCTTCGACACCACCCGCGCCCATATGTTCAACGCGCAGGCCACGCCAGTGAACTGCGTGGTGGACGCCGCCTTCCAGCCCGAACTGGAACAGCCCTTCAAGGGCAACGTGGACCTCGCCAAGCTGGAGAGCGCCCTCAAGGAACACGGCGACAAGATTCCCTTCGTCATGGTGACCGTGACCAACAACTCCGGCGGCGGTCAGCCCGTCAGCCTGCAGAACCTGCGTGACGTCAGCGCCATGGCCCGGAAGTACGGCAAGAAGCTGTTCCTCGATGCCGCCCGCATGGCGGAAAACGCCTTCTTCATCAAGGAACGCGAAGCGGAATGTGCGGGCATGAGCATGGCCGCCATTCTCAAAGCCATGATGGACACCGCCGACGGCGCCACCGTCTCCTGCAAAAAGGATCCCATGGTCAACATCGGCGGCATGGTCGTTCTGCGCGAGGAAGAAGACTATATGCGTCTCCTGCCCCGCGTAGTGCTGTTCGAAGGGTTCATCACCTACGGAGGTCTGGCCGGACGCGACCTCGACGCCCTGGCCGTCGGCCTTCGCGAAATGACTGATGAGGAATATATGGCTCATCGTCTCAGCCAGGTGCGTATGCTCGGCGACATGCTCATCGAGGGCGGAGTGCCGATCATCCGTCCTGTGGGCGGACACGCCATCTTCATTGACGCCTGCCGCTTCTTCCCTCACATTCCCCAGAAGTACTTCCCGGCAGACATACTCTCCATCGAAATCTACCGCGAGGGCGCCGTGCGCGGCGTAGGACTCGGCGCTCTGGCCTTCGAGGACAAGGATCCCGTGACCGGCGAGAAGATCATGCCCAAGCTGGAGCTGTACCGCATGGCCATTGCACGCCGTACCTACTCCAACAGCCACATGGAATACCTCGCCCAGACCGTGGTCAACGTATACAAGAGACGCGACGAAGTGCGCTATGGTCTCAAGCTCACCTATGAGCCCCCGGTTCCCGGCATCACGCACTTCCTTGCCCGTCTGGAACCCTTTGCCCTGTAAAACGGCAGAATACACCAACTGAGCCATAACGGCCCGGTATTCTTGTTTTACCCCGCCAATCGGACAGAAAAACAGCCTCAGAGAGCATCACTCGGCCAGCTTTTTTCGATACTTCATCGGAGAAAGTTGGCCGAGTCTTTTTTGAAATCGTGACTGATTGTAGAAAATGATATATTCGTATATCATATTGCTTAACGTACTCTCATCCGCAACTTTACGCACTGGTCCCATTTCACTTTTAAATAAGAGAAAAAAGATTCTATAGAAAATTTCATATTACAACCATATGATATGTATTCATTTTTATACTATATACAAAAATTCAAAATTAATATATCTCATAACATAATCAAAGTCTGTGATGCTTATATTGTTTAATACTATTTTAAGTATATTAATTACAAATAATATAGTCAGGTACCCCCAGCAAAGCCGGGGCTTGAGATGGCAGGAACCGCTCAAAGCGGTTTGGAAACGCTTGAGCCGCCTAAAGACGGCAAATCCTAGACCAAACTCAGTTGGTCTATTCGCCTATCTTCCTCCTCTTGATTTCTTATATAGGATCGGATCGTTTCTTCATCTAACCCTACGTTTGATACATAAAATCCTCTTATCCGAAAGATTTATCTTCAGAAATTTCTTTTATTACCACTGTATTGTCGTGCCATGTACAGTGCACTTTCCCTTTTATATAGCCAATTAATGATGATACTTAAATTTTTTTTCGGAATAGATATGAGTATATAAACATGATATTCAAACAAATTACATTCTATTATATTGCTTTTCAGTTGCCATGATAATTTATACAGAATTTCTCCTAAATCTACCCGTATCCCCTTTAATATCTTCTTCTTTCATATTTGGATATCCATACTACATGATAATTGCATACCTAGGGTGAATGTTTTAGACTTTGAACTTCCATTATTGACCTCCTTTCCTGCAACTTCGAACGATTCAGGATAGGAGATCTTTTTCATTGCCCGAAAAGTCAAACTTTGTGAGTCCCCCAGCAAAGCTGGGGGGTACCTATTCTAATTATATTCATTCAATTAATAAGTAACAGAAAATAATAAATCATTAAATATAGATACATATATATATTTAATAATAAAAGAAGGGCGCTCCGCATCATGTAGAATGCGAATCGCCCTTTCTTCGTATCATGACAGAAAAAAGTCACAGAACGGAGACTGCCGCGATCCTTCCGGACCGGCAGACACTCCGGCCCGGAAAAAACTCCTGCTATTCCTGTTCCATGGCTTCCTTAAAACGCTTCTGAAGCTTCTGCATCTTGATCTTCTTGTCGGCAAGATCGCTCTGACGCGCCTTTTCGGACTCCACCAGCTCGGCCGGAGCTCGCCTGACGAAGTTCTCGTTGGAAAGCTTACCGTTGAGTGCCATGAGATCCTTGTCCACCTTGCCGATCTCCTTGTCGAGTCGGGCAAGTTCGGCCTGAAAGTCCACCGCGCCGGTCAGAAGTACGATGACCTCGCAACCGCGCACCACATTGCTGGCCGAAGCCTTGGGCGCATGCGCGTTCCTGTCGATGGTAAGGCTCTCCAGTCTTGCCAGATCGAAGAATCCGCGACCGGACTCCAGAAGAGCAGCCTGCTCGTCGCTTGCAGGGCGAAGCACCACGGAAAGACGGTATGAAGGTTTGATGTTGAGTTCCGCACGGATGGTACGGATGGCGCTGATGGCTTCCTGAAGGAATATCATGTCGTCCGATTCCCGTTTCTTCACACACCGGGGACGGGCGGCAGGATAAAGTTCCGTGGCGATGTCCGTCCCCTCATGACCGGGCAGGGAATCCCAGACCTCGGCGGTGACGAAGGGAATCATGGGGTGCAGCAGAAGCAGCGTTTCGCGCAGCACCGTATAGAGCACGTACTGCGCCTCCTCCTTCGCCTCGCCCTCTTCCTTCATATCGGCCTTGATGAGTTCCAGATACCAGTCGCAGAATTCGCTCCAGAGGAACTTGTAGACGCACTGTGCGGCATCGTTGAAGCGATAGCTTTCCAGAGCGGCGTCCTCTTCCACCTTGACTTCCTCAAGGCGGTTGAGGATCCACTTGTGATGCAGTCCCTTCACCAAGCCGAGGTCCACGGCCTTCGGCTCGCCGTGTTCGGGCAGGTTCATGAGCGCGAAGCGGGAGGCGTTCCAGACTTTGTTGATGAAGTGACGATACCCTTCAATGCGCTCTTCGGACATACGGATATCACGTCCCATGGCGGCAAAGGCCGCCAAGGTGAAACGCAAGGAATCCGCGCCGTACTTGCGGATCATGTCCTGAGGATTGATGCCGTTGCCGAGGGACTTGGACATCTTGCGCCCCTGCGCGTCGCGCACGAGAGCATGGATGTACACTTCACGGAAGGGAACCTCACCCATGAAGTGCTGTCCCATCATGATCATGCGCGCCACCCAGAAGAACAGAATGTCGAAGGCCGTGACGAGCACGGTGGTGGGATAGTACTTCTTCAGCGTATCGGTCTTTTCCGGCCAGCCCATGGTGGAGAAAGGCCAGAGCGCGGACGAAAACCAGGTGTCCAGTACGTCCGGATCCTGTTCCAGCTTCGTGCCGCCGCACTTCGGGCACACCGTGGGATCTTCCTCGGCCACGATAAGCTCGCCGCAGTCGGCGCAGGTCCACGCAGGAATGCGATGCCCCCACCATATCTGACGGCTGATGCACCAGTCGCGGATGTTGTCCAGCCAGTTGTAGTATGTCTTGGTCCAGCTCTCGGGATAGATCTTTATCTTGTCCGGCACGGCGGCACGGGCGGCAGGAGCCATCTTGCTTATGGCCACGAACCACTGATCGGAAACATAGGGTTCGATGACGGTCTTGCAGCGGTAGCAGCAGCCCACGCTGTGGGAAAGCGGCTCTTCCTTCACAAGATGTCCGTTCTCGCGCAGCTCTTCCACGATGGCCTTGCGGCACTCCTCGCGGCTCATGCCGGCGTAACGGCCGCACACGTCGCTCATGCACATGTTGCCGTTGTCGTCGATGACCTGGATGAACTCCAGATTATGCGCATGGCCGAGCTTCCAGTCGTTGGGATCGTGGCATGGCGTGACCTTGAGGCAGCCGGTACCGAATTCACGATCCACATAGCGGTCCGCAATGAGCGGTACCTCACGGTTCACCACGGGCACGATGAGCTTCTTGCCCACCAGCGAAGCATAGCGTTCGTCGTCGGGGTGCACGCACACGGCGGAGTCTCCGAGAATGGTCTCGGGACGGGTCGTGGCGATGGTCACGGAACCGGAGCCGTCGGCAAAGTCATACCGCACATGCCAAAGCATGCCCTTGGAGTCGATATGATCCACTTCATCATCGGCAAGTGCGGTGTGGCAGCGCGGGCACCAGTTGACGATGTATTTGCCCTTGTAGATGAGACCTTCCCTGTAGAGCTGCACGAACACCTTGCGCACGGCGCGGGCAAGGTTGTCGTCCATAGTGAAGGCCTCACGCGTCCAGTCCACGGAGGAACCGAGTTCCTTGATCTGTTCCAGGATCTGACCGCCGTACTGCTTCTTCCATTCCCAGACGCGTTCGACGAAGGCTTCGCGGCCGACGTCGTGACGGGACTTGCCCTCCTTGGCAAGAGCGCGTTCCACCACGTTCTGGGTGGCGATGCCCGCATGATCGGTACCGGGAATCCACAGCACGTTTTTGCCCTTCTGACGGGCATGACGGCAGAGAATGTCCTGAAGGGTTTGGTTCAGAGCATGGCCGATGTGCAGAACGCCCGTGACGTTGGGCGGAGGAATAACGATGGAATAGGGGTCGCCGGGGGCGGACATATCGGGAGTGAAGGTTCTGGCTTCTTCCCAGTGCCTGCGCCAGTGAGCTTCCACTTCCTGCGGTTCATAGGCTTTGGACAGCATTTCAAGGCTCCAGTGGTTAAAATATCCGTCGTTCCGAAAAAAGAACACGGCGTATGCGCCGGCAGATCACGAACGCTTCCGCGCGTTGTCCGAAGCGTTCCATGTGCTCATGCGCCGACGTCGTCCATCCGTCTCCCTTGCCGAACGGGCGGCTTTGTGCGTATGCATAGACACGGAGGGAAACATGATCACCATACTCTGGGACGCATCCCACATCTGGGGTTATCTTCTGCTGCACGCCGTTCGCTCGACGGGTGTTCCCTACCGTGTCCTCAAGGGGTTAGACATAGCCCAGACCGGTCTGTCTGGCAAGATGCTCATGGTACCCGGAGGTTCGGCACGACGCAAGGCTGAAGCTCTCGGAACGGCGGGAGCGGAAGCCATACGAAGATTCGTCAGAAACGGAGGCCGCTATGTCGGCTTCTGCGGAGGCGCGGGACTTGCGCTGTCCGACGGGCTGGGGCTGTGTCCATGGAAACGCGACGGCATGACGGATCGTCTTCAGCATCTTGTCTCCGGACACCTGCGCTGTACCCTTGCCGGAGACAGCATCCTCGTTCCTCCGGCGATTGCCGGAAAAACGGCGCTGCTTCCCGTCTGGTGGCCCGGCAGATTCTGCGAGCCTTCGGAACCGGACGCCGTAACGGTACTGGCCCGATACACTGCGCCGGGACCGGATCTCTATGTGGCCGACATGCCCTTCTCCTCCATGCCTGCCGACATTCTTTCGGAATGGCAGAGTATGTACGGAGTCATGCTGCGGCCCTCTCTGCTGGACGGTCGCCCCTGTGCCGTGGCCGGCGACTACGGCAAGGGAGGCTGGCTGCTCAGCTACAGTCATCTGGAAACGCCTTCGGGCGATTTCGAGGGATCGGAACAGGCGGGATCATGGCTGCTTCATATGCTCCGTCTCTGGTGCGGACCGGGGCCTGACATGGACACGCTGCCAGCTCTCGACTTCGACGCTCTTCCCGTACTCTGGGAAGACGAGATTCTTCTTGCCTGCCGACGCCTGCTCCGGCAGCTGATCCGTCTGGCCGAGGAACTCGGTCTGCTCTTTCCGCGCAATTCCTGGCTTCTCGGCTGGCGTTCGGGCGTACCGGGCGCGCAGTTCAACAGCCTGAACGCCGCTCTCTGCACCACGCTCAGTCTTCCTGCCGATGATCGACGCGTCCGGCTCTGGAAAACACGCCGGAAGGATTTCGAAAAAGCCTTTTCCCTGTTCTTCCAGGGCGCCAGAAGCTGGCTTCTGGCCAGACGCCTTTCCGATACGCTGGCCGACTCCGCACCGGGCATGCTGCCGCGGGAACTGCTCGTGGACCAGCGAAGAGCGCTGTTCGGCTCGCCCATGTTCGGCGGAGGTCTCAGCGAGCAGCTGCTGGATACACTGGAAGAACTGGTATAGAAAAGCCAGCCTTTCTCAGGGGCAAAAAAAACGCCCTGTCCCATGCAGGAACGGGCGAAAGACGAATGACCGAAAGTACCTCAGAACTTTTTTCGACGCAGACTGAAGGCGGACAGCGCAAGCCCCACGGCGACAGCCGCAAGCGCGGCCCAGAACAGGGCATTCAATTCTCTTGCCAGCACATAGCCCCAGAGGCCGGTATGGACGCCCCCGCGAAGATCCACCAGCTGGACGGGAAACAGCTCGGAAAATATCCACATGGTCAGAAGGCCCGCCGCGCCGATGAGAAAAATCAGCACGCCTGCGGCCAGAGCAATGCGACGACCCGTCGTCATGTCCGTGTCCGCTGCCGCTGCGGGCCCCCTTTCCGTTTTCTCTTCCGGAGGCAGAGCCGCGCTTTCCTCATGTCCTGCGGACGCTTCCGGCACATCGATCTGATCTCTCAGAAGATAATCAAGACTGACGCCCAGCGTGTCGGCCAGTTCCACCAGACGGTCGAGATCAGGTGCGGAAAGACCGGTCTCCCACTTCGTCACCGACTGACGGGAAACGCCCATGCGCTGAGCCAGTTCTTCCTGCGAAAGCCCGAGAGCCTTGCGTCTGGCCTGTATCTTTCCGTATAGCTGGAGATCCTTCCTCATGTGATTCCATAGGCTGCAGTGTCCTGCCCGGAGCGATCCGCCCGCCCCGGTCCGGCTGAATGAAGACCTTTCCGCGGAAAAGCGCAGGGAAACCTTTCCGGCGGATCCGCCGCAGCATGGAGCCGCTCCCGGCCGCGCTGCGACGACGTGCACATATGCACGGGAGAGCGGACTCCGCTTCTCCCGCTCCTTGCATCCCTTACTGCCTACTTGAGGCGATCCATGGCCTTGTCATAAAATACGCACAGAGCGTCCAAATCCTGTTTCTGCTGCAGCTGCAGCAGTTCCGGCTGAAGCTCCTGCATGATCTTGGCATACTTTTCAGGATCCTTCTGGGCAACACCCTGAATGGTCTGCGCAAAGGCGTTGGCTTTCTGCTGCGCTTCTTCCGGACTGCAGCCAGCTTCGGCAAAGGAGGAAAAACCAAAGGTCAGAGCCACGGCCGCGCACGCAGCCATCATTTTCCTGTTCATAAGGGAACTCCTGTGGTTTTATGGCGTATTGCCAAGATTGAACGGCAGGACCGTCTTCACAATCCGTCCGCCGGAAGCACTCCGAAATCACGGAGACACGTACATCTCCCATCCTTTCACGGACGGAAAAGGCCCCATGGCACCAAGCCGCCGCATATGACGGTCAACCTTTACCGCCATCGCCTGGCAGACTCCACCAACCGGAAGTTTCCTTTCCGGCAACTTACAGTTGCATATCCATTATTTCAATAAATTATCATAAAATATTTTCCTTTGTCACCTTATTTCGGCAACCGTCGGGTGCGGGAAACGACAGGTTGCGCTCCTTGTTCTGCAACGGAAAAATGAAAAACGGCGGGCATAACCCGCCGTTCACAAACATCGGTCCGAAAAGACTACATCTCTATGCCCATCCACGTCTTGGCGGCCCATCCTATGAAAAAGGAAACAGCCGCAACGCCGAAGCTGATGGACAGCATTTCCACGAACTGCGGGCGGAAAGGTTCACGACGAACCACGGAAACAAAGAAGGTGAACAGACAGATAATGCACGCCGCGTTGAACAGACAGCAGATCAGAGCCGCATACGGCGAAGAGAATACGACGTACGGCAGCAGCAGAAGCGCCACCGTAATCATGTAGGCGATGCCGGTATACACGGCAGCCTTGAGCGGATGCTTCTCATCGGGTTCGGCCTTCTTGGCCAGATACTCCGACGCAGCCATGGAAAGCGTGGCAGAGACACCCGTGATGAAGCCCGCAAGGCCGACCGTGGCGTTGCTGCCGAGCGCCAGCGTAAAGCCTGCCAGTGCTCCGGTCAGTTCCACCAGTGCGTCGTTGAGTCCGAGCACCATGCTGCCTATGTACTTCAGTCGCTCCTCGTCCACCATTTCGGCCAGTCTGCGCTCGTGACGCTCCTCTTCTTCCATGATGCCTCTGGCTTCCGGTACGTCCTCGATAACTCCGGCATAGCGCTTCCCTGCGGCATCCTCGCCGGACTCCAGCAGATTGATGACGAAGGTAAGTCCGAATATCCAGCTTATCACACTGTAGAAAAGCACCTTGAAACGCTTTGCTTCGGCAGTTTTTTTCGTATATCGTCCCCAGACTTCGCAATGTCTGGCCTCATCCGCGGCCATGCGGTGAAGCACCTCGCCGTTCTCTCCCCCGACGCGCCTGGCAAGAATGGTATAGATCTCGCTGTCCGTTTTCTCGTTGACCTGCATTTCTTCCAGCAGCCGAAGCGTACTTTCCCTCATGATTCTCTCCCGGTGCCTTGCGGCATTGTTTTGTTCAACAAGCCATCGTGATACGCCAAGCTCCCGACGCTGACAACATGAACATTCCTGCAGGCCCGCGGCACAGGGAAAAAGCGCTTGAGATAAACGGCACCCCGCCGTATAACAGCAGACGAACCCCCAAAACCAAGGAGAACGGATATATGGCTCTGGATCCCAAGCAGCACGCGGACTGGGAAATCGCTCAGGACGCGGAATCCCGCATGAAGGACATTTACCAGATCGGCAGAGAACTGGGCCTTGAAGACAGGGAACTGCTTCCCTACGGCCACGTCATGGGCAAAGTGGACTATCAGTCCGTTCTCTCCCGTCTGGCCGACCGCCCCGACGGCAAATACGTCGACGTGACGGCCATCACCCCGACTCCCTTCGGCGAAGGCAAGTCCACCACCACCATCGGTCTTGTGCAGGGACTCGCCAGACGAGGTCAGAAGGTTTCCGCGGCCATCCGCCAGCCTTCCGGCGGTCCCACCATGGGAACCAAGGGTTCCGCGGCAGGCGGCGGCCTTTCCCAGTGCATCCCGCTCACGCAGTATTCTCTGGGCTTCACCGGCGACATCAACGCCGTGACCAACGCCCATAATCTGGCCATGGTCGCGCTCACCGCCCGCATGCAGCACGAACGCAACTATGACGATGAAAAACTGCTCCGGCTCTCCGGACAGGGCCGTCTGAACATCGATCCCACCAACGTGCGCATGAACTGGGTCATCGACTTCTGCTGTCAGGCACTGCGCAACGTGGTCATCGGCATGGGCGGCAAGTCCGACGGATTCATGATGGCCTCGCATTTCGATATTTCCGTCTCCTCCGAGGTCATGGCCATCCTCTCCGTGGCCCGCGATCTCAAGGACATGCGCGAAAGACTCGGCCGCATCATCGTCGCCTACGACCGCTCCGGCAACCCCGTGACCACCGAGGATCTGCAGGTGGCGGGCGCCATGGCCGCATGGATGATCGACGCCATCAAGCCCAATCTCATCCAGACCATCGAAGGGCAGCCCGTGTTCGTGCATGCCGGTCCGTTCGCCAACATCGCCCTCGGTCAAAGCTCCGTCATTGCGGATCGGCTCGGACTCAAGCTTTCCGATTACCACGTCACGGAATCCGGCTTCGGCGCGGATATCGGCTTTGAAAAATTCTGGAACCTCAAGTGCCACTACAGCGGCCTCGCCCCCGACGCTGCCGTGCTCGTGGCCACGGTTCGCGCCCTCAAGAGTCACGGCGGCGCGCCCGCCCCCCGTCCCGGCCGCGCCCTGCCTGAGGAATACCGTCAGGAAAACGTGGGCTTTGTGGAAGCCGGCTGCTGCAATCTGCTGCATCATATCCGCACCATCAAAAAGTCCGGAACCTCTCCCGTGGTATGCATCAATGCCTTCGTCACCGACACGCCTGCGGAAATCGCCCGCATCCGTGCAATCTGCGAAGCAGAAGGTGCCCGTGTGGCCGTTTCCACGCACTGGGAACACGGCGGTGAAGGCGCGCTGGAACTCGCCGATGCCGTCATGGATGCGTGCAGCGAAAAGACCGAGTTCCGTCCCCTCTATGACTGGAACCTCCCCTTCAAGGAACGCATCGACCACATCGCCCGCGAAGTCTACGGAGCCGACGGCGTGGACTACACTGCCGAAGCCGAAAGCCGCCTCGCTGAAATGCAGGCACGTCCCGATGCTGCCGAACTCGGCGTGTGCATGGTAAAGACGCAGTACTCCCTCTCCGACAATCCTGATCTCAAGGGTGAGCCTTCCGGCTGGCGTCTGAAGATCCGCGACGTGCTGCTCTACGGCGGCGCAGGTCTCGTGGTTCCCGTCTCCGGCAAGATATCCCTCATGCCCGGCACAGGTTCCAATCCCGCGTTCCGCCGCGTGGACGTGGATACCGAAACCGGTCAGGTCCACGGCATTTTCTAAAGAAAGCGCATACCGCTTCCATCGAGGGCCGCGCCGCAGGGCGCAGCCCTTTTTTGATGCCCGACTGCACAGACGCGCACAGAAATCGTTGCCAGACGAAACAGAAAAGGACTGACGGCTACGACCGAAAGCATTCCGACGCAGGACAGACATATGCCTGTCTCTTTCCACCGGAAAAGGTCGGGCGTTCTGAGACAGCAGGCGTTACGGGGAGACTCTATGCCTGCCAGCCGCGCGCGAAAAGCATGGCGGAGGAAAACGCCAGCATGAGCAGAACAAGCTTGCGGAAGATGTCCGGATTGATCCTTCGTATGATGGGAATGCTGACCAGAACGCCGAGTATGGCGCAGGGAACGGCCCATGCGGCATCATGCAGCATCTGCGGCGTATAAAGACCGTTACTCCACTGCAGTATCGTAAGAAACAGCATGGACACCGCCGCCATGGTGCTCAACATGGAAATCGTGATCTCCTTGTTCCATCCCCGGAGCACGGCATACATGGCAAGAATGGGACCGCCCATGCTGGTGGAGCCGAACAGAATCCCGGAAATCACGCCTACCGGAACAACGGCCCAGAGCGGGGCACGAAACGCCTTGCGCATATGTCCGGACACGCCCTGCCAGACAAGAAAAAGCAGAAGTATGGCCGACGCAGCGAAAAAGATCAGCTTCGCAGGCGCCATCTCCAGAATGATCATGCCGACGGGAATGCCTGCCGCATGGCCGAGACAGGCCAGCAGAAACTCCGGCTTCGGAAGATCCCGATGATGGAACACGGCGATGCTCATGGTAATGGCCGTTCCCGTGATGCAGCCGAAAATGATGGCTTCCCTGGCCTCCATGACCAACGTCATCAGGGGCACGGCGAACAGATTTCCGCCGAAGGACGTCACTCCGTTGATGATGCCCGCCAGAAACCAGACGATATTGATATAGAAGAAAACAAGCATGCTCAGAGACTCCGGCTTCCATGATATTCCCAGTCCTACGCCTTTTCAGACCTGACTGTAAAGGGGGAGGAGGTGATCACCCGAAAACATGACAGCGCGGACACTCCGTCGGGCAAGACAATGTTTTACATTTTTGTTCTTTTTCTAAACATTCCTTTTGTTTTTTTCGCACCCTCTCATTCATCCCGTTTTCATTACTTGCGCAGCCATTCACACATTATTTCCTTATTGGATTTTTTCTTGCCATTTATGATTTTTCGATGTTATCAACAAAAATGTTAATTAGAGCAAGGTGTGCTTTTCTCACGGTCTCCGGACGTTCGACAGCATCGCTCTTCCGGATGACAGATCCGGAGACAAATATGACGCCAGCGACGGAAAAACGTCCCGCGAAAGCATACCCTAATCCCCTGAACGGGGCGAGGAGTCTGCGATATGGAAGAATTCTCCCACTTCATCAAAGTGCTGGACGGATACGTCTGGGGTCCGGTCATGATGGCTCTCATTCTTGGAACGGGCCTGTATCTCACCTTCGGGCTGAAATTTCTTCCCTGGACGCGTCTCGGGGCCGGTTTCCGCCTGACCTGGAAGGGGCGTACCAAGAATGAAGGCGTACACGGAGAACTTTCCCCCTTCCAGGCTCTGATGACGGCTCTGGCCGCGACCGTGGGCGTAGGAAACATCGCAGGCGTGGCAACCGCCATCTTCACCGGCGGTCCGGGCGCCCTGTTCTGGATGTGGTGTACCGCCATGGTGGGCATGGCCACCAAGTACGCGGAAACCGTCCTTGCCCAGAAGTACCGTGAAGTCACGCCCGCAGGTCACGTGGTAGGCGGTCCCATGTACTACATCAAGAACGGCCTGGGCAAGAAATGGGCATGGCTCGGCACGCTATTCGCTCTTTTCGGCGGCATCTGCGGCTTCGGCATCGGCAACATGACTCAGTCCCATTCCATTGCCGACGCCCTGCACGCCTCCTTCGGCGTGCCGACCGGCGTTTCCGCGATCGTGATGTTCATGCTGATCGCCGTGGTCGTTCTCGGAGGAGTGTCGCGCATCGGCTCGGTGTCCGGCAAGCTCGTCCCCTTCATGTCCATTCTCTATATCGTCTGCTCCCTCGTCGTCATCGCCGTCAACATCGACAGGGTCCCCGGTGTGTTCGCCACCATCTTCCACGATGCCTTTACCGGCAGCGCGGCGGCCGGCGGCTTTGCCGGATCCACGGTCATGATGGCGCTGCAGATGGGCGTGGCCCGGGGCATTTTCTCCAATGAGGCCGGTCTCGGATCTGCAGCCATGGCACACGCCACCGCCACCACGGACGACCATGTGGCCATGGGCTATGTGGGCATGCTCGGTCCCTTCATCGACACCATCATCATCTGCACCATGACGGGGCTTACCATTCTCTGCTCCGGCCTCTGGTCCGTGGACGGCGCCGTATCCGGTGCACCCCTCACCGCCGCAGCCTTCGAGGCCGCGCTTCCCGGCATAGGTTCGGCCATGGTGTCGGTCTGCCTCGCCATGTTCGCCTTCTCCACCATACTCGGCTGGTGCGTGTACTCCGAACGCTGCTGGATCTATCTGCTCGGCGACAAGGCTCTCAAGCCCTTCCGCATCATCTTTGTCTGCGTGGTGCCCGTTGGCGCGCTGCTTTCCCTTGATCTCGTCTGGGACATCGCCGACGTTCTCAACGCCCTCATGGCCGTGCCCAACCTCATAGGTCTGCTTCTGCTCAGCCCCGTTCTGTTCAAGCTTTCCAAGGAATACAACAGCTGATCATTCCCTTTCATTAAAGAAAAAGGCGGCCCGTCGGACCGCCTTTTTCTTTCTCATCCCCTGCTCCAACACAGGAAACCAACCCGCGGATACGCCGCTCTCTGGACATTTGCCGGCGCATGCGATACGTCGCATTCCGGCTTCTTCTCCCGAAACTTCGAACCCGTCTCTGCCGAGAGGTTCTCTCCATGCCCGGAATCCTTCTCCATGTCTGCTGCGGTCCCTGTTCTCTCATGCCCATCGTCCATCTGCGCGACGAAGGATGGGAGCCCGTCGCCTATTTCTTCAATCCCAACATACACCCCGCAGATGAATGGAAAAAAAGACGGGACGCCATGCGCGAAGCAGCCGCAAAGCTCAACGTGCCGCTTCTGGAAGAAGGCGACCCGGAAAATCCTGGTCTGTGGGTTCGCCGTCTTGAAGGTACAACGACAGAAGGCGCGCGCTGCAGACTCTGTTACCGCCCGCGCATGAGGCACGCCGCGAAACTTGCTGCGGAAAAGGGTCTTCAGGCCTTCACCACAAGTCTGCTCTACTCCCGCTATCAGCATCACGAGACCATCGTGGAGGAAGCGGAGCGCGCGGCCGCGGCTGCAGGAACCTTCTTTCTGTACCGGGATTTCCGGCCGTGGTGGTGGGACGGCATAGCCATGTCGAAAAAGCTCGGCATCTACCGTCAGAAATGGTGCGGGTGCATTCTGAGCATGAAGGAAGCCCTCATGCAGCAGAAAGCTGCGGAAGAACGCATTGCCGCCCAAAAGGCGGAACGGGCCGCAAGACTGGCCGCGGAAGAAGAAGCTCGCAGAAAGAAAAGGGAAGCCTTTGCCGCAGGCAACAGCAAAAAGGCCCGCAAGGCACGAGCAAGGCTGGCGGAAAGACAATCCTCCCCCGGGCAGTCGCTTTCCGGTTCTCAGGGGTCCTGAACCTGCCCGTACCCCTTCCGGAACAAGGTGAAAGAGCATCAAAAAGCCCCGCTTCCGGAGAAACGGAGCGTGATAACCAGAGAACGCGATGTAAAAAACGTACGCCGGACAAGAATGCTCATCCGCCGATTTCGTCCGGTCCGAGCACCCGGAACTTCCGGGCTGTCAGAACCTTCACGGCCTCGTCGGTACGGTCGAAACGGAAAATCATCGTGGCCCTGGTGGATTCCCTCTGCGTATAAGCATACAGATACTCCACGTTGATGCCGTGCTCGGAAAGCACGCCCAGCACACGGCAGAGTCCTCCCGGAGTATCGGCCACGTCCACGGCGACCACCGGAGTCGTCCCGACCGTGAATCCGGCCCGCGAAAGCGCGTTCCGAGCCTTCTGCGTATCGTCGGCCATGAGGCGCAGCACGCCGAAGTCCGTCGTATCAGAAAGGGAAAGCGCCCGGATGTTGACGTCCGCTTCCGCAAGAACGCGGGTCACATCGCCAAGCTGACCGGACCTGTTTTCCACAAAGACAGAAATCTGTTCGACCGTCATGACATTCCCGTCGGAGGCTTACGCCTTCTTGTCTTCGTCGGTGGTCTTTGCCTTGTCCTTGGGCGTGATGTCTATTTCATCAGGCTCGGAAGCGGCCTGACGGAAATTACGGATGGCACGGCCGAGGCCGCCGCCGATCTCCGGCAGACGCTTGGCGCCGAATATCACGAGCACAAGCACAAGAATGATGAGAAGTTCCTGCATACCTATACCAAACATGGCAAACCTCCGGGGTCTTTCTCTCCAAGTTCGTTCATTTCCTATACGGGAGGGAGCGGGGAAAGGTCAAGCATCCGCTTCCGTTCCTGACGCAGATACGAGTGGCGAACGGCTCTTTTCCCGATTGCCTGAACGCTCGTCCGGCTTTATAATATAAGAACAGGAGCCAATATCATGAATACGTCTCTTTTTCTTGCCCTTCCACGGCTTCATGCCGAATTTCTGCCGTCACTGCCGGGCTGCCGCACCTTCTGGCCCGGTCTGCCCGGAAAGCCCGATTCGGCATGGTCGCCGGACATGCCTCTGTCGCCGGCCATGGCGGCCGCCTGTCTGACAGACTATGAGCGCGCCTGCCGGGACGGAGCCAGCGGAAGTCCCGTACTCGCCCTGGGCGCCGAAGCGGCGCCCGCCGACCTGTCGGACTCGGAGCGGCGCGCCCTGCGCGTCATGGCCGGTCTGCCGGTCGAAGAACCACCCCGGCCTCTGCGTCAAAATGCCCAGCAGATCCTGCTGCTCGTATGGCTTCAGGAAAAACAGGCGCTGGACATGGCGGAACTGGAGCGGAAGATCAGTGCCTCACGACAGCAGCTCGCGGGACTGATCTCCGGTACGACCCGGCAGAGCCGGGGAAGCACCGCTCCGTCCGAACGAGATCTGCCGGACTGGAAAAAAACGCTGGCCGCGGTTCTGGCCTTTGTGCCCGACATGCCTGAATCCGTCGTCCTTGTCGTTTCGGATGCCTCTATGAAAGCTTCCTTGGACGAACTGCATCCTGAACCGATCGATCTTCCAGAGCTTCCCTCCGGATTCCGGGCCGTACGGATGTCTGTTTCCGGTCTGGCCGCTCTCTGCGGACGAACCGCGCAGGAAAGACTCGGACACGGTCTTTCCTCCGATCAGTGGCAACGCACGCTCACCCTCTGCCTTCCCGTGTCCGGAGACTGACGAACATGCCCCACCTTTCCGCATCAGCGCTCTCCGACTGGCTTTCCGACACCTTCCACGGACTGCCTTCCGGCATCATCTTCGACTGCGACGGCGTGGTGATCGACTCGCGCGAAGCGAACATCGCCTACTACAACTATCTGCGCGAATACATCGGTCTGCCGAAGCTCACCCGCGAACAGGAAGACTTCGTACAGGCCGCCACGGTTCATCAAGCCATGGACGCCATTTTTCCCCGTCCGCTTCAGCCTCTTCTGCGCGATGCCGCAAACCGCATTTCCTATGAGCGCGACATCATGCCGCATATAAGTTGCTACCCCGGCCTGCACGACGTGCTCGACTTCTGCCGCAGCGCAGGTCTGACCCTTGCCATGAACACCAACCGCACCGACGGCATGAGTCTGCTGCTGGACAACTGCCGCCTCCACGGCTACTTCGATCCCATCGTACTCGCAAGCGACGTTGCCCGTCCGAAACCTGATCCCGAAGGCGCCCTGCTCATCCTCCGGCAGTGGCACAGTCTTCCGGAACAGGTTCTTTTCATCGGCGACAGCGCCTCCGACAAGGGCGCCGCAGAAGGCGCGGGCATCCCGTTCCTGTGCTTCCAGACCGAAGGGTTGGCATCACAAAGTGTGTCTGATTTCAGCACGTTGCTTCATGCCATGAAAATGAACGGAGAGGCGCATTCTCCTGCTTTACAACGGAAAATTTATAGTTTACACAACGGAAATTAAATCGGCACGGCTCAGCCTGCCAGGAGGAACCTTGACCCCTGAAGATCTGGAATACTTCCGCAATCTTCTTAATCAGATGCTCGTCGAGGCTCAGCGCAACGGCGACTCCACTCTGGAAGAAATGACGGACAACCATTCATCCTACGCCGATCCTTCCGATCGCGCCACCGCCGAATCGGATCGTTCCTTCACCCTGCGTATCCGCGACCGCGAACGCAAGCTCATTACCAAAATTCAGGACGCACTCAAGCGCATGGATGAAGGTGAATACGGTATCTGTGAGGAGTGCGGCGAAGAAATCAGTCTTGCCCGACTCAAGGCACGTCCCGTAACCACGCTCTGTGTTTCCTGCAAGGCGCGTCAGGAAGAAGGCGAGAAGATACAGGGCAGCTGATCCCGTTTTCCGCCATGGACGCCCATCTTTTCCGCCGCTTCTGCGATGCGCTTCTTCCCCGCCTCATGGGCGCAAGAATGGAGAAGATCCATGCGCCTGGCCCCGACGTCACGGTCTTCACCCTGTACGGCGGGAGTGAACGCGGCGGAAAACGCTATCTTGTACTGCGGGCAGACCGCAGGACGCCGCTTCTTTTTACCGCAGACCATCGCGTTCCGGTAAACGCGCAGCCGCCTGCCTTCATCATGCGTCTGCGCAAGCATCTGTCGGACAGACGGGTCACGCGCGCCGTCTGCGACTGGCTCGAACGCCGGCTCTGGCTCGGTTTTTCCGGCAATGCGACGCTGTGGCTTCGTCTCGATCTGCGCGACGGTCCTTCGCTTTCCTTCGATCCGCCCGCGGTCCCGGACGAGCCTGTCTGGCCGAACGCCGATCTGACCGCCCTACCTCCGGAAAGCTGGAGAACTTTCGGCGTACTCACGCCCGCCCTTCGACGCAGTCTCGCCTTTCTCGACCCCCTCGACGCCGGCGCGCTCCTCATGGACCTGCAGGCCGGCGGAGGCGACGTTTTCCTCTATGAAAGCGATGCCGGACGATGCGAAGTCTCGGCATGGCCCCTTCCGCAGACACAGCTTGACGCCATGCCCGGAACATGGACCGAAACCGTCATGGAGGATCCACTTGCCGCCATGACCAAGGCCGGAGAAATGCTGGTCTACGAACGCATCGCCGAACAGGCACGACAGAACGCAGCCCGCCCCTTTTCCGCCGAGGCCGCTCGTCTCGGCAGGCTTCTGGACAAGCTGGACGGAGAAGAAAAACGTCTGTCCGCCATGCGCGACCGTCAGAAGGATGCCCTGCTGCTGCAAAGCCAGCTCTACCGGTTCCGGCAGACGGACAAGCTCGACACCGTCATGCTCGACGCAGCGGACGGCCCGGTCACGCTCAGACTCGACAGAAAGCGCACCGTGCGGGAAAACATGGCCGAAATGTTCCATCAGGCCGCGCGCGGCAGACGCGGACTGGAGTATCTGGCCGTGAGGCGGGCGCAGGTGCAGGAACAGAAGAAAGAGGCGGAAGCTTCCATGCTGCGCATGCTGGCCTCCGTAACCGGCACGGGCGCTCCCGCTCCGGGCAAAGAAAACAGACAATCCGGGCGCGCCTCCGTTCCCACCGGTCTGCCGAAGCAGGTGCAGGCCTTCCGCAGCAGCGACGGCTTTCTTCTTCTGCGCGGACGCGACAGCCGCGGCAACGGTCTTGCCCTCAAGCTTGCCGCCCCCCACGACTACTGGCTGCACACCGCTGACGGTCCAAGCGCCCATGTCATCATCCGGCGCGACCACGCCGGTCAGCATGTGCCCGGGCGTACGCTGCAGGAAGCCGGCATACTCGCCGCGCTGAAAAGCTGGCAGAAGGATCAGGACAGCGCCCTCATCCAGTACTCTCTGGCGAAGTTCATTCATCCCATGAAGAACGCCGCCGCCGGCATGGTCCGCATCGACAGAAGCGAAGGTTCGTTCCGCGTGGACATGGAGCGCGATCTGGAAGAACGACTGGAAAAGAACTGACGGCACGGAGGAAACGGTTTCATGTACGACAATATGCAGCGATTCGAGGCACGGGCCTTTCTTCTCCTTCTCGCCGCGGCCTCCGTGCTCTTTGGGATTTTGCTTCAGCCTTTCTTCGACGTGCTGTTCTGGTCGGTGGTCATCGCCGTGCTGTTTTCGCCCGTCAACGTCCGACTGCGCGACAGATACGGTCTGCATCCCAATCTGGCCTCGCTGCTTACGGTTCTGCTCAGCCTCGTCATCATCATTCTTCCGCTCTCCTGGCTGCTGTACTCCTGCATCTCCGAAGGTCTTTCCCTCTATGAGAGGCTTGCCGCCGGCAGCACCTCGCTCATCGAGGCCGTGGACAGAGTCCGCGAACATTTTCCCGAAATACAGGACTGGCTCGCAGAATACGGCTATACCACGGATCAGATCAAGGCATCGCTCAGCAAGACGGCCCTTTCCGTGGGCAGCCTTCTTGCCAAGAACACCGTGGCCATCGGCGGCAGTGCGGCCCATCTCGTGACCAATCTTGCGCTCGTGCTCTACATCTCTTTCTTCCTCGTCCGGGACGGAGGACGTATCCGTACGCTCATGATCCGCGCTCTGCCCTTCGGCGATCACAGAGAAGAGCGCCTGTTCCGCAAGTTTGCGGGCGTCATGCGCGCCACCGTCAAGGGCAGTCTCCTCGTCGCCATGGCACAGGGTGCGCTTGGAGGCATGATCTTCTGGTTTCTCGATATCCGTGCCGCCGTATTCTGGGGCGTGGTCATGACGGTGCTCTCGCTCATTCCCGTCGTGGGTTCGGCGCTGGTATGGCTGCCCACGGCGCTTTTTCTCCTCATCACCGGCCAGTACTGGCAGGGCGCGCTGCTCATCGCCTACGGCGCATGCGTGATCGGTCTTGCGGACAACATTCTCCGACCCGTGCTCGTCGGACGGGATACCAAGCTCCCCGACTTTCTCGTACTGCTCTCCACTCTGGGCGGATTCATCATGTTCGGCATGGACGGTTTCGTCTCCGGCCCCATGCTGGCCGTACTCTTCGTCACGGTCTGGCAGATCTTCATGGAGGAGTGCCGGAACGGACGCTGTCCGAGCGAACAATGCGTCGAAACCAGCGATGCGGACACCTTCGGCCGCAATCACGGAAAAGACTCCGGCGCCGTCTAGCTCTCCGGTTCTCCCGGCTCCTCAAGCCAGTTCAGAAGTCCCTCTATGGCGGCCTCTGCGGCCTGCACACGCACCTCGTCCCTGTCGCCCGCGAAGTGGAAGACGCGTGCCCGACTCCGACCGCACACGGCCCAGCCTATCCATACCGTGCCCACGGGCTTTTCCGCCGAACCGCCTCCGGGACCGGCCACTCCGCTGACGGACATGGCCGCCTGCGCTCCGGCAGCCTCACAAACGCCGAGCGCCATGCTCCGCACTACCGGTTCGCTGACCGCACCCTCGCGATCGAGATCCTCTTGACGAACGCCGAGAAGATGTTTCTTCACGGCATTGGCATAGGAGATCACCCCGCCGACATACCAGTCGGATGAGCCGGGAACCGCCGTGAGCACGGCGCCGACAAGACCTCCGGTGCAGGATTCCGCCGTGGCGCAGGTCATGTTGCGGCGCAGCAGCGCCCCGGCGAGCTTCAATACCGCCGCATTCTTTTCGTCAAACATGGTTCGTTCTCCTTTTCATCCGACGGAGAGCATGGTTTTCCGACGGAACATCGACGTTACGGGCGACCGCGCCCCTGCATCCATGCCGCTCCCGCGCGCGCCGCTCCCCAGAGTCCCGCCTGAGGATGGACGTTCAACCATACTGGAAGGCTTTCCAGAAACCTCTTCTGTTCTCCCGATGCGCGGAAAAATTCACGGGAAAACTCGGGATGTCGTACCAGAACGGGCGTCCTTCCGGCGACGCCGCCGCTCAGCACCACGGCCTGCGGCAGAAGAGCCAGAGCGATCATGCGGCAGAAGCGGCCGTAGAAACGCGCAAAAAGACGGCAGCACGAAGATGCGGCAAAACCCGGCTCTCTCGTGAAAACAGCAGGATCTTCAGCCCGACCGGAAAGATACTCGTGAAGAAGCGACAATCCCGGCCCGGAAAGAACATGCTCCGCCGTCACCTGCACGCCGCCGTGACGATCCGACAGAAAAGCGGCCACATCGCGTTCCGGCGCGGCATTTTCAAAAGGAAAGACCATGTGCCCGGCCTCGGAGGAAAGTACGAATGGAGCATCGTCCATTGCTCGTCCCGGCATCAGCCATGCTGCCCCAAGCCCCGTACCCGCCCCCGTCACTGCCACCGGCGACGCCTTCCGGTCAAGACCGGACAGGGACGGGAAGTCTCCCGACGGCACGCCGGCCCCGGCCATGCGTCCCGGCAGAATCAGGGAAGCCGTTCTCATGGACTCCGTCAGGCAGGCCCAGGCCTGCGCTTCGAAATCGTTCATGACAAGGCAGTACGCTCGTGGAAAGAAACGCCCTGCCACCGCCGGATCCACGGAAAAACGCGCATTGGTCATGAAAACGCGCCCTTCCCGCACCGGACCTGCCGCGGCAAAAACAAGCAGAGAAACATCTTTAATTTTTTTTGTCGTCTCAGGCCATGTTGTAAGAATTTCCCCGAGCATCTCTGCAAAAGATCTATGTGCCGAGGAAATCGTCCGTCCTTCTTTTATCGATATCTCTCCGGCTTCACAAGAAAACCTGAAAAAACGACTCTGAGTTCCGCCGATATCGGCCACAAGCATATTCATGGCGCTCCTCCCTGCATGACCATGCAGATAGCATACCCTCTCCAACATTGCCATGCCTGCATAAACGGGATATCATTCTCACGTCAAAGGGGCTTTCCCCGTCCTCAAAAAGAGAGTACGCTCCCTTTTTCACCAGTCGGCATGATTGTTCCGTCATTACGGCGCAACGCCATGCTGTTCACACGCATGACACATCTTTCCTGTCACGACAGGTATTCAGGAGTTTCAGAGCTTCCCATGGAATATCATATTCGTCCAGACGCATCTTATCCCTCCGGCGGCATGCATCAGGAATGGCTTCTTACCAGCAGTCGGGGCGACTACTCTTCCGGCACCGTATCGGGATGCAATACCCGCCGATACCACGGCATGCTTGCCGTTCAGACACCTTCGGGAAAGTACATGCTTCTGTCCACGATCGAGGATTCCATCGAGATCGACGGGCGTACCATACCTCTTTCCAGCCGCATGCATCCCGGCGTCGTCTACCCGGAAGGCTGGCGTTTTCTCAGGGAAGTTTCCTGTGGACACGACGGAGTCACCTTCTCCTTCCGTCTGAACGCCGAAGGGGAGGAAGACATCACACTGCTGCGCTCCCTCATGCTCGACAGAGAAAGCGGAAGACTCCTCATCCGCTACGCCCTCTCCGATACGCCCGCCGCACGGGCGCTTGAGACCGTCCGTCTTGTTCTGCGTCCCCTTCTCAACGGCCGCAACATCAATCACCTGCCTGCGGCCGTGCCGGAACGGACGGTCTTCGTGCACTCGCTCGGCATTGAAAGCGGCAGCTATCCGGGATTCTCCTTCCAGCCCGGAAAAGACACTCCCCCTCTTTTCATGCAGATCTCCCATCCCGGATTGCAGCGTTCAAGTTTCGTGGCTGCTCCCGACTGGTATTTCCACATTCTCTACCCTGTGGAAAAGGAACGCGGCTATGATTTCGAGGAAGATCTGCTCATGCTGGGCGGCTTCAGCAGACGCCTGAGCGACGACTGGCGGTTCTGAGTCTGCGCAGGGACCGAACCCCTGCACGAAGCTCCGGAAACGCTGTGGGAACGCCATGCCGCAGGCACGCCGAAACGCTTATACAAGGAAGAAATTCTTGAACATCTGCGGCGCGAATGTGATCGTTTCCTCATCACCACAGGAAAGGAAGCCGTCATTCCTGCAGGCTATCACTGGTTCGGCCCCTGGGGACGCGACACCTTCATCGCCCTGCCCGGACTCACCTTCCTGTCCGGTCGCGTGAAGGAAGGCAAGGCCGTATTGCGTCAGATCAAGGGTACGGTGAAGAATGGACTCGTGCCCAATCTCATCGGCACCGGCAATGCGGAGGCGGCCTTCAATTCCGCCGACGCCTCGTTGTGGTACATGCTGGCCGTGCATCGTCTTGCTCTCGCATGCCCCAAAGAAATGCCCTTTATCCAAAAAAACTGCTGGCCTGTCATCAAGGACATCATCCGGAATTTTGCCGCCGGCACCATGCCCGACGAGGAGGGAAGGCTGCTGGTGCATGCCGACGGAGAAGGACTGCTCCATGCCGGCAGCGAAAAAACGCAGCTTACCTGGATGGACGCATCCATAGACGGCGTGCCTGTCACGCCGCGCGACGGCTGCGCCGTGGAGCTGAACGCTCTGTGGTACGATGCGCTCTGCTTTGCCGCGCAGCTGGCTGAAACGTTCGGAGAAACGCCGCCTGCGGAAACCTCCCTGCTGCCCCGCCTGAAAAAGGCCTTCAACCGAGTGTTCCGTCCCACGGAGGAAGATGCCGCCATCATGGGCGGCGGCCTGTACGACACCTGGCATCCCGACAAGGGACCGGGACGACAGATACGTCCGAACCAGATCTTTGCCGTGGCCGTGCCGAACTCTCCGCTTCCGCAGAAGACGCAGGCCGCCGTGGTGCGCTGCGTGCGCGATCATCTTCTCACGCCCTTCGGCCTGCGTACGCTTGCTCCCTCGGATGCGGCGTATCGTCCCGTCTGCCGGGGAACGCAGCAGGAAAGGGACATGGCGTATCATCAGGGCACCGTCTGGCCCTGGCCGGCCGGCGCCTACGTGGAGTCCGTGCTGAAGACGGCCCGTTCCGACAAAGCCGTACGGGAGGCACTCGACACGCTTACGCCGCTTTTCACCTCGCATCTGCTCGATGCGGGCCTTGGAAGCATTTCCGAAATTTTCGACGGGCAGCAGCCCCATGCACCGGGGGGATGCATAGCGCAGGCCTGGAGCACGGCGGAAGGTCTCCGACTGCTGCTGCTTGTCAGACAATACAACCCGGGAGAATGGAAACGCTGGCAGGACGACGTCCGGAAACACGGCTCTGAACTCTGTTAGAACAGTTTTTCCTTACCCGAGAACACGGGGGATATTATATGCGCGTTCTGATGCTTGGATGGGAATTTCCGCCACATATCAGCGGCGGACTGGGTACGGCCTGCTACGGCATAACGCAGGGTCTCACGGAAAAGGGAGTGGACATTGCCTTCATTCTCCCGAGCATGAAGGCCGACAAATCCCTTTCAGGCACATTCCTGCGCTCAGCCTCCGGCGTACCCATTTCGCGCGCGTTGAAAATGGCCGTGGAAAAAGTGCGGCGTCAGCAGCAGTCCGATGAGTTTTCCCATCTGTTCATGCGTCCCGTGAACGCGAATCTCAACCCCTACGGCAGTTATGACTTCGGTCAGCTCGGCATCGATCCCGACGTCTTCGACGAGAACGGGCAATATGTGGAGGAAATCAGCCACTTCCGCGGCGGTTACCACGACGATCTCATGGACGAGGTGTACCGCTTCACCACGGCCGCTTCCGCCGTGGTGCTGGAAGAACACATGAAAAGGAAAGCCGACGTCATCCACGCCCACGACTGGATGACCTATCCCGCAGCCATGACGGCCAGTCGTCTGAGCGGACTGCCCTTCGTCGCTCATCTGCACGCCACGGAATTTGACCGCTGCGGCGATCACGGCTATGACAAGATCTACAACATCGAACGCGACGGTCTGCACGCCGCAGATCACGTCATCGCGGTGAGCGAGCGCACCAAGCAGGTGGCCGTGGAACGCTACGGAGTGCCGCAGGAAAAGATCTCCGTGGTGTACAACGGCGCGTTTCTGCACGAAAAGATTCCTGCCTTCGACGTTCCCGAACTTGTGCGCAATGAAAAACGCGTGCTGTTCATGGGACGCGTCACCTTCCAGAAGGGACCGGAATACTTCGTGGAGGCCGCCCGTCTTGTGCTCAACGAAATGCCGGACGTGCGCTTCATCATGGCGGGCAACGGCGATCTGCTCCCGCGCATGATCCGCCGCGTCGCGGAACTGCGCATGGGAAGCCGCTTCCATTTCCCGGGATTCATGCGCGGCAAGGATGTGCAGCATATGTACTCTCTTGCGTCCCTGTACGTCATGCCAAGCGTGTCCGAGCCGTTCGGCATCGCCCCGCTGGAAGCCCTGCAATGCGGCGCGCCGATTCTGCTGTCCAAGCAGTCAGGCTGCGCCGAGGTGCTTCCCGGAGCGCTCACCGTGGACTTCTGGGACGTCCGTCGGATGGCCGACAGAATCCTTGACGTGCTGAACTACCCCGAGATGGCCGCCGAAAGTCTCAAACGCTGCCAGGAAGCTCTGCAGGCCCTTACCTGGGAACGTGCCGCCGACGGCATTATCGACGCCTACGCCCATGTCTGCCCCAATGCACGGAGTTGAGCCATGCCTTCCGTATGCTTTTACTTTGAAGTTCATCAGCCTTACCGTCTCCGGCCCTACAGCTTCTTCGATCTCGGCGCAAGAAACGACTATGAGGACGATCTGCACAACCGAGACGTGATGCGCAAGGTGGCGGAAAAATGCTACCTGCCCATGAATGCCCTGCTGCTGGAACTCATCGAGCGCCATCAGGGCCGATTCCGCGTTTCCTTCTCCCTTACCGGCATCGTCATCGATCAGTTCATGAAACATACGCCGGAAGTCTTGAACAGCTTCCGTGATCTCGCCCGCACAGGCTGCGTGGAATTTCTCGACGAGACCGACAACCACAGTCTCGCCTGCCTTTTCTCCGAAGACGAATTCCGCAGTCAGGTGACCCGTCACCATGAAAGAATGGGGGAACTCTTCGGTCAAAGTCCGCGTGCGTTCCGCAATACCGAGCTTGTGTACAGCAACGACGTGGCACACATTGCACGGGACATGGGCTATTCCGTCATCCTGGCCGAAGGCGCGGACAGCGTGCTCGGCTGGCGCAGCCCCCACTTCATCTACCACCCCGAGGGCTGTCCGGATATGAAGCTCATGCTCCGGAGTTATTCCCTCTCCGACGACATCGCCTTCCGCTTCTCCGACCGGGAATGGCCCGCCTATCCGCTCATGGCCGAAACGTTCGCTGAGTGGCTGAAACGCGTCAAGGGCAACGGCGACGTGATCAATCTCTTCATGGACTACGAAACCTTCGGCGAGCATCAACGGGCGGATACCGGCATCTTCGAATTCATGCGCGCCCTGCCGGATCAGGTGCTGAGTGATCCCGATCTCGACTTTCTTACCGTGTCCGAAGCAGCGGAGCGCTATCCTGCCCGTGACTTTCTGAACGTTCCCGGATATATTTCTTGGGCCGACTCCGATCGCGGACTGTCCGCGTGGCTCGGCAACGACATGCAGAAGGACGCCTTCCGCGCCCTGTACGAATGCCTCGGACTCGTGAAATACGTCAACGATCCGGCGCTCAACGAAGACTGGAGAAGACTGCAGACGTCCGATCATCTCTACTACATGGGCACTCCCCATGCCGCGGACGGCGACGTTCACAAGTACTTCTCCCCCTACAAGTCGCCTCTGGAGGCGTACACGAACTACATGAACATTCTGGCTGACTTCCGCGTCCGCCTTTTTGCGAAGGCCAACCAGTAGCCATGCCACGAAACTGACGCAAAAGGCCCCGCTTCTCTTCCGGTCTTCCGGGGAAGCGAGGCCCTTCGCGTCAGAATTCTTTTTTTATGGAGTTTTCATGAATCACCCTTCACGCACTCACCTTTTCGAGGTCAGCTGGGAAGTGTGCAACAAGGTCGGCGGCATCTATGAAGTCGTCGCCAGCAAGGCGCAGCAGGCCATGCGCGCCTTTGACGGCGAATACATCCTCATAGGGCCGGACACCAAGCACAACACCGAGTTCACCGAGACGGACGAGCCTTACTGGGATGCGCTGCGCTACCCTCTCAAGGACAAGGATCTGCGCTGCCGTTTCGGCCGCTGGGAAATTCCCGGTCGTCCGCGCGTCATTCTCGTCGACTTCAACGGTCGGCACGACTCCAATCAGATTCTCCGTCAGCTCTGGGAACGCTTCGGCGTCGATTCTCTGTCCGGCGGCTGGGACTACATCGAACCCGTGCTCTTCAGCTATACCTGCGGCGAAGTGATCGCCACCATCCATCAGGTGCTGGCCAACCGCAACAAGAGTCACGGCATCGCCCACTTCCATGAATGGATGTGCGGCGCGGGCATTCTCGCACTCAAACAGCTTGCCCCCTCCATGGGCACGGTATTCACCACCCACGCCACCGTGCTCGGCCGTGCCATGGCCGGCAACGGCGTGGACATCTACGCCCGCATGTCGGAAATCTCTCCCTCTCAGGAAGCCTTCCGTTACAACGTGACCGCCAAATGCTCCATGGAAACCGTCAGCGCCCGCGAAGCCGACGTGTTCACCACGGTGAGCGGCATCACCGCCGAAGAGGCCCGCCTCTTTCTCGGCCGTACTCCCGACGTCATCACCGACAACGGACTCGATCTTTCCGTGATCCACGACTACAGCGCCGACCGCGAAAGCGCGCTGAAAAACCGCGCCAGGCTGCTCGAACCCGTGAACCGCCTGCTGCGCCGCGACATCACCCCCGAGACCCGCATACTGGTCATCTCCGGACGCTACGAGTACCACAACAAGGGTGTGGATCTCTTCCTCGACGCACTGGCCAAGGCCCGCGCCTCCATGAAGAACACCTCCAGCAAGGTGCTTGCCCTCATGCTCATGATGGGCGGACATACCGGCGTGGATGAAAACGCCGTAAGCGGCGATCCTTCCGTCGCGGCCGATCCTTCTCTGCCCGGTGCGGGCTTTCTCACCAGCCATCAGGTCTACGACGCCCCTCATGACCCCATTCTCACCTCCTGCCGCCGTCTCGGTCTGAACAACGCCGCGGACGATAACGTGCAGGTCGTCTTCGTTCCCGCCCTGCTCGACGGTCATGACGGATTCTTCAACATGCCCTACTTCGACGTGCTCTCCGGCTGCGACCTCGGCGTGTTCCCCTCCTGGTACGAACCCTGGGGCTATACTCCCCATGAAAGCGCCGCCTACAGCGTGCCCACCGTCACCACCGATCTGTCCGGCTTCGGCCTCTGGATCCGCCAGCTGGAAAACGAGATCGGTCCGCAGCCCGGCATCGGCGTCATCTCCCGCCGCAACAACGATTATGCAAAGACCGTGGATGCCCTTGCCGACGTCATCGTGCACTACGCCACCTGCCCGGACGAGGAACTCGACCAGCGTCGCCGTACCGTGCGTGCCGCCGCCGCTCACGCCGACTGGAACGAGTTCTTCCGTCTCTACATGAACGCCTACGACATGGCCAACGAAAAGGCTCATTTCCGTCGTCACGCCTCCAACCACTCCCAGACCGCCAATTTCTCCAAGGAACTCGCCATGCGACCCTCCACCATTCCCTTCCTGCGCACCCTGAACGCCGTGTCGGAGCTTCCCGAGAAACTGAGCCGTCTGCACGACATCGCCCGCAACGTATGGTGGTGCTGGCAGCCCGAGGCGCTGGAACTGTTCAAAAGCATGTCGCCAGAACTCTGGGAAAAGAGCGATCACAATCCCATCATCATGGTGGAGAACACGCCTCCGGAACGACTGCAGGCGCTGGCCTCCGACATGACCTTCGTAACCCGGCTGAACAAGCTCGCCGAAACATTCGACGCCTATATGGCCCAATCCGTCATCGTCGACACCATGGAGGACGGTACGACGGCCGTTTCTCCCGAACGTCCCGTGGCTTATTTCTCCACGGAATACGGTCTGCATGAAAGTCTGCAGCTGTACTCCGGCGGTCTCGGCGTGCTCTCCGGAGACCACCTGAAGTCCGCCAGCGACGAACGTCTGCCTCTTGTCGGCGTGGGCCTGTTCTATCTCAACGGCTACTTCCAGCAGACCGTGGACAAAAACGGTCATCAGAACCCGCAGTACCCTGAGAACCATCCCGCCAATCTGCCGCTTGAGGCCATGCTCGACGACAAGGGCGAACCGCTCATGATCTCCCTTCCCCTCGGTACGCGCACGCTCCATGCCCGTATATGGAAGCTGCAGGTCGGTCTCATTCCGCTGTATCTCATGGACACCAACGTTCCGCAGAACAACGACGACGACCGCCGCATCACCGCCCGTCTGTATGAAGCCGACCGCGACGTGCGCATGCGTCAGGAAATCCTTCTCGGCATAGGCGGCGTGCGTATGCTGGCCGCCCTCGGCATAACGCCTTCCGTATGGCACATGAACGAAGGGCACTCCGCATTCCTCATCGTGGAACGTCTGCGTCAGCACATGAAAGGCGACGACCTCTCTCTGGAAGAAGCAAAAAACCTCGTGCGCAGCTCCTGCGTATTCACCACGCATACGCCCGTGGACGCCGGCAACGAACGCTTCTCCGTAGATCTCATGAACCGCTACTTCCAGCCCTATGCCGAAATGCTTGGCATGGAATGGGCCGACTTCCTGAACCTCGGACGGCAGGACGGCGGCGATCCCAACAACTTCGACATGACCGTGTTCGCCCTGCGCATGTCCTCGCAGGCCAACGGCGTGAGCGCCATGCACGGCATGGTGTCCCGTCGTATGTGGCGCAACATCTGGAAGGGATTCACCGAAGCGGAGCTGCCCATCGGTCATGTGACCAACGGCGTGCACACCGCCTCCTACGTCGGCCCCGCCTTCCGCATGCTGCTGAACCGCTACCTCGGTCAAGACTGGCTCGACATGCATCCTGGAGACCCCGCATGGAACAAGGTGCAGTCTATTCCCGATGATGAGTTCTGGGCCGCCCGCCGTGCACAGAAGCATACGCTCATCAACGCCCTGCGCGAACGTCTGCCCCTGTGCGCCGCCTATGCCGACATCACCGGAGACGAGCGTACCCGCTGGCTTTCCGGTCTCACGCAGAACGCACTCATCATCGGCTTTGCCCGCCGCTTTGCGCCCTACAAGCGCGCCACCATGCTCTTTGCCGATCCCGACCGTCTGGCCCGTCTGCTCAACGATCCCGCCCGCCCCACCGTACTCGTCATGGCCGGCAAGGCGCATCCCGCAGACAGCAAAGGCATCGAGCTTATCGAAGAAGTAGTGCGCTGGTCGCGCGATCCGCGCTTCTTCGGCAGAATCTTCTTCCTCGAAAACTACAACCTCGAAGTATCCCGTCTGCTGTCCCGCGGCTGCGACGTATGGCTCAACACGCCCCGCCGTCCCCATGAAGCCAGCGGCACCAGCGGTGAAAAGGTACCGGTCAACGGCGGCATCAATCTCAGCATCTCCGACGGCTGGTGGGTGGAAGGCGACAACGGCAAAAACGGCTGGACCATCGGTCCGAAGGCCACCTATGCCACGCTTTCCGCCGAACAGAACGACTATGCCGATGCCGAAAGTCTGTACCAGATTCTGGAAAACGACGTTCTTCCCCTGTTCTTCCAGCGCGATTCCGACTCCCTGCCTCACGGCTGGATAACCGTGGCCAAGAATTCCCTGCAGAGTCTCACCGCCATGTACGGCTGCCGGCGCATGGTCCGCGACTACATGGAACAGATCTACATCCCCGCCGCCCGCCGCGGCGCGGCCATGGACGCCGACCGTCAGGCCAAGGCACGCGCCGTCACCACCTGGAAGCAGAACATTCCCGGACGCTTCAACACCGTGGTCATCCAATCCGTTGAGCTGTCCGGCCTTGACGGAGACACCGTGTACTGCGGCAAGCCCTTCGCCGTAAAGCTCACGCTCACCCCCGGCAACATGAAACGCGAAGAACTCCTGGTACAGTTCGTCCTCGGCGTGACCGACGGCATGAACTTCATCGAGGAACCCCAGATCGTGAATCTTGCCCTGACCGGCGAAGAAGACGGCAAGCTGGTCTATGAAGCTTCCTGTGAGGCCAGACAAAACGGCCTCCATGCCTATGGCGTGCGAGTCGTTCCCTTCATCGATCCCCTGGACAACGTCCTCAGCTCCGGTCTCGTGCACTGGGCGTAACCGTCCGTACCGGTTCCCAGACACATAAACGGCATTCCCCGTGCCCTCCTTTTCCGAAGGTACGGGGAATGTTTTTTGGCGTCATTCCGCGCGGGGACGACAACAAGCTACTTTTTCGCGGCAGGATATCCCACGGGCTGTATCATGTACACCTTCCAGCCGTCCGGCAGAGGCAGCACGCCGTCGAGCAGATCCGTCTCCTGCGCCTTCATGACGTTGACAAGACCGGCGGATGCACAGTAGAGCGCCACGTTCTCATACATCGAACCGATATGGAAGGCGGAATAGTGATCGCTCTGCTGCGCGGCATGCAGAAGCACCATGGGCGCTCCGTTCGCATACCGTTTCAGATAGTCTCCCTGCAGCACCTGTTCCAGAATATTCTGTCCGGCGTCATAGCGATACACGCCGTCGGGCAGAACGGCATAGACGCCGATGCGCTGGTAGTTCATGGCCGTGGGAACGGTGAGCCTGCCGTCCTCACGGTTCACGCCGCAGGCCGCCCACAGAATGTTCGAGACTTCCTGGAGAGGCAGGAGACGACTGTCGAACGAACGCTCTACATGCCTTCCTGCCAGAGCCTCAAGCACCGAAAGTCCTCCCTGCTTCTGCGGAGCCGGCAGTTCCACCAGCATGGCCGCCATGGCCGGAGCCGGAGCGGCAAGCGCCATGCAGCACAGTACGGAAAGAAGCATTTTTCTCATATTCATGGCGATACTCCTTTTCCCCGTCGTCCGGTCTTTCGGCAGAACCGCACACAAGAGCCGACCTGACTGCCCATGACGGACATCCTTCCGTCTTTGGAAAGGTGAGAAATCCGGACGATACGAGGCTCTTTTGAAAACGCATATCAGAAAAGTCCGGCACCGTCCCGCACTCTTTAATACTTTGCAAGATTTCCCCGACGACGCTTTCCCGTCCGGAAGCCTACCCTCCCTTCATTGACGGGCGGCGGAAGGGAATGATACTCTGAAAAAAATTTCGTGCCTGTCCTTTACCGGAACAAGCGCGTGGAGAGCATGCATGCAGCAGAAAGAACTTGTGGAATTCATCGCCAAATCCCTGGTGGACAATCCCGATCAGGTCTCCGTGTCCGAAACAGAGGGCGAACAGGGCACGACTCTGGAGCTGTCCGTGTCCAGAGACGATCTCGGCAAGATCATCGGCAAGCAGGGACGTACGGCACGCGCCATCCGTACGCTTCTCGGAGCCGTTTCGGCAAAGACGAAAAAGCGCGTCGTTCTGGAAATCCTCGAATAATGCCCGACTCCTCTCTTGTTGTTCTGGGGCGTCTTGCCAGACCCCACGGCGTCAAAGGCGACATCCGGGTGGACTACTACGCCGACTCCGCCGAACTGCTGGACAAACCCCTCATGCTGCGTGCGGGACGCTTTGCGCCGCGCCCTATCCGCGTCCGCGACTGGCATCTGTGGAAGGATCAGCTCATTCTCAGCATCGAAGGCTGCAACGACCGCTCCGCGGCCGAACAGCTGCGCGGTCAGGAACTGCTCATCGACGCTTCCTTCCTGCCCGAAGCCGAAGAGGACGAACCCTATCTGCGCGACCTCATCGGCCTTTCCGTGCGTCTTGAAGACGGCACCCTCGTCGGCGAACTCGAAAGCGTGGACTTTCCTGCCGGTCAGGAAATGTGGAGCATCCGCGCCCCCGAGAATGAGGGCGGTTACGAGATTCTCTTCCCCGCCGTCCCCGAATTCGTGCTGGACATCGATCTTTCCGCGGAAACGGTGACCATAGCACCTCCGGAAGGTCTGCTCGATCTCTACCGCGAAGGTGCCTCCTCCGTTCCCGACGACGGCGACGAAGTGGCCGATCAGGAAGAACTCTCCTCCCGCAGGACATAGTCCGTCATGCGCTACAATCTCGTCACCCTTTTTCCCGAGTGGTTCGACTCGCCCTTATCCAGCGGTCTCATGGAAAAGGCGCGTGAATCCGGCATCGTGGAATTTTCCTTTGCCAATCCGCGCGACAAATCCACGGACCGGCATCACTCCGTGGACGACAGGCCCTACGGAGGCGGCCCCGGCATGGTGCTCATGCTGGATCCACTGGTAAAGACGCTGCGCGAGCTCGCCCCCTGCAACGGACGCAAGGGCAGGCTCATCGTGCTCACTCCGGCAGGACGCCCCTTCACCCAGCAGATGGCAAGAGAGTTGGCGCAGGAAGAGGAGCTCACGCTCGTCTGCGGCCGCTACGAAGGCTTCGACGCCCGGCTTTTCGATCTTCTGCCCGCCGAACCCGTCTGCGTGGGCGAAGCCGTGCTCAACGGCGGCGAAGCCGCTGCACTGGCCGTCATCGAAGCCACGGCCAGACTGCAGTCCGGCTTCATGGGCAAGGACGAATCCGGCGACGAGGAAAGCTTCAGCAACGGTCTGCTGGAATATCCCCAGTATACAAGGCCGGACTGCTTTGAAGGACTCCGCGTTCCCGATGTGCTCGAAGGCGGCAACCATGCGCTCATCGCGGCATGGCGTCGGGATCAGTCGCTTCTGACCACGGCCAGATACAGACCGAGTATGCTCGATCAGGCCGTTCTTACCCATCATGACAGGCAGATTCTTCGCGCCGAACCCCGTTTCCGGCCAGGCAAGAACCTCCATGTGGCCCTGCTGCATCACCCGGTTCGATTAAAAGATCGGAAAACGGGCACAACCTCTTTGACAAACCTCGACATTCACGATATAGCACGAATTTCCCGCACCTATGGGATCAGTGGATTCTTCGTGGTCACGCCTCTGAAGGATCAGCTCAGACTCTTGGCAACACTGCTCTCTCATTGGACGGAAGGGCCGGGACTGTCGTTCAATCCCGACAGAGCCGAAGCCCTTCGACTGGTCAGGCCCGAGGAATCTCTGGAAAGCGCGATTGCGACGTTGACAACCGATCGCGGCCTGCCGCCCTT
>CALUTB010000016.1 GCA_944323575.1 uncultured Mailhella sp. | reverse complement strand
GAGTTCGGCGACTACGACGCCGGGGTCGAGTCCGCGTCCGATGATGAGATCGAGCAGGGTGAGGCCTTCGGCGATGTCTTCCGTTTCGCCGTTGACGGTGATGCGCATGGCAACCTCGCTGTGATAAAAGAAAACGTCCGCCAAAAGGGCGGACGTGAGGTTTCTTGCAGTGAAACCGGGCTTCCCTTCGGCAGTATTGGCTGCATCAGGTTCCAAGGGTCAGAGGCATTATCCTCTTTCTCAGCCATTGAGGCTCCCCTAGCTGGCGGACGGATTTCTTTTTAATCCCGGTGCGCTTTTTTTGCAAGAAAAAACTGGAGAAGTGTTCTCGGACAGGACTGATGCACCTTGCGGGAACGCAGGCACCAGTACAGCGGGACCATCCACAGATACAGAGCGAAGGGAATGATGACGGCTCCCTGCTGCAGGGTCAGGCTGCACATGGAGAAGGCGATGCTCCACGGCAGCACGGCGGAGAGCAGCACCACGCTGTTTTCCAGATACATGGCCATTTCCCGGCGGTTGTGCTGGGCATGGGCGCAGAGCTGCCTCGTAAGAATGATGGAAAGCGTCTGATTGCAGGACAGACCCGTGGTCAGCAGTCCCACAAGCGCCGTGGCTCGGAAGGCTCCGATGCGTGACGCGAGTCGTTCCACCATGTGCTCGAAGCTGTCCAGCAGTCCTGATTTTTCGAACAGGGCGGAATAGGAGGAGGAAATGGTCACAATGGCGGCGACTCCGGCCATGGAGACAAGTCCTCCTCCGGAAAGCATGGAAAGTTCTTTCAAAGGGGCGCTGTATCCGAGGATCATGGTGGAGAGAAGCGTGGAGAGGCTGCAGTGCTGGATGAGCAGTGCCGAGCCGCAGGCGAGGAGAATGCTTGTGGTCATGGCAATCTTGACGTCGATGCGCAGAACGCCGAACACAAGGATCACGACGGCGGGCAGAAGCACCCAGCCGTTGAAGTGGAAGTGGACACGGAGGGCATCCGTGGCGCCGTCGGGCATGACGTGTTCCAGTCCTACAAGGGAAAGGAGAGCGTAGCCTGCGCAGACCAGAAGAAAAGGAACGGCTCCGTTGCGCAGCATTCTTTTGAAGTTGCCGTAGATGTCGGTATGGGTCAGCGCGCAGATGAGCGCGGCGCTGGAGGACATGGGCGAGCAGCGGTCTCCCACGTAGACACCGCTCAGAATGGCTCCGCCCACGAGAACTTCATTGAATCCCGCCGCATGAGCTATGAGCATGCAGACGACGCCGAGCGTGCTCACGGTGCCGAACGCCGTACCGATGAGAGTGCTGAGCGCGGCGCAGAGCAGAAAGCTCCAGAGCACGAAAAACGTGGGATTGATGATGGAGAGCGCCCAGTCGATGAGCATGGGAATGGTGCCGCATACGCGCCAGACGCCGGTGAGCATGCCGATGAGCATGAAGATGGTGAGAATGTTGGCGATGCGTCCTACGCCGCGTCCCAGAAGTCTGATTACCTCCGGAAGGGGGATGCCTTTGCTGCGGGCATGGACACTGAAGCAGAAGACCCCGAAAATCAGCGCCCAGAGCAGGGAAAGACCGGCGACGATGCAGACGATGAGACCGAAAACGAAAAGGCCGAGCGTAATGATCTGGCCGAGGGAAACCCGGCTGAAAGACAGAGTGTGGGACATAACGGTATTCTGGAAAGAGCGGGACGCATATCAGAGGAAATCGTCCGGCAGAGCCACTATTGACAAGCCATGATCGTCGGCAAGGCGGAGGGCTTCCTCTCTGTCGAAGAACAGCGTCTTGTCTGCCTGAATGGCCAGAACGGCATAGTGGTGTTCCACCAGATTGCGTATGGTGGCGAGGCCGACGGAAGGCAGATCGACGCGCTCGTCCTGTCCGGGCTTCACCATCTTGATGGCGATGCAGCCATTTCCGCCGAGTTCCGCACCGCGGCGTATGGTGGCGTCGGTGCCTTCGAGACATTCCACGGCCATGACCATGCCTTCCCGTACGATGAGGCACTGGCCTATGTCGAAGGTGCCCATGGAACGGGCTATGGGCCAGCCGTAGCGGATGTCCTTCCATTCGTCGTCGGTGGGGGCGGGGCGTGTGCGTGTGCCGCCCGGAGAACGTGGCCCCGCAGCAAGATCGGCTGCCGCCACGATGCGGATGCCGTCCTTTTCAATATCGGCCATGATGGCGCGCAGCAAGGCGTCGTCACCCTTTTTCTTCAGCGAGAAGAGAAGTTTTGCGGCCCGCCAGTCGGGACGGAAGTCGAGCGCCTTGGGCTTGCTGATGGAACCTGCCATGCAGACCCGGCCCACGTGATGTTCCTTGAAGAAACTGACCATGCGTCCGAGCTGTCCAAGATGGAGAAGTTCGAACACATCGGCGCACTCGACGGTGGCGGGATCGGTATGTCCCTGAAAGCCGCAGATGATCACGCCCAGACCGGCCGCTCTGGCCTGCCGTGCCACAAGACGGGGGAACTGACCGCCGCCCGCTATGATGCCGATATTTTCTGCCATGAAAACTCCGAAAGCAAAGTCGTGCACAGCATAAACCTATCTTCCGCGCTCCGCAACCGCGCAAGTCGTGTCCGCTCGTCCGGCATCAGGGGACAAAATGAGGAAAAGATGGGCCGGGACGGCCTCCCATGCGCTGTCGGAGCTTGCCCTCCGGGGATTATCTTTGTATAAATGAAGCCTTCCGAGTATGTCCGTCTCTGTTCTGCCTCCGGACGGAAAAAGAGCGGCGGTTTTGTCGCGGCCTTTTTGTGGACGGTCGCGAATGACGGGCCGGCACGCCGGCCATGAAAAGGTTATGCCATGAATATCGCACACAAGATTATCAGCGACCATCTGCTGGAAGGGGAGATGATCCCCGGCAGGGAGATCGGGCTTCGTGTGGATCAGACGCTCACGCAGGATGCTACGGGCACCATGGCCTGGCTTCAGTTTGAAGCTCTCGGCCTGCCTTCCGTCCGTACCGAGCTTTCGGTGAGCTATGTGGATCACAATACGCTGCAGATGGGATTCCGCAATCCTGACGACCACCGTTTCCTGCGCACCTGCGCCCAGCATTTCGGCGCCGTGTATTCCGCGCCTGGAAGCGGCATCTGTCATCAGCTGCATCTGGAGAATTTTGCCAGACCCGGGCGCATTCTTCTCGGCTCCGACAGCCATACGCCCAATGCCGGCGGCATGGGCTGTCTGGCCATGGGAGCGGGAGGTCTCTCCGTGGCCCTAGCCATGGCGGGAGAACCGTACAGCATCCCCATGCCGAAGGTGGTCAAAGTATGGCTTACGGGTCGACTGACCGGATGGGCACAGGCCAAGGACGTCATTCTGCATATGCTCTCCCGCTTGAGCGTCAAGGGCGGCGTAGGGCGCATCTTCGAATACTGCGGCCCCGGCGTGAGCACGCTTTCCGTACCCGAACGCGCCACCATCACCAACATGGGGGCGGAGCTGGGGGCCACAGGTTCGCTCTTCCCCTCCGACGAGCGCACCCGCGAATTTCTCCGTCAGATGGGTCGCGAACAGGACTGGGAACCTCTGTACGCCGACGAAGGTTCGTCCTACGACGAGGAAATGGAAGTGGATCTTTCCTCCATCGTTCCTCTTGTCGCATGTCCCCATATGCCCGACAAGGTCGTCCCCGTGGCGGAACTTGACGGTCTTCACGTGGACCAGGTGGCCATGGGGTCCTGCACCAACTCCTCCTATGCGGACCTGCATCTGGTGGCGGAAACTCTGCGCGGCCGCAAAGTCTGTCCGGAAACGGACACCTGCATGGCTCCCGGTTCCCGTCAGGTGCTTTCCATGCTTACGGAGGAAGGCTCTCTGACCTCGCTGCTGGAAAGCGGCGTCAGGCTGCTTGAGTGCGCCTGCGGACCGTGCATCGGCATGGGCAGCTCTCCCGTGTCCGGCGGCGTGTCCGTGCGCACGTTCAACCGCAACTTTGAAGGCCGCAGCGGCACGCGTGACGCCAAAGTCTATCTGGTCAGCCCCGTGACGGCGGCTCAGTGCGCTCTGAACGGCCGCTTCACCGATCCGGCGACATGGGGAGAGGCTCCGGCTCATCCCGATTTCCCGGCACATGTTCCGAGCGGCCGTCATCATTTTCTTTTCCCCGCGGAAACGGAAGAGGATCGTGCCAGCGTGGAGATCCTGCGCGGACCCAACATCGTGGCTCTCGAAACCTTTGCCCCTCTGCCCGCGACGCTTTCCGGCAGGGTCACGCTCAAGGTCGGAGACGGCATCACCACTGATCACATCATGCCTGCAGGAGCGGAGATCACCGCGCTGCGTTCCAATGTTCCCGCCATTGCCCGGTATGTGTTCAGCCGCACCGACGAGGGATTCGTTGCCCGTCAGGATGAGGCAAAGGCTGCGGGTATTGCCGGCGTCATCGTGGCCGGAGAGAACTATGGTCAGGGATCGAGTCGCGAACATGCGGCCCTTGCACCCCGGCATCTGGGAGTGCGTGCGGTGGTTGCCAAATCCTTTGCACGCATACACAGGGCAAATCTCATCAATTTCGGCATCCTTCCGCTGATCTTCGAGCATGCGGAGGACTACGGGAAACTTTCCCTCGGTGCGGCGATATCCCTCGACACCTCCTCCATGAAGGCCGGAGGGTCGAATATGCTGCACATGGAAGGCTCAGGCGATATCCCGGTCCGCAACGACCTTTCGGAAAAGGAATGGGACGTGCTGAAGGCAGGCGGTCTGCTCAATGCCGTGCGCGCCCGTCGCGCCGGATAGCATCGGAAAAACGCGGACCGTCTCGCGGCTCCGTGAACATCAGTAAAACAGCAAGCAAGGAGTCGTCATGCTGGACGGCATCAGAGCCAATGCCCAGTCTTGGGGTGTGAAACTGGCTTTCGGCATTATTATTGTGGTCTTTGTCTTCTGGGGCATCGGTTCCTATACCGGACCCAAGGGCTTGGTGGCCTCGGTCAACGGAAAGAACATCACCGAAGTGGAGTTTCAGCGTACATATGCCATGATGGAAGACAATGTACGCCGTTCCATACCCAATATCACCCCTGAAATGATGGAGAGCTTCCAGCTTGAGCAGCGCGTTCTGCAGTCTCTCATGCAGGAAAAGCTCATCGAGGATGAAGCGGAGCGCGCCGGTCTTTCCATCAGCCCTTATGAACTGCGCGTCGTACTTGAGCAGCTTCCCTATTTCCAGAAGGACGGCAAGTTCGATGCGGAAGTCTACAAGGAAGTGCTCAGCAAGAATCATCTCACGCCCCGTCAGTTCGAAACCGATCAGGCGAAGTCCATGCTTCCCGTGAAGCTCCAGCGTCTCGTGACGGCCGGAGCCTATGTCGACCCTTCAGCCGTGAAGGCCATCTTCGACTATGCGGCGGAGCGTCGTCGCGTGGATTACATCCTCTTCCCTGCGTCGGCCCATATGGACAAGGCCGCTCCCTCGGAAGAGGACGTGGCCAAAACGTATGAGGCGCAGAGTTCCAGCTTCATGGTTCCGCCCAGCGTGAACGTGGAATACGTCCGTCTTGATCCTGCGGTCATGGGAGATCCTTCCTCCATTACGGAAGAAGAACTGCGCGCCGCCTATGATGAACGGCTTTCCAACTATACCGAGGAAGAGAAGATCCACGCCCGCCATATTCTCATCCGTGTTCCCGCCAATGCGCCTGAATCTGAAGTGAAGAAGGCTGAAGAAGAAATCAAGGCTCTGGAAGCCCGGATCCGCGGCGGTGAGGATTTTGCCGAGGTTGCAAAGAGCGGTCAGGATGGAACGGCCTCCCAGGGCGGAGACCTCGGCTGGTTTACCGCCGGTCAGATGGTCCCCGAATTTTCCAAGGCTGCCTTTGCTCTGAAGGACGGCGAAGTGTCCGCTCCCGTACGTACGCAGTTCGGTTTCCATCTTATCAAGAAGGAGGGGCATCAGGACGCAGTCACGCACAGCTTCGACGAAGTCAAGGATGCCCTCCGTACGGAACTTGCCACCGAAGCTGCCAGCCGCGGTCTGGAAGAAAAGGCCGATCTCGTGCTGGCGCAGGCCCTTGCGGGCAAGAGCATGGAAGAGGCCGCCGGTGCGGCTGCCGTGCCGGCGGTGAAGGCCGAGAGCACGGGACTTGTTTCGGTTGAAGAACTCGGTCAGAAGCTCGATATCCGTGATGCCGACGTGCAGAGTCTGCTTTCCGCCGCTGCCGGAACCGTGCTGGATTCCGCCGTACCTTCCGGCAATGCGCTGCTTGTCGTCAAGGTCGTGGAAAGCAAGCCGCAGAGCGTGAAACCCCTGGAAGAGGTGCGTCCGCTCATCGTTGAATTCCTTACCAAGCAGAAGGCTTCGGAAATGGCCTTGGAAGAAGCCCGCAAGGCCAGAGCCGCCTTCCAGAACGGCAAGCCCGCCGCAGACGTGGAAATCAAGACGACCGCACCGTTCGGCCGCGACGGCAATATTGCCGACATCATTGCTGATCCTTCTCTTGCTCAGGCTGCCTTTGCCGTGCCCGAAGTGAACGACGTCTGGCTCAACGAGCCGTATCGCGTTCAGGACGGTGCCGTTCTGGCCCGTCTTTCCGCCATTGAAGCGCCTTCCGAAGAAGAATGGAAGGCGGCGGAGCAGAATATGGAGGCCCGTTTGATCGCTGATCGCGCCAACATGATGTATCAGACCTATCTGACCCAGGTCGGTGCGAAGGCGGAGGTGAAGATGTATAATTCTCCGCTTCTGCAAACCTCGAACTGAGGCTGCGGGCCGGAACGCCGAAGGCGCTCCGGCCCTTTTTGGGAAAGGGCCGGAGGAATATAAGCCTGCGTCATTAGGAGAAAGAGAGAGCGGCTTTGCGCAGTATCTCTTGACATTATTTCTGTTTTGGAAGTAACGTAATTCTGCTTATGCCTCTGCAGCGTGAGCTTTGGTTTTCGTGTAAAGACCAGGAGGAGGTCACCCTATGAAAAAGCTGCTGACGTTCGGCTCCGCCGCTCTGATAGTCGTCGCTTTGGCTCTGCCGGTCGGCGCCGCGCAGTTCGCACATATCCCTGCCGGGCCCATCAAAATGGATCTGACCGACAAGCCCGTGTATTTCGACCACAACATTCACACTACCCAGGACTGTACGGCCTGCCATACCAGCATGCCTGCGCACTTCCCTCCGCTGACTGTCGATACGGAAACACAGTGCGCCGTCTGCCATCATAAGGTCGCCGGCACGACTCCCAAGTTCAAGTGCGGTACCGCCGGCTGTCACAATCCTGAGGACAAGCAGGCAGAACGCAGCTATTTCAAGATCATTCATGACCGTGAAATCTACGGCAAGGGATATGTGGCCTCTTCCTGCCTCGGCTGCCATACCGAGGTTGCCAAGACCCGTCCTGAAAAGAAGCTTGCTCTGACCGGTTGCGCAGGTTCCGCGTGCCATCCCAAGCAGAACTAGCCGTTTCATCGGTTTTGCCCCGCCTTCAGGGCAGGGCAAAACCTGCCGGTCTTATCCGGTGCTTCGTCTGCCCCCGGAAGGGGGCTTTTTTTTGCTCTTGCGTAAGGCTTGCCTTTAGTTGTATACCTTGAACCCACAATTTCTCTTATTGCCGAGAGGGGAGCATGGAAGAAAAAACGTTTTCTCCTGAACAGCCTGAAGAGGTCATCGAGCTTTTCGACATCGTGGAGCCTGTCGCATCCGACGATTCCCCGGTGCAGGCAGAACAGGGGGAAATCCCCTCGGACACCGCAGAGGCGTGTCTGAACGTTTCTTCAGACGAGAAGCCGGCAGCCGGTGCACACGATTTCCATCTTCCGGAAAATCCGGATGAACCGTTTGGGAAAGACGGGAGTCTGCCGCAGCCATCCGGGGAACAGACGCAGGAAGAGGTTTCCTCTGCTCCGCTGCAGGAGCGGACGGAGGACGGCGCGGAAGAGATTCCGTCCTGCCCGCAGGAGCATCGGGATCTCCCTTCTGAAGATGATCCTTCTATCGTACGTGACTTGGAAGCAAGACTTGCCGCGCTTGAAAGGGCGAACAGAGAACTGATGGAAAACGTGGAGAGCCTGAGCCATCAGCTCGCTCATGTGGGAACCATGTTTCTGGAAGATGCATCCGTCCGTCTCGGCATGGAAGAAATGGTCAGTCGCATGCTTGATGCGCGTCTGCCGTCTGCGTCCGACTCCGAAGATCCGGAAAGCAGTCTTGCCGCCAAAGTGGACGCTCTGGAACGCCGTCTGAAGGATGAGGAGACCGGAAGAGAGCAGATGGCCGCCGCTGTTGCGGCACGGGTCATCCGCGATGAAATCGCCGCCATGAGGGCGGAAGCCGCCGGCAGCTCTTCCCGCTGAGAAAAATGTTTTCAACCGTCAATGCGGTTGTGATCCTTCTCCTTACTGGAGAAGGATCGGTTGTGTCGTGTGTTGAGCGCGGGGTGAAGTCGCGCCGAAAATCCATGTGGAGTTTTTCGTTTCATGAGTTCCTTTGTCACAGGTCAGATCATTGAGGCGCGCTGCTCGCGCTGCAAGGATATTACTGGCCACGTCGTCATGGCATGCCTCGACGGTGTGCCGGTCAAGGTGGAATGCCGCGCCTGCGGCAGTGTACATAAATATGTTGCACCGGAGGTCCATACCCGGCCGAAGGTTGAAAAAACCGTCCGCGTCAAGGCCGGCCACGATCGTGCAGAAGCCGTCGATGCCTCCGTGAAGGCGGAAAAGCGTGCTGCAGCACCGCGTCCTACCCGCGAACAGCAGCAGAACGCCCGTCGCGCCGAGGAAAACGAGCAGCGCTGGACCAGCCTTGTGGACGGTCGGTCGGCCGTTCCTGCCGCCTACAGCATGAATGGCAGCTTTGCCGTGAATTCGCTGATCGATCATCCCGTATTCGGCACGGGAGCCGTGATCGAGCTTTTCCCGCCCGACAAAATGGACGTCATGTTCAGAGACGGTGTGAAGCGTCTCCGCTGCGTCTGTTAAAATTGTGAGCGTTTTTTCATTTTTTTGCTTGCATCCGGAAGCCAATCGGGCAACACTCTGAATACAGGACTTTTCATGGAGGCGCCATGTTTGTCTTTGCCAATCTTGTTACGACGGTTGCCGGGCTTCTGAGTCTGGTGATCAATCTTTATATTTTCGTCATTATCGTGGCGGCGTTTCTCTCATGGGTGAAACCCGACCCGTATAATCCGATCGTCCGTACGCTGAGATCTTTGACGGAGCCGGTATTCTACCGTATTCGCAAGATGTTTCCGTTCGTGATGGTGAATGGGATTGATCTTTCCCCCATTGTGGCGCTGATTGCGCTGCAACTGCTGAACGGAGTGGTCGTGCAGTCCCTGCTGCAGCTGGGACTGCGTCTGACCGGCGTATGATTTTAGAGGAGGCCGGTCCAGCCGGCTTTTTCCCTGCCACCCCAACACAATGGAGTCTGTGCCATGGAAGAACGTGATCTCAAGATTGTGGAACAGTATGGCGATACTGATCCTGAACTGAAGGCTCTCTGGGAAGAACATATGCTGTATGAGAAGCAGCTTGCCAAGTATGAGGGCAAGAGCTACCTCACCCCCAGCGAGGAGCAGGAAGTAAAGACTCTCAAGAAGCAGAAGCTCGACGGAAAGACCCGTCTGGCCGCCGCCCTTGATAAATATAAGAAGTAAGACGCTTCGTACCCTGTCGTTCCGGCATGGTCGGTTTTTCTTATACCCCGGGGAAGCACTCTTCGACGCCTTTCCCCGGGGTCGGACGGTCGTTTTCGTGCATGCGTTGCGGCTGTTTTTTTGTGTTTCTGGCCGGGCGTCATGGTTTGCCGTTCCATGATGAAAGGCCGCATTTCGGTTATCCTCCCTACAAAGGTACGAAGAGATAATGGCAAACGTACGCTCTACCTATACTGACGGTGTCAATTTTTATGGGCTGGAAGACCCCCGTGAACTGGTCTCCCGTTTCGGTTCTCCTCTGTACGTTTACAACGAGAACATTCTGCGCGGGCGCTGCCGCGATCTGACGGGACTTTCCTCCCATCCCGGTTTCCGCGTGAACTACTCTGCCAAGGCCAATACCAATCCGGCACTGCTTCGCATCATCCGTTCAGAGGGGTGCGTGGTGGACGCCATGAGTCCCGGAGAACTGCACCTCAACGCTCTTGCCGGCTTCACGTCCGACGAAATCACTTATGTGTGCAACAACGTCAGCGCCGAAGAACTGAAGAATGCGGCCGATCACGGCTGTGTGGTCAGTGTGGACTCCCTCGCCCAGCTTGAAATTTTCGGGCGGACAGTTCCGGGCGGAAGGGTGATGGTCCGCTTCAATCCGGGCATCGGTGCAGGACACAGTGAAAAGGTCGTGACCGGAGGCAAGAAGACCAAGTTCGGTGTGGATCCCGACACTCTGTCGGAAGTAGAGGAGATCCTTGCCCGTCATCAGCTCCGTCTTGTAGGTGTGAACCAGCATATCGGTTCGCTGTTCATGGACTCCGGTCCGTATCTTGAGGCCATGAAGGTCCTCCTTGCCACTGCGGAGCGTCTGCTGAAACGCGGATATCCTCTGGAAATCATCGATTTCGGCGGCGGTCTCGGCATTCCCTATCACAAGTATGCAGGTCAGAACCGCCTGGACATGAAGGCGTTCAGCGAGGCCCTTCATGCGCTCCTTTCGGAATGGTCGGCTGCAGTCGGGTATGAGGGACGCTTCTTCATTGAACCGGGGCGTTACGTCGTGGCTGAATGCGGCGTGGTGCTCGGTACCGTTCATGCAACCAAGAACAACGGTCCCCATCGTTTTGTCGGAACCGACATAGGCTTTACCGTGCTGGCCCGTCCCATGCTGTATGATGCCTTCCATGACGTGGAAATCTATCGCGAGAACGGAACGCCCGACACGGTGACCGAAGAACAGACCATTGTCGGCAACATCTGCGAATCCGGAGATGTTCTTGCCAAGGATCGTCAACTTCCGCACATCGAGCAGGGGGACGTCATCGCCATGCTCGATGCCGGAGCCTACGGATGGGTCATGGCTTCCACCTATAATCAGCGTACCCGTCCTGCCGAGGTGCTTATCGGCTCCGACGGCAAAGCTCGTCTCATCCGTCGCAGGGAAACGCTGGAAGATCTCGACTCCACGCTTGTGCTGGACTAGCGGACAGAGAGTCGGGTACTTTTCCTCTTTTCTGCAGCAGGACTTAAAAGGTTTGTCGTCATTCGGTCCCGAGTCCGGTTTCCGATCTTCGGTCCGGACCCCGGAAGATTGGGGCGTGTCGACGACACAGGCGTCTCTGCCACTGCAGAATGTGGTCGTGAAGTCGTCTTGAATCGAAAGGGTCGCGCATATGGCGCGACCCTTTTTCTCGCCCGGATGTTTTCAAGCACTTTCTTTTCTCTGAAACTATTTCTTGCCGATGGGAAGATCGGTATTATTTTCTGCCCATGTCTGCTGCACTCCGCCATTTTTCGTTATGTTGCATCCGCAACTGGCTCCGTGATGTGCCGTTCGGTACCATCTGGGGACTTGTCTGGCCGCAGATGATGATGCTGCTGTGCAGTATCATCGTCAATCTTACCGATACATGGGCCGCCGGAAGAATTTCCTCCGATGTACAGGCCGCGGTGGGGCTTTCCTTTCAGCTTCAGGTCTTTCTCATGGTCTTCGGCTGGGCGCTCGGTGCGGGCGGCATGGCGGCTGTCAGTCAGTCCATGGGCGCCGGACATTTTCGGCGGGCGCAGAACTATGTCGGCCTTGTTCTGTACGGCTGTGTGGCTGTTGCCGTTGTTCTCGCTTTGGTGACCGGCCTGTTCCGGCACGGTGTCCTTGCCATCCTTCAGACACCACCGTCTCTTCTGGCTCCGACGGATTTCATGGTGAAGGTCATGCTTGCGGGGCTGCCCTTTTTCTATGTCATGCAGGTCGGAGGAACGCTGTTCCGTGCGGCAAGGCAGGTCATTGCTCCGCTGATCGTCGCAGTGGCGGCATGCCTTCTCAATGTGTTCGGCGATCTCTGCTTCGGTCTCGGCTGGCTGGGCTTTCCTTCGTTCGGCATGGCCGGCATAGCCTGGGCGACGTTCAGCGCCAATGCGCTGGCCGCCGTACTTACGCTGTTTTTTCTCAGACGCGGAGGTCTTGTGATGCGTCATGCCCTTCCTCCTCTGCGCTGGCTGAAAATCGGTGCTCCGTATCTTTTCCGCGTGGCGCTGCCTGCCTGCGGCAACAGTCTGCTCTGGCAGACGGGATATCTCGTGATGTTCGGCATCACGGCGTCGCTTCCGGACGGCGTGGCGGCCCTTGCCGGACTTACGGCAGGTAATCGCATAGAATCATTGCTTTATATGCCCGCCAATGCCTTTATGGTTACGGCATCCATTCTCGTGGGCAATGCGCTGGGCGCAGGTGACAAGGCCGGGGCAAGGCGTATAGGCATCGTGCTGTTCGTGATTGCCGGAGTCGCCATGAGTGCAGTGGCGGCTTGTATGTGGCCCTTCATTCCCGATCTTGCAGCTTGGTTTTCTTCGGAAACCTCCGTACGTGTGCAGATCGTGAATTATCTCTTCTTCAATGTACTTGTGGTGCCCTTTACCGTATGCGGCATAGTGCTGCACGGCGTGATGAACGGAGCCGGGGCCACGGTGTATCCCCTCATCGTCAATACCGCCAGTATCTGGCTTGTCCGTCTGCCTTTCGGCTGGGGACTTTCCCGTTTTGTTTTTTATGATGCCTACGGTGTGTACATGGCCATGTTTCTTTCCATGGCCATTCAGACGTCGGCACTGGCATGGGTGTTCTTCTGCAAGGACTGGACGCGCTTTTCTCTGGGCGCTCATCTTTCCCAATCCAAACACAAGGAGAAGGCATGAACCTTCCTTCCGGCTATGTCCCCGTCTCTCTTGATCTGTATGATGAATATCGTCGCTATTTCGAACGCACGCTGCAGCCTACGGCGGATCTGACCTTTACGAATCTCTGGGGTTGGGCGGAATACTTCGGTTTGCGGCTGTCGTTTCGTGAGAAGCTCTGCTGGATATGTCAGACACGGCCCGGACTCCGTTACTGGGCGCCGGTCGGAGACTGGGAGTCTGCTGACTGGGCCGCACAGCCCGAGATACGCAGCGGTGTTGAGCTGATCCGCGTACCGGAGCGTCTTGCAGGCATTCTTTCCTCCGTTTTGGGAAACAGGGCAGAGGCCTTCGAGGACCGTGGTCAATGGGAATATCTTTACAATCGGGATGAACTTGCCGAACTTCCCGGAGCGAAGTTTCATAAGAAGAAAACCCACGTCAACGGCTATCACCGCCGCTACGGAGAGGACTATCGCGAACTCGGAGGAGCGTCCGATGACGGCATAGAACATGTGCTGCAGCTCCAGGAGGAGTGGTGCAAGTGGCGTGACTGTGAAAACAGTCCCTCGCTTCAGGCGGAAAATGAAGCCATTTTCCGAGTCGTGGGCAATTGGCATCGTCTGCCCGGACTGGTCGGCGGAGCTTTGTATGTGGAAAACAGAATCGGTGCCTTTGCCGTAGGCGAAAAGGTGGGCGACATGATGGTCGTTCATTTTGAAAAGGTTCAGGCGGAACTCAAGGGCGTGTATCAGGCCATCAATCAGTCCTTCGCCAGCCGCTCCGCTCTCGGCGTTTCTCTGATAAACAGAGAGCAGGATATGGACGAACCAGGGCTTCGTCAGGCAAAAGAAACTTATAACCCTGTGGGTTTTTTGAAGAAAAGTCGACTTGTCATAGCAGCAGATGCGGGGTAGTATCGACTTCTCCAACGGAAGCTGTGCTGTTTACTGCGAGCTTGCTTCCTTTTACATAACCTTCTGATCATTTTGGATGAGCATCATGAAAGTTGTTACGAGATTTGCTCCCAGCCCTACCGGCCATCTGCACATCGGCGGTGGCCGCACCGCCATTTTCTGCTGGCTTCTCGCCCGTCATTTCGGCGGCGAGTTCCGCCTGCGCATTGAAGATACCGACGCTACGCGTTCCAGACAGGAATATACCGATTCCATTCTCGCTTCCATGAAGTGGCTCGGACTGGACTGGGATGGAGATCTCACCTATCAGAGCAAGCGCCTGGATATCTACAACGCCCATATCGACAAGCTTCTGGAAACCGGACATGCCTACTGGTGCGACTGTACTCCTGAAGAAGTGGAAGCCATGCGTGAAGTGGCCCGTGCCAGAGGTGAGAAGCCCCGCTACAACGGCAAATGCCGTGACCGTGGTCTGACTGCGGGACCGGGCAGAGTGGTTCGTCTGCGTGTGCCGGACGAAGGGCGTATCGTCTTCAACGACATGGTGAAGGGGACCATCTCCGTGGATGTTTCCGAGCTCGACGATATGGTGCTTCGTCGTACCGACGGCATGCCTACCTACAATCTTGCCGTCGTGGTGGACGACCATGACATGGGCGTGACTCATGTGCTGCGCGGTGACGACCATGTTTCCAATACCCCGAAACAGATACTGCTGTACAATGCCCTCGGATTCGAAGTTCCGACCTTCGGGCATGTGCCCATGATCTGCGGACCCGACCATCAGAAGCTGTCCAAGCGTCACGGCGCACGAGCCGTCATCGAATACGAGCAGGACGGTCTTCTGCCGCAGGCTCTGGTGAATTATCTTGTTCGTCTCGGCTGGTCTCATGGCGATCAGGAAATCTTTTCTCTGCAGGAACTTGTGCAACTGTTCGACGGCAACAATCTGAACAGTTCCCCGGCGGCTTTCGACCCCGAAAAACTGAAGTGGCTCAATGCCCATTATCTGCGCAATACGCCTCTGCCGCAGCTTGCCGTGATGGTGCGGCCGTTCCTTGAAAAGCTGGGTTATGATGTTCCCGTCGAAAATATCGAACCCCTGCTGCCCATGTATGTGGAGCGCGCATCCGATTTGGCGGCGCTTGCGCAGGCGCTCACCATATACTTCAAGCCTGCGGAGGAGCTGGTCATTGAAGAGAAGGCCATGAAGGCCCTGAACGAGGACGGCAAGCATCAGCTTGCCGTGCTGCATGATCTGATCGCGGCCATGCCCGAATTCAACGGCGAGGCTCTCGATACGCTTCTTCATGAGTATGTGGCAAAGGGCGGACTCAAGTTCAAGCAGGTCGGCCCGCCTCTGCGCTCCGCGCTTACCGGTCTTGCGGGCGGTCCTTCCGTGCACGACGTCATGGCCGCCCTCGGCAGGGAAGAAAGTCTGAAACGCATTGAACGCGCTTCCCGTTAGGGGAGATGGAGAAGGACACGGAGTTCCGTGTTCTTCTCAAAAGACGGTATTTCTGTACGGAATGCGTTTCGGGTCCGGAAAGTCTTCATGGCGGCATCCGTCAAGAAAGGCCCTGTTGCTGCGTTCAGATTTCCCCGGATGCATCCGGGGGGGGCAGAAACGTTCTGACAGAGGCCGGAAACATTTTTCTGATCATCCGGCTCTGTCTTCTCTGGACGGGACCGGATGACGATTTATTTAATCAGGGTACGGTCTTCAATGGAAGATTCCGCCCCGTGACCTGAGCCGTCTGCACAGGCACGCCAACAGCAGAATGCAATACGGGAGAAACCCATGCAGTTGTATAATACCATGACACGCCGCAAGGAGAATTTCGAACCTCGCCAGGCCGGCAGGGTGGGAATGTATGCCTGCGGCATTACCGCCTATGATCTCAGTCATATAGGTCATGCCCGTTCGGCGGTGGTGTTTGATGTGCTGAACCGCTATCTGCGCCATCTCGGCTATGATGTGACGTTTGTCCGTAACTTCACCGACGTGGACGACAAGATCATCGCCCGGGCCAACCGGGAGAACAGGACCTGCACGGAAGTGGCTGAAACCTATATTGTCGCCTTCCATGAAGATATGGACAGACTGAACGTACGCAGAGCCGACATCGAACCGCGTGCCACCGAGTACATTGCTGATATGCAGAAGCTCGTGCAGACGCTCATCGACGGAGGTCATGCCTACGCAGTGCCTTCCGGCGACGTATATTTCAGGGTTCGTTCCTTCCCCGGTTACGGCAAGTTGTCCGGCAGAGATATTGACGACCTGCGCTCCGGCGCCCGCATAGCCATTGGAGAGGAAAAGGAGGATCCTCTGGATTTCGCGCTCTGGAAGGCCGCTAAACCCGGCGAGCCGTTCTGGGAAAGTCCGTGGGGCAAGGGGCGTCCCGGATGGCATCTTGAGTGCTCGGCCATGAGCAGGAAGAATCTTGATCTGCCGCTCGACATTCATGGCGGTGGACAGGATCTTATCTTTCCTCACCATGAGAACGAGATCGCGCAGAGCGAGGCTTCCACGGGCAAGGAGCTTGCCAGGTTCTGGGTACATAACGGCTTTGTGCAGATCAATTCCGAGAAGATGTCCAAGTCTCTGAACAATTTCAAGACCATTCGCGACATTCTTGAGCATCGCCAGCCGGAGACGCTGCGCTTTTTCCTGCTCGGAAAGCATTATCGCAGTCCCATTGATTTCAGTTTTGAAGGACTGGATGAGTCGGAACGTGCGCTCAAGAGAGTATATGAGTGTCTGCGGGACGTGCGTACGGCAAGAGGTCGGGAATCCTGGAAAAAGGGAGAAACGCCCGCTTCGGTGCTCGATGAGTTCGAGATGCTGGAAAAAGGCTTTTTCGAGGCCATGGATGATGATCTGAACACGGCCGGAGCGCTGGGACATGTGTTCGGCATGGTACGTCTCATGAACCGGGTTCTTGAAGACAAAAGTCTGCGCAACAAGGACGGCATCCGTGATCTTCTGTCCCGTTTCGATGCCCTTGCGGCAAGCTGGGCCGACGTGCTCGGAGTTTTCGGAGCGGAGCCGTCGGCATTTCTTGAGGAACTGCGGGATACCCGGGCCGTACGGGCCGGTATCGATGTGGACAAGGTGGTGAAGCTCATGGCGGAAAGGGCGGATGCCCGGGCTGCCAGAGATTTCGCCAGATCCGACGCCACCCGTGATGCGCTTGCCGCCATGGGCATAGAGGTGCGCGATACACCCTCGGGCGCCGTATGGGATATCGCCTGACAGGCCGGAAGGCCGGGAAGACTGTCATGAAGCTACGTTCCGTTATTGCCGCCGTCTGTATGGCAGGAATGCTGCTTTCGCCGGTACAGGCTGAGGCGGCGCTTTTCGGTGATTTTACGCTTCAGGATGAAATGAAGATGGGACGGGAGTTCGAAGTCCTGGTCAAGTCGAGCATGCCCATCATTGAAGATCCCGTGGTACATGACTATGTTCAGGGGATCGTGGACCGCATCGTCAAGACGCTGCCGCCACAGCCCTACAAGTTCCCGACCAATGTCGTTCTGCACAACTCTCTGAATGCTTTTGCCGCTCCCGGCGGCTTCGTCTTCGTGTTTTCGGGACTCATCATGCATCTCAATCACGAGTCGGAGCTGGCCGGAGTGCTCTGTCATGAAATCGCGCACGTTACGCAGCGGCATATTGCCGGGCGCATGGAAAGAGGCAGAGTCATTTCCATGGCGTCGCTTCTGGGGGTCGTTGCCGGTGTGGCGGCCGGACTGGCCGGAGGCGGAAACGCCGGAGGCGCGGCCATGATGGGCAGCATGGCCGCCGGATCCTCGGCCATGCTCAACTACAGCCGGCTTGATGAGGATGATGCCGATCGTTTCGGCATCAGGTATCTGGTGGATGCCGGATACAATCCGCGCGGCCTGGGCGGTGCCTTTGAAGTGCTGAAATCTCAGGACTGGGGCGGAGGATCCGCCGTTCCCACCTATCTTTCCACCCACCCTGATCTGGATGTGCGTCTTGCCCGGTTGAGGGCGGATTTGCAGACCATGCCTGAAAGTCTGAAGAATCGGAAGGAAGATGACAGCCGTTTCCGTCGGGTTCAGGCCTTGCTCTGGGCCAGACACGGGGATCCTGCCCACGCGGAACAGATTTTCGCGAAAGGCGGAGAGAAGGATCCGGTTTCTCTCATGGGACGGGCCATGCTGGCTGCCAGACAGAACCGCATCAAGGATGCGGAAAAGCTGTTTGGTTCGGCGCTCGGTCTGGCACCTGACGATGCTCTCATTCTGCGTGAGGCCGGTATCTTCGAATACAGCAAGGGCGGGGACATCAAGCGGGCCCGGGCGTATCTGGAAAAGGCGCTTCGATTGTCCCCCGGCGATTATTACGCTCTCTTTTTCTATGCGCGCGTACTGGATGACTCAGGAGACGGAATCGGAGCGCAGCAGCGTTATCGTGAGGTCCTGAGCCATGTGCCGGAAGACAGCGAAGTGCATACGTATTATGGACGCTCTCTCGGGGCGGTCAACAGACTGAGCGAGGGCTATCTGCACCTTGCCTATGCCGCGCTCTACGTCAATGATCAGCGTCGTGCCGACAACTGGCTGGAAAAGGCCAGGTCGACGGCCCGCACGCCCGAAGAGAAGAAGGCCGTCAAGGACTATGAAAAGAAAGCGGCGGATCGCGCCAGAATCATGAAAGAAGCCCGGTAGGGCAGGAGAACATATGGAACTGAGAGGAACGACCATTCTTGCCGTACGCAATGAACATGGCGTGGCCATCGGCGGTGACGGCCAGGTGACCATGGGACAGAGCATGGTGATGAAGCACACCGCCAGAAAAGTACGACGACTGTACAGAGGTCAGGTCGTGGCGGGGTTTGCCGGTGCAACGGCGGATGCCTTCACGCTTTTCGAGCGTTTCGAGGCAAAGCTTGAGGAGTCGGGCGGCAATCTCCTTCGTGCTGCGGTGGAAATGGCCAAGGACTGGCGGCAGGACAAATTTCTGCGCAAGCTGGAGGCTCTGCTGCTCGTGGCCGACGCCGACCGCACGCTTATTCTTACCGGTACGGGCGATGTGATCGAGCCTGACGACGGGGTGGCGGCCATCGGTTCAGGAGGCCCGTACGCGCTTTCCGCAGCACGGGCCCTTTTGAGGCACACTTCCATGACGCCTTCTGAAATTGTTAAGGAGTCCATGGCAATAGCCGCCGACATCTGTGTATTCACCAATACGCACCTGACGATGGAAACCATAGAGAAGTAATGTCCTGTCGCTGACACAGGCGCGCGCATGATGCGTCCGCCTCTGCATGCAGATAAGGAAAAACTCCCGTCCGATGTCCACGGACGGGAGTTTTTCTTTGCGTCATGCCGTCAGATTGTCCGGAGACGTCTGCCGGGGGAAGCCTTTCTTATGTTCCGGAAGTACTTTTTCCGGCAAGACGTCACCATGTTTGGCGTCCGTGCAGAAGCATGAAAAGAACGGAGAAAAGGACAGCGCATCTTTTTCTGCTGGCGTATCTGTCAGATCTGCCCGTCACGCTGCATCAGAGAGGCAAGCTCCTGCACGTCTGCTGCGAGCCAGCGTGCACCGGCTTCTGACAGCTCCTCTCTGGTCCCGAATCCGTACAGTACGCCAAGGGTCGGAATGTCGTGAGCCGCGGCTCCGGTGACGTCGAATCTGCGGTCTCCTATCATCAGACAGCGTTCCTTTCCCGTCAGACCGAGTCTGTTCATGGCATAGGCAATGACCAGCGGCTTCTCCACTCTGGTTTCCGCCACATCGCCTCCGGCCATGAGCGTGAAGGCGTCAGCCATGCCGAAACGCTCCAGAATGCGAACGGCAAAGACCTCCGGCTTGGAAGTGGCGAGAATCAGTCTGCGCCCTTCGTTCTTCCAGACATGGAGCAGTTCGCGGATGCCTGGATAGGGAACGTTTTCGTACATACCCTGTTCCGCATAATATTCCTGGAAATACGCTATGGCCTTGTGCGCCGTGGCAAGGTCGAATCCGTACTGCTGCATGAAGGAGTCGTAGAGAGGAGGCCCGATGAAGGAAAAGAGTTTTTTCGGATGGTCTTCATGGATATGAAAGCGTTCCAGTGCATACATGACGCCGCGCGTGATGCCTTTCGAGGGGTCGGTCAGCGTTCCGTCGAGATCGAGGAAAACGTAGTCGGCCTCGCTGGGGGAAGAGAGAGAATTGATCATGGCGGAAGATACGGGATTGAGACGAAAAGAGGAGGGCGCCGGACTTGGAGAATGACTCTGCTTCCGGCTCCGATTCGGAAGGAGGGCATGATGACGGAAGGCCGATCATGCGGGAGTAATGGGTCCGCAGAAAGAAAACGGAAGCTTTCTGCAGCTCCTTCCGTCCGTACACGATGTTGCACTTATCGTGGGAAAGCCGGCTTTCAGCCCCCTATAAGGAATATGTGGGAAATCCCCGTCAGGAAGCCAGAGCTGCGACCAGAGACCAGCAGATGAACCACGATGCTATCTGAAGAATAAGGGGATTGATGGGACGTCCCATCATGGCCATCTGGATGTTGATGAGAAACGTGATGACGCGGGCAATGCCGGAAAAGACAAGAAAGCCTATGCATGCCAGCAGTCCGAACTTGAGTCCCATGGCAAAGGCCAGTGCCAGCGTAATGATGCCCATCTGGCAGGAAGGCAGAATCTGGCCGGCGTTGGACTGCATGAACACCACGCGCTGATGAAAGCCGCCGTGCTGTTCCCGCTCATCGGGATGATCCACCAGTTCGGCGTCCATGACCTCTCGTACATGGATGACGGGTTGTCCGCAGTGCGGGCAGGCCTTGCTGTCGTCGGGAATGCTGGCGTGGCAGTTGGGGCAGTTCATGAAGGAAATCCTCGTCAGGCTGAAGTCTTGAATATGCTGGAATTAATTCTAATCATCCTGTGTACGTTTGCAAGGGAAAAACAGGACCGTCACTGTTGCAAAGTGTGAACATCCGGCAGAAAAAGACTGTCTCTGGTGAAGGGCGGGCACCTGTGAAAAGCGATACGTATGGATCGGAAACTGCCGTCCCGGCAGAGAGTCGGCAGCGTAGGAATATTCGGAAAACAGAAGATCTTTCGTGTCCGGCGGCTTCCATGTCAGAAATGCATGCAGGCTCAGAGAATACCTGTGAGATCGGTTTGTCCGCAGGCCGTCATGCGGACATGGCCTCCGACCCATACGTCCCAGCCGGTTTCCGTTTTCTGCATCCGCACCGACAGGGAATGGCCGCTCGGCTGCCGTACGAGGCAGCGTTCGATGCCGCATTCGGCATGCATGGCCAGCGCGCAGGCAAGCGTTCCCGATCCGCAGGCGCTTTCCCGACAGAGAGAGTTTGTATCCCTGACCCAGACGACGGGCTGGAGCGTCAGCTCTTCCGCATCGGATACGGTGTGCGTCGCGGTTCTGGATAACCACAGATGCCCCGTGGCTTCTTCTCCGTCCACGCCGCAGAGTCGGCGCTGTCTTTCGCAGAATGCCGGCAGATCGTTGACGCAGGAAAGAGTTCCTTCCTGCAGGATGTGAGCGATGCCGGGCACACGTATCAGTGTCAGATGCCCGGGAAAATGTTCAGGTTCCGGCAGTTGTCCGAAATGCAGACAGGCTTCGGCAAAGGGAAGAGCATGAGCCTTTCTGCATACATGAACGGAGACGTCTCCGTTTACGCCTGAAACCTCCACCGTGCCGGAAAATCCGTCGCCGTCGGGGTGAAGCAGGCCTTTTTCGGCCAGAAGAACCGCAAAGGAACGGGTGGCATTGAGGCAGAACTCTCCTCCCATCATGTCGAGACGAGGTTTTTCCTCAAAACGTACATAGCCAGTCTGTTCCGCACCTATGTGCTGGGGATCCATGACAGCATTGGCTACGGAGGCTCTTTTTTCAGGGGGAACATCCTCGGATCTCAGAAGAATGGTGGGATTGCCTCCGGGGGTGAATTTCCAGAATGAATGCATGATTTTTTCTCGGATGTTCTTTGCCGGGAATGAGAAGTCGCATGCTGTCTTTCGGTGCCGTACACGAAAACGTCGCCGGGACGCCTGATTTTCTCTTCGGAATGGGGGACTGCACGCTTCTTGTGCCGGAATGAAGGCGGGATCGGAACGAAGAAAAGGCCGCCATGCGTGAAGACACGGCGGCCTGAAGGATTGACGGTTTTCTCTTCCGCTCAGGATTCAGAACAGAAAGGGCGGACGAGTGATGCGGAAGGCATCAGTGATGACAGCCGCCGCAAGTACCGGTACCGCAGCTGGAGCAGCCGCATCCTCCGCCTGTGCTGGGAAGAGGAGTTTCGGGAGTGACGAGAAAGCCCATCGGACTCGCATCGACCGTAGCTCCACCGATGGTGGCCCATAGTTCCTTCGTTGCGCAGAAGGTATATCCGTCCTGTTCGGTGACGAAGTCCTGTTCATTGGGTTCATCAAGGGCAAGGCCGATACGGGGGCCGCTGCATCCGCCGGGGGCGAGATACATACGGATGGCGGATTTTTCCTTGTCGGCGAAGAAGGCGTCAAGTTCGGTGCGGGCGCTTTCGGTAAGAGTAAACACAGGTTGCTCCGTTGGGTAAGGGTGTTGTATGGAGAGGAAGGTCTCTCCGGAAGCCTTAGGCGGAACGGGTATCAGTGACTGCCGCAGGAGCTGCCGCAGCTGCCGCAGCTGCTTCCGCCCTGAAGCGGAATTTCCGGCTCGACGATGAAGCCCATGTAGCTCACGTCGATTTTTACGCCGCCGATGCGTTCCAGCAGCGAATTTTCAAGACAGAAGGTAAAACCGTTGACGTCGAAGGCCTTGTCGTTGTCGGTAGGCTCATCCAGAGCCAGAGCGAGACGGGGGCCGCTTCAGCCGCCGGGGGCAAGATAGACACGGATGCCGGCCTTGGGCTTGTCGGCGAAGAACGCCTCAAGTTCCTGGCGGGCAGCATCGGAAAGATTGATCATGTACATCTCCAGAAAATGGTTTTGGGTAAAAATAGGAACGGTTCTTGACTTTGTCAATGGAGAATAAGCACATTTCCCTTTTTGTCGGATCATATGGTCGTGCAGGACGTGACGGCCGCGATGTGCCGGTCAGCAGAGCGCGGTGCGCAGACGGCGGAAGCCTTCGTCCAGATCGGCTTTCAGGTCTTCGACATCTTCCAGACCTATGGCGTACCGTACAAGGGTGCAGTTGTCGTCGTTCCACACCGGGGCGATGCGGTTGAGAGCCGTACGCTCCGGATGACATTGTTCCACCAGACTGTCATAACCGCCCCAGCTGGCGCCTATGCTGAACATTCTGTAGCCGTTGAGCATGGCGGCCACGGCTTTCTTCTCGATTTTGGGAAGAACGATGGAGAACAGAGAGCCTGCCCCTTTGAAGTCGCGTGCCCAGAGATCGTGTCCGGGATCGTCCTCCAAAGGAGGATAGAGCACCTGCAGGACTTCCGGACGTTTCTGCAGCCATCGTGCGAGGTCGAGAGCATGGGCATACTGTCTTTCCATGCGTACTTCCATGGTGCGCAGACCACGCAGAGCCATGTAGCAGTCGTCCGGCGAAGCTATTTCTCCCATCTGCATGCAGAAGGAGCGCATGCGCAGATAAAGCTCCTTCGTACGGGCCGTGATGATGCCCATGACGAGATCGGAATGTCCCGCAATGAATTTCGTTGCCGCTTCCACGCAGATGTCCACGCCTGCGGAAAGAGGCTTGAAATAGAGCGGTCCGGCCCAGGTGTTGTCCATGATGACTATGGCGCTGCGGGCGTGTGCGGCTTCGACGATGGCGGGAATGTCCTGCATCTCGAAGGTAAGGGATCCGGGAGCCTCCGTGTAGACGACGCGGGTATTGGCCTTGATGAGCACGCCGATGTCCGAGCCTATGCGGGGATCGTAGAAGGTCGTCTCCACGCCGAAGCGACGAAGAATGGATTCGCAGAAGGCCCGTTGCGGTCCGTAGACGTTGTCGGGCATAAGTACATGGTCACCTGCGCCGACGAATGCCAGCAGCGACTGGGTGCATGCGGCCAGTCCCGAGCTGGTCACCATGGATCCTGCCCCCTGCTCCAGCCGGTTGACGGCATCACACAGGGCAAAGGCATTTTCCGTACCCAGGGCACCGTAGCAGACATTGCGGAATTTGGCCTCTCCGGCTTCGTTGGCGTCGAATTCCTCAAGAGTCGGAGAGACGATGGTGGAAGCCCGATGGACGGGCATGTTGACGGGGCCGCCCACGCGAAGAGGAGCGCGTCCGGCATGAACGAGTATGGTGGAATCCTTCATGTCATTTGCCCTCGGTCGGAGGCGTGATGAGCGGCATACCGTGCGCTCCGCTGCCGGAGGATCCGGAGGACGCCGGGGGCATGATGAGCGGCATGTTTGAACCTGCGGCTGAAGACGGTGCTCCGGCTTCGCGCATGGCCTTCATCATGCCTTCCATGTCGGGCATGGAGACGGAGCCGCCATGTCCTGCGGAAAACACGTTCCATTCCTCAAGGTCAATGAAACCGTTATGGTCGACATCGATGGTGTCGAAGGCATTGCGGTTGAGATTGGGACGGGCGGAAGAGAGTTCGTTCCAGGTCATTTTTCCATCGTGATCGGCATCCATGGCGTTGAAACGTTCCGCGGGATTGACCGACGGCGCCGCAGTTCCGCCCTGCATACCGGGCATGGCTGGCGCGGGAACGACTGAACAGGTAAATATAAGGGCAAGGGCTGCGGCCCCGGAGGCAAGTATCTTCATATGTGTACCTCGTTGAAAGTTTCAGGAGATCGTCATGTTTCGGGGAAGGGCGGACCATCTGGGACCGCCGGTTCCGCCGGCCCGGCCGGTCGTGCGGCGCGGAAAGGTCATGTTCTGCGGGAGCATGCAGGACGGACGTTTCGTCCCCCGGCGGCATGTCGTCGTGCGGGAGCGTGAAAAATCCTTTTTCCGGCGATATCCGCAAGTCGGGATACGGGAGGGTGTCCCCTGTGATCGGGAGTGCAGCATGACACGAGCCGGCGGCAAGTGCAAGCAGGTTGCGGGACATCGTTCCCGCCTTGCCATTCCTGCGGTTCTGTTACAATATCGGCGCCGGAGGCAGCATGATACGTCCCTATGAAGAGGAAGATATGGAGGACGTCGTCCGCATATGGCTGGAGGCGTCCCTGCAGGCACACGATTTCATTCCCCGCAGGTTCTGGGAGGAGTCTGCGGCAGATATGCGTTCCCTGTATCTGCCCATGAGCGACGAGATCGTTCTGTATGTCGATGACGACACCGGAAAGCCGGACGCGTTTCTGGCCTTTGTCGATTCGTTTCTGGCGGCGTTCTTCGTTGCTCCCGAGGCGCAGGGAAGGGGCTTGGGAAGCAGAATGTTCCGCATCGCCTGTCGAATGCATCCTGAACTGTCTCTGTGCGTATATAAGGAAAATGTCAGGGCTGTGGAATTTTATCGCAGACACGGCCTGGCGGTACTTTGCGAACGCATGGAGGAAAAGACGGGGCATGTCGAGCTTGTCATGGGGATGCGCTGTGATGGTGAAGAGAAAACGGAACGTCCGAAGATGCAACGGGCGGCTGCCGGTGGAGCGCCGATGCGCGAGCAGTCTTCTGCCGGTAAAAAGAATGTGCAGTTGTTGAGCAACTCATGGAATATACAATAGAAAAGAAAAACGGCGGATGGTGTCGGCTTTCCTGCTCCTTTTCTTCGGACGAAGTGCTTTCGGCCTGGAAAAATGCTGCCGTACCGTTCGGACTTTTCTTCCGCATGGCCGGATTCCGTCCGGGAAAGGTTCCCCTGGAAGTCGTGGAAAGGCGTTTTTACCCGCAGATTTCCGATGCTGTGACGGATATGCTTGTGGATCGTGCCGTGACGGCCGTGTGTGAAAGAGATCGACTGACTCCCGTGACCTGCTTTGAATATCAAGGGGAAAACGCACGACGGGGAAGGGCGTTTGCCTTTGCCTTGTCATTCTGCATCCTGGAACAAGGGGAGATTCCTGATCCGGAGTCCATACATGTTCAGATTCAGGAGGCCCGGGCGGATCCCGTGCAGGAAGAACTTTTCCTGCGGGAACTCCTGATCCGTGAGGGCAGAAAAATTTCCGTGACCGAGGGACGACCTCAGAACGGGGATCTGGTCGAGGTCGAGGTGACGGGTCGGATGGACGGGCGAACGGTTCCCGGCATGAATACCGGCATATGCCGGATGCGACTCATGCCGGTTCGGACCGGTGAAAAGGTCCCGGATCTTGATCCTGTCGTACGGAGTCTGAGCATCGGGGAGACGGGCACGGGATGTACACGCTGTCCCGATAATTATCCCGATCCCTCCATGCGAGGAAGGCAGATCGAGCTTGTTGTGACGCTTCGAGGCGTGGAAAGGGAAGAACTCCCCGTGGTTACGGATGAGCTGGCCCGGAAGCTCGGTTTTCATGATGCAACGGCCCTGCGGCGCAGCGCTCATGTTCGTGCGTTGGAAATGGACAGAGTACATCGTTTATCGGAAGGCCGCCGAATGCTGAGGGAGACCATCGAGAGACAATATGGGGTCGATGTTCCGGAAGCTCTGGTAAACGCATGCCGACGGGAGGTCATGCTTCGTTCCCGCCGATATCTGCAGCGGCAGTTTGGTTCTCCGGACAGTCTGAAGACGACGCTTGAGCTCATGAGGCAGGAAGCCGGAGAAAAGGCGGAACGAAAGGCCCGCGCTCGCATGATTCTTCTGGCGTGGGCTGAGAAAAGGGGACTGAGGCTCGGCGGGGATGAATATGACAGGGTGCTTGCCGGTCGTGCCGCCCGCAGAAACATGGACGTTGCTTCCTATCGACTCAGTCTTGCCCGCAGCGGAGAGCTTTTTGAGCTGCGCGCAGGCATGCTTGAAGAGAAGGCTCTCGACGAGCTGATGAAAAAAGTATTCAGGCCCTGACGATCCAGGAGAAAGCCTGCGGATGTCGTCTGTTTCGATCCTGAAACGGCAACGTATTTCTGCCGTCCCGACCGTCGCCGTCTGAATGAGCATGCAGGCATGACCATATCTGTTCTGTATGGTTGTATTTCTTCCGCGAATGCTCCGGGCTTTTCCCGGTTCATAAACATACAGCGCTTCAGCGTCAACCGGACATGAGGAGTTTGTTCATGGAATACAGCATAGAAAAGACATCGCCGATATCCGTGTCCTTGTCGGTTACCTGCTCTGCCGAAGAGGTCAAGAAAGCCTTTGAGCGTGCGGCGAGGAACATCGGCAGGGGAATGACCCTTCCCGGATTCCGAGTAGGAAAGATTCCGGTAAACGTCATCAAGAGCCGTTTCGGCTCCAGGGTCGCTGCCGACGCCACGGAAATGCTGGCCGACGACAATATGATGACCATTCTTGAAAAGGAGGGCATTCGTCCTCTGTATCCTGCGCAGTACCGGGGACCCGCCGCGGTGGAAGGGCAGGAATTTTCCTTTTCGTCTTCTTTTGATGTACTGCCTGAAATTGATATTCCCGAGCTTGAAACGCTGTCCGTGACGGTCGCCGACCCTGCTCCTCCGGAAGATGCGCTGAATGCCATGCTTGATCAGGCGCTTCGCCGACTGGCCCGCTATGAGGATATCACCGACCGCAGTCCTGAGGACAATGATCTTTTGACCGTTGATGTGCGCGGAACCGTGGACGGACGTCCACTGCCAGGCATGACGGCCGATAATTTTCGTCTTCAGCTGCTTCCCGTTCGTCCCGGCGGAGTCGTGCCTGAAATGGATCCCATTGTCCGTGCACTGCATGTGGGGGAAGAGGGACATGGAGTCATGATCTGTCCGGATAATTATCCGGATCCCGTACTTCGCGGTCGCGAAGTGCAACTGGAGGTGGTTCTTCGCCGCATTCAGCGCGAAGTCCTTCCGCCCCTGACCGACGAAACGGCGCAGAAGCTCGGTTTTCAGACCTTTGATGCCCTGAAGCAGGAGGTATGGCAGCAGACCTTTGCCGCCCATATGCGTCAGATACAGCGTGAAGGCAAGAATCATCTTATGGAGGAGCTGCTTGCTTCCCGGGAGTTTCCTCTTCCGGAGAGTCTGGTGTCTCGTTTTTATCGTGAGCATCAACGTGATGCCGAACACTATCTGAGAAAGCAGCACGCCGACGAGGAGACCATCAGGGAAATGCTGGAACACATGCATGAGGAATCCATGGCCTTTGCCCGGAAGAAGGCCAAAGGACACACATTCCTGCTGGCTCTGGCTCAGAAGGAAGGCATCACGGTCAGCGGAAAGGAGGCGGAAGACGCGGTACGGGCCATGACAAAGGGTACGGGACAGAATTACGAGGACCTCCGCAAGACCATATGGGAAGCCGGCGTCGTTACCGCCATGCAGGAACGCATGATTGCCGACAGGGCTTTGGACAGACTGTATGGAGCAGCCCGAAAGATCATGGCGGAATCCCCCATGCTCAGACCTTTTTCCGAGATCCGCAGGGAAGAAGAAAAGGCCTGATGCCTTGTTGCGGCTGCCGATGAAGACAGAAGACGCTGTCGAGAGCCTCTCCCGGCAGCGTCTTCTGTCTGTTCCGGAATATCGGATGTCTTTTCACCGTCATCTTTGCTGGACGACGTACCGTCGTTCCACGGCATGGGAAAGGAGAACGGACATCCGGACGGAATGTTTTACTGAGGCTCCTCTGCTACTTGAGCTGGCGGATGGTCTTGGCAAGCGCGAGAATGGTATGGGCGTAAATATCCATGGCATTGTAGGAACGAAGCACTCTTGTCTGCCTTTCCAGACTCAGACCTGATTTCCAGCCGTTTCTGCGCAGGTAGTTGCTCAGGCTGGCCACGGCGTCGTCGACGGTGAACAGGTCGATGATGCCGTCTCCGTTGCCGTCGACGGCATAAAGGGAGATGTTGCTGGGCATGAACTGGCAGAGTCCGATGGCTCCGTAGACGGAACCCTTGACCTCAAGAGGGTCGATGCCGTTGGCATAGCAGTAGGAGAGAAGCGCCTTGAGTTCGGCGTAGGCCCAGTCCGCCTTGGTTTCCATCTTTCCACGGATCCAGTCAAGCCGGCCGTCGGCGCCCTGGAGCTTTTCGATATATTCGGGAATGTCGGACGGATCTCTGGTGACGGACATGCTGGCCAGCATATAGAAGGCATTATGCTTGCCGAGATAGCCGCCGAGACGGGTTTCCACAAAAAGCAGGGCTGCCGCCACTTCCGAAGGAACGCCGTAATTCAGCTCCGCTTTGGCAAAGGCCACGGCGTGCTTGTTCATGAAATCTCTGCATGCCCTGGCATTGGCCGTGGTGACCACCCCTTTGAACCACGGGCCGGGAATGCCCAGCTTCGTTTCAATGGGCTTCTGAGGTCTTGCCTTAGGTTTGGGCAGAAAGGCATTGGAGTAGAGTTCACGGACCTTGATGCCCATAGGAACGGAGGAGGGCGGCATGGTCAGGGATGAAAAAGTTTTCCTCGTAAGCGCGTCATTGAGACCGTCTTTCTGAAGTTTCAGAAAAAGGTTCTGCCAGGTCTGCTGCCAGGACTGTTGCCTGTCGTCGATGGAGATGGGTATGACCGTATGCTCCGTGTTTGCATGTGTGGTTGTGCTTCTGGCGGAACAGGCGGAAAGCGACAGCGCCAGAAATCCGAAGAGAATGGAATGAAGTGAGGATATGCGCATGAAGGTATCCTTTTTCCTGCCGGTATGAAGGCTGACGTGCAACGCAGGACATTAAAGTCGGGAGCAGAAGCCGTGTCAAGAAGGACATGGTCCTTCAGATTGATGAAAAGCATGATGCGCGGAACGCACCGGTCCGAAAAGCTCACGCACGCATGTTTGATCACCTGTCGGCGTCGGAAGGAGAGGCTTTGCTTCTCTGCATGGAAGTGCGGGAGGACATTTTTCAAAGTCTTGTCGCCCCGCGGCATTTGCGTTATAAGAAGACTTTCCGTCATGTTCAGCCCCCTGTTTTCCCATGAAGAAATCGTTGATCGCCGCTTTTGTCGTCTTATGTTTTTCCGGAATGTTTTTTTCGTCCTTTCATGAGGCACATGCCGCATCCGAGGTCTCGGATGCGGAACAGATCGGTACGGAGTGGGAGAAACAGTATGTCAGGGATACCCGTCTCACCATAGAGAAGGGAGTGACGAGCGTGATGAGCGGGCTGCATTCGACGGAACAGCTGAGCGATACCGTGGATTATTTTTGTCGGACATGGACCAGTTGGGCGGATTCGAAGCTGTTCATCCTGCAGGATGAACGCGACATCGACGTGTACGGCAACCTGTATTCTCTGCAGGTCATATGCCGTACGCTGTATCTGGCCGCATCGGACTGGCATGATGTTGAAAACAGCACGAGCTCTTCGGAAGTGCTGGAAAAGGCACTGTGGCTTGAAGAGCAGAGCAGACTGCTGGCCGATCCCGTGGCAGAGATCATCACCCGTCAGAGCTACAGCGACTATCTGCCCCGGCGTGTGGAAATCATGAAGGAGCAGTTTCCGTATGTGGATGAGTTCTACAGACAACATTCATTCCGTTCCGTGCTGTCATGACGGGAATGGGATCGGAAGAGGTTACAGATATGCTGAATATGCATCATGTGGGCATGTCGGTTCAGAATCGGGAGATCTATGACCGCAGCGTGGCATTTTACAGGGATGTCCTGGGATTTTCCGTGAAGAGACGCTGGTTCAGTCCTCCGCGTCATATTACCATGCTGGATATGGGCAGCGGCGTTCTCGAAATCGTGTTTGGAGCGGAAGGAACGGGAACCGGAACCTTTGCCCATCTGGCTGTCGGCGTGGAAGATCCGGACATGGTCGATGTCGTGCTTGAGCGTTGCCGTGCGTGGGGATGTGCGGTGACTCGTCCCGCCGGGACAGTGGAAGTCGTCGAGGATGGAGAGAACGGTCGTTCTTTCCGTTTTCGCAACGGTTTCTGTACGGGACCTGCCGGAGAACAGCTGGAATTTTTCTGCGAATTCTGATTTTCGTGAGAAACAGATACGCCGTATGAAAAGAGCGCCGTCCTTTGGAAGACGGCGCTCTTTTCATACGGCGGTCTTCATGCCGCGCAACGAGGCTTATGCATGAAGACCGAGTATGTCGGACCGTACCGGGCGTATCTTTTTTCAGATGCGTCGGGTATACGAATTGAGGTCAGGCAATGCGCTTGATCCAGCCTTCAGGAGCTTCAATGCGGCCCATCTGAATGCCGGTAAGCGTATCATACAGCTTGGTGAGCACGGGACCCATGGCATCCATGCCGGAAGGCACCATGATTGCCTTGTCGTGATCCACGATCTTGCCCACGGGCGAGATGACGGCAGCGGTACCGCAGAGGCCGACTTCCGCAAAGGAAGGAACTTCGGTCATGGGCACTTCGCGTTCTTCCACCTTCATGCCGAGATAGTGCTCCGCCACATAGAGCAGGGAACGACGGGTGATGGAGGGCAGAATGCTGGCACTCTTGGGAGTGACGAGCGTACCGTCCTTGGTAATGAAGATGAAGTTTGCGCCGCCGGTTTCTTCCACCTTGGTGCGGGTTGCAGGATCGAGGTACATATTTTCGGCATAACCCTGACGATGGGCATCCATGATGGGGTGGAGGCTCATGGCATAGTTCAGACCGGCCTTGATGTGACCGGTACCGTGAGGTGCGGCACGGTCGAAATCACTGACGCGGATGGTAATGGGCTTGACGCCGCCCTTGAAGTATGGACCCACGGGAGTGACCAGAATGCGGAACTGATATTCATCAGCGGGCTTGACGCCGATGACGGCGGAGCTGCCGAACATATAGGGGCGGATGTAAAGCGTGGCGCCGGAGCCGTAGGGGGGGACCCAGGCAAGGTTTGCACGAACGGTTTCCACAACTGCTTCAACGAAACGTTCGGTAGGAAATACCGGCATTTCCAGTCGACGGCAGGAGTCTTCCATGCGCTGACCGTTAAGGTCGGGGCGGAAACAGACCACATGACCATCTTCCGTGGTATAAGCTTTCAGACCTTCGAAGCAGGACTGGGAGTACTGAAGCACACCGGCGCATTCGGTAATGACGACCTTGTCGTCGTCGGTCAGCTGACCTTCGTCCCAGGCTCCGTTCTTGTAGTTGGCCACGAAGCGCTTGTCGGTCTTCATATAGCTGAAGCTCAGATTGGCCCAGTCCAGATTTTTCTTTTCCATGGTACACATCTCCTGACAGCGTACACGATCTTGATTTTCGTGTATATGGGACCGGCCTTGCGGTCGGAAGCCGTTATGCCTGCCGGCCCCCGGGATCGGCAGGTGCAATACACTTTCGGCAAACTCTGGCATTGTACGGCGTGATCGTCAAGTCCCGGAACAGGAGAACCTGTGCTTTTTTGACGTTTTCAACCTTTTCTGTCCGGCAAGGGTGTATGACAATCCTGTCAATTTTTCGCAGAGGAACTTTTAAAAGCGAAAAATGACGATGCCGGATGGGTTACGAAAGGGTGCGGAAAGCAATGGACCGGGGAATCTTTTCATCGGAATCCGGAGCCCTTGGCCGCGATTCTTTCTGTTCTGTGCTATGCTCATGCACAATGGTTTGGAAATACGACGCATGGCACTGTGCCGGGAGAGTGGCAGGTTTTTCTTGTGTTTCGCGGGCAGCCGGTCTATATTGAGACGGTATGAAGGCGATTCTTCCCGATTCGCCGGGTTGTTCACCTGAAAAAAAGGATTCGTTTCCATGTTGAATAAGGTCATGATCATCGGTCATCTCGGAGCAGATCCCGAACTGCGTTATACTCAGAGCGGCTCTCCTGTCGCCACGCTGCGTGTTGCTACGGATGAATCGTATACGGATAAGGACGGCAACCGCGTGGAACGTACCGAATGGCATCGTGTCGTGGTCTTCCAGCGTGCGGCGGAAAACTGCAATCAGTATCTGCGCAAGGGCAGCCTGGTGTATGTGGAAGGAAAACTTTCCACGCGCAAATGGCAGGATCAGAACGGGCAGGACCGGTATACCACGGAAATTCGTGCCGATCGTGTGCAGTTCCTGGATCGCCGCAATGCGGGAGCTCCTTCCGAAGGCGACGGTATGGGCTATGCTCCCCGGCAGTCGGCGCCTCGTCCCGCCCAGAATTCCCGTCCCGCTCCGCAGCGTCGTGCTCCGCAGCAGCAGGATAATTATGAAGACCTCGGCCCCGCGTTCCCGTCGGAAGCGAGCACGATGGACGATATTCCCTTCTGATGCCTGCAACAGGCCCGGCCATACAGGGCATGAATGTTTCCGGCACGGCGTGTGATGAGCATGCCGTGTTTTTTGGTTAAAAGCCCCCCAGCTAGACGGGGGGGCCCGAAAACTCATAGGTATGCGTATGTTATAAGCACTCCTTTTTATTTGCTGAGAAAGAGGTGCGGTCCGGCAACTGCCCCCATAAGCAAATCAAAAGGAGGTCACGATGGGTAACATAAAGAAGTTGGCTCATACGAAATGGAACTGCAAATATCACATAGTCTTTGCACCAAAATATCGCAGACAGATTTTCTATGGAGAGAAGAAAAGAGCCAGAGGAGAAATATTACGAAAATTATGTGAGTGGAAGGGCGTGAACATAGTAGAAGCGGAATGTTGTCCCGGCCATATCCATATGTTGCTCGAGATACCGCCCAGGATGAGTGTATCGGCGTTTGTCGGATATTTGAAAGGAAAGAGCAGCCTGATGACATATGAGCAGTTCGTGGAGCTGAAGTTCAAATTTGTAATCGGGAGTTCCGGTGCCGGGCTACTGTGTCGATACGGAGGGCAGAATAAGGCAAAGACAGACGAGTACATCAGGCATCAACTGGTAGAGGATAACCTCGGAGAACAGTTGAGCATCCCGTACGCCGGAAGCCCGTTTACGGGCCGCATTCAACAGAAATGCAGATGTCGGATCGTCATGGACCTGCCAGGGGGCGGCTGGCAAGAGAGCCCTTACAGGTGCACAAGAGGAACCACCGGCTATACCGGTGGGACCTCATTGTCTATGCCGTCTGCATGACAAGAGGCCGAATCTGCGTCCAGCTTCCCTTTTTCCGCCGGATGTTTCAGAGATCGACGGCCCTCTGTAGGTTCAGCCACAAGTCCGGCGCGATGTTCAAGGCCACGGACAAGCGCATGGTATGTCCATCGTGACCGGCGCACGCCCGTTGACAAGAGCGGAAACCGTCTTGCGGGATATCCCGATGCGCTCCGCAAAGTCAGTGATCGTTACGTCCAGCGTTCCAGATACATTTCCTTCAGCTACTCTCCCGGCATGAACCGCTTTCTTGTACGGTTCCATATGTCCCTCTCTCATGATAATCCCGATAGTCCACGATGTAGGCGTCTCCGTTCTCAAATCGGTATGTGACTCGCCACTTCCCGGCAAGGAAGGAAGCCTCTCACTCATGTCGGAATCAGTAATACCGGTTGGAGCTATTCCCCTGCCCTCAACCTGTCCAGACAGTCGGCACATTATTGACATAACTAATTGAAATATATTAATTTTATTGTAATTTCCCAAAAAATAATCCCCAATGCCCCCTATTTTTGCTGGATAAGAGTAGCTTCAAATTTGTCATATTACGCTGTATCCAACACAATATTCCAAATTGGATTTGGAAGCTTTATATAAGACAATGACGGACAACCGGCCGATTTCTCCTCGTAATTTGAAGCGGCGACTTGCCATTGGAGATGAAAGAGAATCCCGCAAAAAAAAAACGAAGAATTCAGCAAGATATTTCCATCCGAAGAATTTAGAACCTGACCAGCTATAAATCCAACTTTGGAGGAAAGTATGCCCACGATGAAAGCTGTGCAGGTCAAGGCAAAAGGAGAATCAATGACGCTGGTCAACATTCCAGTTCCCCAACCCGGTGCGGAGCAGATTCTGCTCAAGGTTGAGGCATGTGGAATTTGCCACGGCGATGCTAAGGTGATTGAAGGTGCCGCAAGCTCATATCCACGCATTCCCGGCCATGAGGTGGTTGGAATTGTGGAACAGCTGGGGCCAAATGCTTCCAAATGGAAAAAAGGTCAGCGAGTTGGAATTGGCTGGCACGGTGGGCATGGCGAAACAACGGCCTTGACTACAGATGGCGGCTATGCGGAATACATGGTTGCATATGAAGATGGCCTTATCGCCATTCCCGATGAAATTTCCTCCGAGGAAGCGGCTCCTCGTCTTTGCGCCGGAGAGACTGTTTTCAGCGCGTTGCGAAACAGCAAGGCCAGACCAGGCGATATTGTCGCAATTTCCGGCATTGGCGGATTGGGGCATCTTGCTGTTCAATATGCAAAGAAAGCTGGTTTTGAAGTCGTGGCCATATCCCGCGGCAATGACAAAAAGACTCTGGCATTGGACATTACATTGATTCGGCAAAAGATAACGTCCCCGCAGATCTTCAGGCTCTTGGAGGCGCGAAAGTAATCATCGCCACAGCGCCTTCCGCAAAGGCTATATCCCCGCTTATTGGAGGGCTTTGCAAGGATGGCGAACTTATAATTGCCGCTGTGTCAGATGAGCCGCTTGACTGGTCTGCCATGAATTTTTTGATGGGACCCAATACCGTGAAAGGCACATTTACGGATTTGCAGGAAATGAACGCGGCTGTGAAATTCAGTGTGCTGACGAATGTCCGTCCAATAATTGAGTTTTTTCCTCTTGAGCGGGCGAAAGAAGCCTTTGAAAAGATGATGGCTGCAAAAAACCATTTTCGGGCTGTTTTGAAAATTGCAAACTAAATATGGAAGTTGCAATGGAAAACAGAAGTAAATTTTGCAATTGCGATAATTTTGCATGCCCTTTGCATCCCACCAAGCATGATAATGGGTGTGCGCCATGCATTCACAAGAACCTTAAACTGAAAGAAATTCCCAACTGTTTCTTTTCTCTGGTGAATGGATCGAAAGACAGGAGTGGGGATTCTTTTGAGTTTTTTGCCAGCCTTGTTATGAAACAGAAGGCATAATCAATTAAGTGCCTCATTATCAGGAATATCTCTTACGTTTCCGCTGATAATGAGGCGCTTTCTAATTTTCTGAATATCTTTTTGAGGAGAGCAGCCGAACATGCGGCGATAGTCAGATACAAATTGTGAAACACTTTCATAGCCGACTTCAAGTGCGGCTGAAGTTACATTAACTGAATCATCAAGCATTAAGCGCCTGGCTTCGACAAGACGCAATTTTTTTTGACATTGAATTGGTCCCATGCCAACTGAAGCTTTAAATTTCTGATGAAAATTTGATATACTCATATTTGCCTGAAGAGCCAGATCTTCAACAGAAAATTCATTTTTATAATTTTGTCTTATCCAACTATTAATATTAAATATTTTAGATGAAAGTTGAATATTTAATGAATTTTCGATAAAAGTTTTACCGTATGAACTTACTATTATTTCATAGATAAATTCCTTCTTTATGTGGTTCATCA
>CALUTB010000015.1 GCA_944323575.1 uncultured Mailhella sp. | reverse complement strand
GATGTGGGCAAGGTCGAACAGGCTCCCAGCGCCGAAGGCCGCACCCTTCAGATGCTGCTCATTCCTCTTCCCAAGAAATAGTCCTTCATCCGGCGCGGCAAAGTTTCTGTTTTGCCGCGCCGTGACATTTCGCGGAAAAACCGCGAAGGAGCGAAAGTGCTTCCAAAAGCGCTTTCGCTCGTCAGAGGACCGGCAGCCGTTCTGCGGAGAATGCGTGTCCCGCATATGTTCCGGCAGCGTCGGCTCTTATTTTTTGCTTGCAGATTCAGCGAAAATACTGCATAGTCGGTTCTTTCTGATGCCCAAATCGTACGCCCCGTTTTCGGGACGCTGCGAATACTAAGGAGTTGGTTATGCCCAAGATCAAGACCAGCCGTTCTGCCGCCAAGCGTTTCAGCACCACCGGCAGCGGCAAGTTCCGCCGTCGTCGTCAGAACCTGCGCCACATCCTCACCAAGAAGGATGCCAAGCGTCGTGCCCGTCTGGGCAAGGGGGCCCTCGTCGACAGCGCGAACCTGAAGGCTGTCAAGCGCCTCATGCCCTACGCGTAAGTCCTGCCTTCGCAGGTTGCGCAATCTGTTCGAATTTCGCCGCTTCTGCGGCTCAACTCCCGCTGGCCTGATCTCCGCCTCGCGGGACTGAATGTGGAGGATTTTCCATGCGTGTAAAGAGAGGTCTTGCTGCCCATCGTCGGCACAAGAAATATCTGGATATGGCCAAGGGCTTTCGCGGCGGCCGCAGCCGTCTGTATCGCATCGCCCGCGAAGCCGTCGAACGTTCTCTGAATTATGCCTTTGAAGGTCGCAAGCTCCGCAAGCGTGCCTTCCGTCGTCTGTGGATCCAGCGTATCAACGCCGGTGCCCGCATCAATGGCCTGTCCTATTCCCGTCTGGTCAACGGTCTGAAGCTTGCCGGTGTGGAAATCAACCGCAAGATGCTGGCTGATCTCGCCGTCCGCGAAAAGGCCGACTTCGCCGCCATCGTCGAACTGGCAAAGTCCAAGCTGGCGTAAGTTCCTTTTTGGGGAACTGCCTGCGGCCCTTGCGGCCCGAGGCACCAGATGAAGCTTTTTGGGGAGCGTTTCCCCGTAAGGGGGGTGCAGGGCCTGGCTCTGCACCCCCTTTTTCATATCTCATTCAGGCGCGCCTGCGGCGCAGCCTGCCACAAGGCCTTGCCATGGATTTCCTTGAACAATTGAATGGACTGGTCGGCAAGCTCGATGAGCGCTTGAGCCGGATCTCGTCAGAGGCGGAGCTGGAAGCGGCCCGCGTGGACTTTCTCGGCCGCAAGGGGCAGCTTGCCGAACTCATGTCGCATATGCGCGATCTTTCTCCCGAACAGCGTCCGGCCTTCGGTCAGGCCGCCAACGCGGTGAAGGAACGTCTCATTGCGCTTTTCGAAGAACGTCTTGCTCGTCAGGAACAGGAAAGGGAGGCTGCCTTCCTTGCCGGATTCGATCCGTCCCTGCCGGGCCGTACGCTGTGGAACGGTTCTCTGCATCCCATCACGCTGGCCATGCAGGAAGTCTGTGCCGTGTTTCAGCATATGGGCTATGAAATCGCCGGTGGACCTGAGGTGGAAACCGACTTCAACTGCTTTGAAGCGCTCAACATGCCTCCGGAACATCCCGCCCGCGATATGCAGGATACCCTGTACATCACCGACAATGTGCTGCTGCGCACCCATACGTCCTGCGTCCAGGTGCGTACCATGATGAACCGCAAGCCCCCGCTTGCCGTCATCGGACCAGGCAAAGTGTATCGCCGTGACTCCGATGTGACCCATACGCCCATGTTTCATCAGATCGAAGGGCTGCTTGTGGACAAGCACGTCACCATGGCCGATCTGCGCGGCACACTCACGGCCTTTGTCCGCGCCGTGTTCGGCGAGAAGACCCGCGTGCGGTTCCGTCCCAGCTTTTTTCCCTTCACCGAGCCCAGTGTGGAAGTGGATATGTCCTGTACCCAGTGCGGTGGCCACGGTCATGTGAACGGTCAGCCCTGCCGTGTATGCAAGGGGTCCGGCTGGCTTGAGATTCTCGGCAGCGGCATGGTGGATCCGGCAGTGTTCTCCTCCGTCGGTTATGATCCCGACGAAGTTTCCGGCTTTGCCTTCGGCCTCGGCGTGGAACGTGTGGCCATGCTGAAGTACGGTCTTACCGATCTGCGCATGAATTTTGAAAACGACGTGCGCTTCCTCCATCAGTTCCCTGCGTAGAGGAAAAGAAGACCTGCGGTTTCGGAAACGCTGGAAAGCGTTTCCCGCCGCCGGATGCCGAATTCCGGATCTACGTCGGACGCAGGGCGTCCCGGATGAACCGGAAGAGGGGAGTTTCCGCCCCGGGGCGGAGCGTTCCGGAAAGGATCTTTTTATCTTCTGAGGAGAAAACATATGCTGCTGAGTTTCAATTGGCTGAAAGAATTTGTTCCGTATGCGGGAACGGCTGAAGAGCTGGGAGACATGCTTACCATGCTCGGCCTTGAACTGGAGGAGGTGCTCCATCCCTATGCGGAGATCGAAGGCGTGGTGACGGGCCGTGTGCTTACCTGCGAAGCACATCCCGATTCCGATCACCTTCATGTTTGCACAGTGGACGTGGGAGCGGAAGAGCCTCTGAACATCGTGTGCGGAGCTCCCAACGTGGCCGCAGGACAGCTTGTTCCCGTGGCTCCCGTAGGTTCGACACTGCCCGGTGGTCTGGTCATGAAGAAGGCCAGGCTGCGCGGCGTTCCTTCCTTCGGCATGATCTGCTCCGAGCGCGAACTGGGCCTTGCCGACGATCATTCCGGCATTCTTGTGTTGCCCGAGGAAAACCGTTCCGGCCGCAGTATCATGCCCGGCGAGAAGTTCGTCGACGCTTACGAGCTGGACAAGGAAGTACTGGACATCAGCATCACTCCCAACCGTGCCGACTGCCTGTCGGTATACGGATTTGCCCGTCTGGTGGGGGCGTATCTGCATCTTCCCGTGACCATGCCTTCCTTCCGGCTGGAAGAGAAGGGTGCAGACATGAGCGGCGCCGTACCGGTGGAAGTAAAGGACGGCGGGCTCTGTCCTTCCTATACGGGCCGCATTCTGAAGGGAGCGAAGGTCAAGCCGTCTCCCGCCTGGATGCGCTATCGTTTGCACGGCGTGGGTGTGCGTGCCATCTCCAACCTGGTGGATGTGACCAACTACATTCTCATGGAACTTGGTCAGCCCCTGCACGCCTTTGATCACAACAAGCTTGCTGGTGGCCGCATCATCGTGCGTACCGCGGAAGATGGTGAAAAGCTGACTACCCTCGACGGTCAGGAGCGTCTGCTCAAGGCCGGCGACGGTCTGATCTGCGATGCGGAAAAACCTGTGGCTCTGGCCGGCGTCATGGGTGGTTTGGACACGGAAATCACCGATGAGAGCGAAAGTGTGTTCCTTGAATGCGCCGTGTTCCGTCCCCGTTCCATCCGCATGACGGCCCGGCGTCTGGGGCTGAACAGCGAGGCTTCCTACCGTTATGAACGCGGTGTGGATCCCACCAATATGGCTTTTGCCCTGGATCGCGCCGCCGCTCTCATGGCGGAGCTTTCCGGCGCAGAGGTGTGCCGCGGCGTGTGCGGGTGCACGCCCAGCCCCTGGCAGGCTCCGGTGGTACGTTTCCGCCGCAGTCGCGCCGAGGATCTGCTCGGTACGGAACTGACCGACGAGTTCTGCGCGGAGACACTGGAGAGTCTCGGCTGTACCGTGGATCGCAGCCGGGGAGACGAATGGAGCGTGAAGACGCCCGGCTGGCGTTATGATCTCACCCGTGAGGCCGACCTCATCGAGGAAGTGGCCATATTCAAGGGCGTGGACAATCTGGGAGAGACTCTGCCGTCCATTCCTCAGACCCTTTCTTCCTTCGGCGCGCCGGAAAGCCGTCACGCCTTCATGATGCGTGTGAAGAACTGGGCTGCCGGACTCGGTCTCAATGAAGCTGTGAACTACAGCTTCGTGGGCAACAAGGATCTTGATTTCCTTGGTCTTCCTGTTGAAGGCCGCGTGAACATCATGAATCCGCTCACCGCCGAGCAGGACGTGCTCCGTACGGAGCTTGCTCCCGGACTGTTCCAGAACGTGCGTCACAACATTGCGCAGGGCGCAGGCGGCATCCGGCTCTTTGAAGTGGCCGAAGCGTTCTGCCAGGATCCCTCCAGCGACACCACCGTGAAGGAAGTGCGACATCTGGCCTTCGTGATGTACGGCTCCCGCTATGATGAGGCATGGGCGCACAGGGAGGAGGATCTGGATTATGTGGATCTGAAAGGCATCGTGGAAAAGCTGTTCGCCTTCCTGCACCTGTCCATGCCGTCCTTCTCCATGGTGGAACATCCCTATCTTGCGCCTGCCGTCTGCATGACCATGGAAGACGGTGCCGTGATCGGCGTCATGGGGCGTCTCAAGCCTGCCCTGGCCGATGCCTATCTGGCCCGCAAGGCCGTGTGGTATGCCGATCTGAACCTCGACATGCTGCGTGAAGCTTCCCGGAGTGCCAAGGTCATGTTCCATCCGCTGCCGGTGTATCCCGCCGTGCGTCGCGACATTACCTTCATCGCTCCCCGCTCCATGCATGTGGATGCCGTTCTTGCGGCCATTCGCGGGGTGAAGACGAGCCTTATGGAAAGCGCGGAACTTCTGGATGTCTATGAGCCGAAGGGCGGCGAGGAGCGCAACATCACCTGCCGCCTCACCTTCCGCAAGGCCGACCGTACGCTGCAGGACGGAGAGGTGGACAAGGAACGTGAAAAGATCGCGTCCTTTGTGGTGAAAAGTCTCGGCGTGCGTGTTTAGAGTGCCATTCATGCGTTGAGGTGTGGGGACGATCCCCAGACAAGTCCCGCATCCTTCGAGTCTTCAGGCCGTCTTCTCCGGAAGACGGCCTTTTCCGTCTCCGGTAACCTGCAAGACTTTGTCACGAAAAATACACGGAAAATTATGGCGAAAAAACAGTGACTGTGTCACAGGTAGAGGAAGGCTTATTCCAGAACGGGACTGCCGGAAACATGTCCGGCTTCCTTTTCAGGAGAAGAGAGCGTTTTCTTCCGGCGAGAGGTGTGCCGGAACAGGAAGCTTCCGTTCGAAGAAAAGCTTCTTTCCGCGTTGATCTCCGGCCGTTGCCGGATATGCATATGAGGTGACTATGCGTGTTTTGAAATTCTGTGCCGGCATGGCGCTGGCGATCTGCATGGCATTGGGCAGCTCGGGAGCGGCACAGGCCGTTTCCGACATACAGACGTTTCGTCTGGAAAACGGCCTGACCGTACTGGTCAAGGAAGACAGCCGCTTTCCTTTGGTTTCGGTTCGCCTTTTCGTGAAGGCCGGTTCCGCATGGGAAAAGCCGGAAGAAGCGGGCATGAGCCATCTTCTTGAGCACATGGTGTTCAAGGGCTCGAAGACCAGCGGCACCGGTGTGGACAAGCGTGTGGAAAATGCCGGCGGTTCCATGAACGCCTATACGTCCTATGACATGACCACCTATCTGACCGATCTTCCTTCCGCGAAGTGGAAGGACGCCATGATCGCCGTGCGTGATCTGGCCTTCGATCCGCTGCTCCGTCAGGAGGATCTGGATGCGGAGCGGGAAGTGGTCATCGCGGAAAAGAAGCAGCGCGGCGACAGCCCCATGACGAAGCTTTTTCAGACGGCCCTGGCCCATACGCTGAAGGGAACGCCGTACGAGACGCCCGTCATAGGCAATGAAAAGGCGCTGCGGGGCGTGACGCCCGACATGATGCGCGATTACATCAGGCGCCGCTATGATCCTCGCGATATGGTGCTTTCCGTGGCGGGCGATGTGAAGGCCTCCGAGGTGCTGGCCGAAGCAAGGGTACTTTTCGGCGGCTATCGGAACCACAACGTTCTTACGGTGGAGCCTTCTTTTGACCCTGCTTCCCTCGCGCAGGGACTGGTCGTGGATGTGGAGGCCGGTCCGTGGGACAAGGCTCTTGTGTCCTTCTCCTTCCCTCTTCCCGGCATGAAGGATGAGCTTCTTCCTGCCGCCGACGTGCTGGCGCATCTTCTTGCCGGTGACGATACGGCGCTTCTGCCCGTGAAGTTTCGTCTGGATCATCCCGTAGTGGACAGCATAAGCGCCTCGGCCATGAGTTTTGAGCGTGCCGGAGCCTTCCTTGTCATGGCGCAGCTTGATGCTGAAAAGACGGCGACGTTCCTTAATGATTTGGGAAAAACGCTGGCTTCTCTCAAGGCGTCGGACTTCACCGACGCGCAGATCGCCCGGGCGCGTCTGAACCTTGAGGACAGTTATCTCCGCGGCCTCGAGAACATCGCCGACATCGCGGAAACCATGGGGTCCGAATATTTTTATGATCCTTCCAGCGTGGGAGGAGAGAGATATCTGGCTGCCGTACGGGGCGTGAACCGCGAACAGATTCAGCAGGTCATCGACCGCTGGATCAGACCCGATGCTCTGACGGTTTCCGCGCTGGTTCCGGAAGGGGAGAACGGCGGAGCCGCCGCTCTCGACAACGACTCGGCCAGAGCCGCCATGCTTCGCGGCTGGCCTGAGACGGGACGTGCCGCAGAGCAGACAAAGAATCATGACGATGCCGGAACGAGCCTGAACTCCGAGGTGATCAGTCTCGGCGAAGGACGTACGCTGGTGCTGCTTCCCGATCGCTCCCTGCCGTACGTTTCCGCCACGCTGAGTTTCTCCGGTGGCGAGTTGCTCGCTTCAGACGACGAAGAGGGTCTTGCGTCTCTTACGGCGTCATCGCTGACCACGGGGACTACGGGACGCAGTCTGAAGGACATCAACGTGTATCTTTCCGACCGTGCTTCCGGATTGTCGGCCGGCAGCGGCATGCGATCGTTCAGCATCCAGATGGATGCCCCTGCAAAGTTTGCTCCGGAAGTCTTTGTTCTCATGAAGGAGGTGATTGAGACCCCCGCCTTCCGCGACGAGGATGTGGATCGATCAAAGCGTGAGCAGATAGCGACCATTGTCAGCGGGGAGCAGAGCGCCATGGGACTGCTTGGCCGCAATCTGCGTCATTTTCTGTTCGAGACAGGATCCTATGCACATCGCAGCGAAGGGGATCCTGCCGTGGTGGCGAAGTATGGACGCAGCGATGTGGAAGGATTCTGGAACAGACAGAAGGTTCGGCCGTGGGTCTTGTCCGTGGCCGGAGATTTCAACAAAGCACAGGTGGAGGCGTTCGCCCGTTCGCTGCCCGCACCTTCGGAAAAGTTGCTTGAGAGCGAACCGCCCCGCTGGAACGAAGAACACTTCTGGAGCATGACGCTGCCCGGACGCAATCAGGCCGTCTATCTCATGCTTTTTCCTACTGCGGGTTCGGATTCTTCCGATCGGGCCGCCCTGCGTCTGCTTTCGGAATGTCTGAACGGCTTCACCGGCAAGCTTTATCAGGAACTTCGGGAAAAGCAGAGCCTCGGCTATTCCGTGTTTCCGGTGGATTGGGCTGCCAGAGATACCGGATTTTTGGCCTTCGGCATCATCGCCTCTCCTGAGAATCTGGACAAGGCAAAGGCGTCCTTTGAAGCCATCGTTCGTGATCTGCACGAGAATTTGCTGCCCGAAGAAACGCTGGAACGCGCCAAGGCCGTGGCCGAAGCCGATTTCTATCGTGCGCGTCAAAGTCGCGCCATGCGTGCGGGCGAAGGAGCTTCCAACATCCTGAACGGCCATGATCTTGATTACGGCAGACAGCGCCTTGAAGACATGAAGGGCGTTGATGCGGAGACGTTGCGGGAGACTGCCCGCCGGTACCTTGATCTGAACCGTGCCTATGATCTTCGTGTGACGCCGTAACACGGCGTACGTCAGAGAAAAAGCATGCGGAGTGCGATGTCGTATCCCGCATGCTTTTTTCTGTACCCGCAATGATTGTATCAATGCGTCCAGTCGATGACGGGAACGGATTCGCCGAGCTTCTTTTCGATGGAGGCCTTCATGGCTTCATGATTGGGACACGGCATGCCTATGGGGCTGCCCTTGCGGATGCAGGAGGCGAGAAAAACGACCTCGGCGCCGCGATCGACCAGCATTTTCGCACGGGTCACTGCCCTTTTTCCGGGACAGCCGCCGCAGCTCACAAAGCCGACGACTTCGCATGGTCCGTAGGGTTCAAAGGCAAAGGTTCCGGCTCCGGCGCACTTGAAGTCCGTGGTTCCGGGGCACATGTCTTCCGTCTGCTGACAGCGGATGATGCCTATTTTCTTCATGATCTTCTCCTTGCCGCAGCGCGGCGTGATGCGGTTCGGAATGATCCTACGCCGGAAGCACGATCCGGGGCAAGCATGAAGGCTTCATTGCAAAATGTTTCATGAAGGGCAAGAGTTTGAAACGTGACATTACCAGCCGTTCTGCTACAAGGAATCTGTCGAAGGTTGTCATTTCCCCTGAATAACCAGAGATTCTCATACTCATCCCCCTCTTCATCCCTTGTCTCTCCGGCCGGTTCTTGCAAGCGAACCGGCCGGTTTTTTATCCTGCTCTTCCGACAGAAAGGTCGCTGAGATGATTCCGGTCAGGGCTTTGCCGACGTAGAGAGGGCCGGTCGTTCCTCTCGGACAGACCGGCCCTCTGCAAAAGCGGTTCCGCGCTAGTCGTTTTCTTTTTCTGGGATCCTTTCCACCAGCAGTTTGTCTATCATGTTGCCGTCCATGTCCATGACTTCAAAACGCCAACCGTTCCAAGTGACGTAATCCCCCTCTTTGGGAATCCTGCCGGTCATGTACATGAACATGCCGCTCAAAATGGTATAGTACCCCTTGTCTTCAGCGGGCAGTGTCTGCAGACCGAGCCTGTCCTTCAGTTCGGGAACGGGAATGCTGCCGTCCATGAGCCAGCTGCCGTCTTCTCTCTGTACGGCCCAGGATTCTTCATGCGGGGTGTCGAGCTGGCCGGCCAGGACCTTGAGAATGTCTCTTGGGGTAACGATGCCCTGCAGCGTGCCGTATTCGTCGACGATGAAGGCAAGATGAATTCTTTGCTCCTCGAAAATTTTGAGAAGCTCCAGGCTGGTGAGTGTTTCCGGCACGAAGACCGGAGGACGGCAGATCTTTTCCAGAGCGGCGGGAAAGTCTTTCTCCCGTGAAGAGGAGGCAAGCAGAAGCGCCTGATTGATGCGTATGACGCCCGTAAGATCCTTGAGTCCGCCACGGCAGACCGGCAGCCAGGAATGTTCGAAGTCTTTCAGCGTATCGAGATTTTCCTGAAGCGTAAGATGCGTGTCCAGATAATGGATGTCCGCCCGTGGTACCATGATGGAACTGACCGGCCTGTCGTCGAGTCTGAAAATGTTGCGGAGCATATCACGCTGGCGGCTTTCGATGGCTCCGGCCTCCGAGCTTTCATCGATCATGGCCTGTATTTCTTCTTCCGTGACGGTCTGCGTCTCGTCTGGTTTCGCCCCGAGCAGACGGAGTATCAGTCCGGTGGAGCAGGACAGCAGTGCGACGAAGGGGGCGCTTATGACGGCAAGGGCCGTCATGGGACGAGCCACGAGACAGGCTGCTTTTTCAGGAGCCAGCTGGCCGAGTCGTTTGGGGACCAGTTCTCCGATGACGATGGAGAGATACGTCACGGTAATGACGATGACGATGGTGGCGATCGTTCCTGCCGATGACGCGGGAATGCCGAGATGTTCCTGCATCCAGGCCGAGAGCGGCGCCGCGAGGGCGGATTCTCCGAAAATACCGCTCAGAAGCCCTATGGAGGTTATGCCGATCTGGATGGCGGAAAGAAAACGGGTGGGATCTTCACCCAGACGGATGGCGGCCTGAGCGGCCTTGTCGCCCGCGGCGGCTTTGGGACTCAGTCGTGCCTTTCTGGCTGTGACGAGAGCGATCTCGGACATGGCAAAAAGGCCGTTCAGAACAATCAGCGCTATAAGAATAAATACTTCCATATATTCATTGTAATGATTTTCTTTCATGTGTCAACATACCGATAAAACATGGCATAAAAGCCATGACAATATTTTATATTTGTGACATATTCGTATAGTGTAATTTTTATATTTGTGAATAATATTATTATTTTTTTACATTTGTATGCATCTTTTTTAAAAAAAATGACGCATGAACATAAATATAAAATTATTTCATATTTATACATAATTTATATTTTTTAAGGAATAATATTATGTTGTCAAAAATAAGCTGGTGATGATATAAAACATAATTGATGCCGGTTTCAATGTATTTCTCGTCAACTGAAGAAAAAATTTCAGTCTGCACAGAAAAGTCATTTTTGGTCCGGAGCGTCTTTTGACAGTACGAATAACATATTCGATTCTTTTTGTTTTCGTTTCTCCGGGGCGGCGGAACGCTCCCTTACGAAGAAAGGAGAAGACGCCATGAGAGTATGTGCCATACAGATGAATGTCATTACGGGAGACAGAAAGGCCAACAGGGCTGCGGTGACGGATCTGACGGAAAGGGCGGTTCGGTCCGACTGCCCTCCGGACGTGATCATTCTGCCGGAACTGTGGTCCACGGGGTATGCTCTGGACCGCGCTTCGGAACTGGCATCCCCCGATGGCGAGGCGGACGCCGAATTTCTCGGTGAACTGGCGATACGGCATCATGTGGCCTTTGCGGGGGGATCCGTGCTGGCAGAAGTGAACGGTCGCATCAGAAATCGTGCGCAGGTCATCGACAAAAAGGGGATGCTGACGGCTTTCTACGACAAGATTCATCTGTTCCGTCTGATGGATGAGGAGAGATATCTGGATCGGGGAAACGACATATGTCTGTTCGAGCTTGAGGGGATGCGCTGCGCTCTGGCGATCTGTTACGACATACGTTTCTGCGAGTTTGTCCGGCGGCTGGCCGTGGAAGGGGCGGAGGCCCTGTTCGTCAGCGCCGAATGGCCGCTGTCCCGCAGGACGCACTGGGAGATACTGCTGCGTGCACGGGCGGTGGAGAATCAGATGTACGTTGCGGCCTGCAACCGGTGTGGAAGCTCCGGTCAGGAGATTTTTGCGGGGCAGTCCATGATGATTGCTCCCGATGGAACGATCGTGGCGCAGGGCGGCGGAGAGGAGAGTCTCGTATGCGCGGACATGAACATCGATGCGGTTCGGCGCATGAGAAAAGCCATACCTGTTTTTGAAGACAGAGTGCCGTCACTTTATTGAGAACCGGTTCATGACCATATAAAAAGGCGCCCCCATGCTTGGAGGCGCCTTTTTATATGAAGAGATTGTGCGTCATGCGGACCTTTCCGTCCCCGCAGTCATTATGCAGGGACGGGAAGGTCATATCTTGATGATGCCGAGAGCTCCGCCCACGGAGGAGAGCAGTACGACGAGCAGCAGAATCGGAGCCAGCCAGGAGATACAGATGCGGAAGATCTTTTCTCCATGGAAGGCCGAGGAGATCTTGATTTCGGAGATGAGATTGTCGATGCCTACGACGCGGCCGATGAGCAGGCAGGTCAGCATGGCGGCCAGGGGGCAGAGGATGAGACTTGCCAGAAAATCCATCATGTCGAGGATGCTGAGACCGGCAATGGAGATGAAGTCCCATACGCCGAAACCGAGGGAACAGGGCACGCCGAGAGCGATGGCTTCGAAGGTCATGAAAATGGCGCTCTTTCTGCGGGACCAGTGCAGCTCGTCGGTAAGGGTGGAAACGCAGGTTTCCATGATGGAGATACTGGAAGTGAGGGCTGCGAAGAAGACCATGAGGAAGAATGCCGCGCCGATGACGCCGCCGAAGCCCATGCTCTCAAAGATTTTGGGAATGGTGATGAACATGAGCGAGGGGCCTGCATTCAGGGCCTCGGCGGTACCGCCGGAGAAGGCGAATACGGCCGGAATGATCATGAAGCCGGCCAGCATGGCGACCAGGGTGTCCATGAGGCCTATGCTGTAGGTGGCCTGTTCGACGTTGACTTCCTTCTTCATGTAGGAGCCGTAGGTGATGAGGATGCCCATGCCTATGGACAGGGAAAAGAAGAGCTGACCGCAGGCTGCGACCACCGTCATGATGGAGAACTTGGAGAAGTCCGGGACCAGATAGTAGTAGATGCCGGCGCCGGCGCCGGGACGGGTCATGGAGTAGACAGCCACAATGACGGCAAGAATGAGCAGAAGAGGCATCATGATGCGGGAGGCGCGTTCGATGCCGCGTTCAACGCCTTTGAGAATGATGGCGAGCGTGCAGCCGAGGAAGAGGAGATGCCAGAACACCGGTTCCCATGTGGAGGAAATGAATCCGCCGAAATAGCCGTCCGCGGCCACAGTATCCACCTGGCCGATGACGTATTCAAACAGGAATTTGATGATCCAGCCGCCGATGAGACAGTAGTAGGGCAGAATCAGCATGGGAGCGAGGGCATTGATCCAGCCGCCGAAGATGAGGAAGGGATTGCGCTTCATCTGTCCGAAGGATCTGTAGGCACCCACGGGACTGAGTCTGGTCTTTCTGCCGAGGCTGGTTTCAGCCACGATAAGTGCATAGCCGAAAGTGAGCATGAGAATGATGTACACCAGCAGGAAGATGCCTCCTCCGTACTTGGCGGCAAGATAGGGGAAGCGCCAGATGTTGCCAAGACCTACGGCAGAGCCGGCCACGGCAAGAATGAAACCTATGTGCCCGGAAAAAAGACCGCGGGAACTGCCTTTGCCTGGATCGGATGAGGCCTGCTGGGACATACATGACTCCTGAAAGAAAAAGTGTTCGCAACAGAATATAAGAAGGCCGGAAAAATGACAAGCCGGAAATGTTTTTTTCTTTCATTTCGGGGGAGAGCGGTAACGGCGTTTCTCTGCAGAAAAACGCCGCAGGGAGAATGACGGAGGCTGCAATCATATCTTCATGGAATGTTCATGGTGGCGAGATATTTTTTCCGCAACCGCGTGCTAGGATTCCCGTGATTTTTCGAGCGGGACGGTCCCGCACAAGGAGACGGCATGAACATTTGCCTGAAAGGGATAAGGAAGAGTTTCGGCAGCGTTCCGGTCCTGCAGAACATTGACTTGGAGCTGGGATCCGGGCGCTTCACTACGCTGCTCGGCCCTTCCGGCTGCGGCAAGACCACGCTGCTTCGGATCGTGGCGGGCCTGGAGAGGCCGGACGGCGGAGAAGTGTACTTCGACGATGAATGCGTTTTTTCCGATCGTCGCGGGGTGAGCGTTCCGCCGGAGAAAAGAGGCCTCGGCTTCGTGTTTCAGGATTTTGCCCTCTGGCCGCATCTGACGGTCTTTGAGAACGTGGCGTTCGGACTGCGTTCCTCGGGACATACGGAGGAGTTGGCCGAAAAGGTGATGACCGCGCTTCATGCCGTCCGTCTGGACGGTTTCGATCGACGCTGGCCTCACGAGCTTTCCGGCGGACAGCAGCAGCGCGTGGCGCTGGCCCGGGCGCTGGCCGTCTCTCCCCGCTGCATTCTTTTTGACGAACCCTTCAGCGCTCTGGACGCCGGTCTGCGGGAAGAGATGCGTATGGAACTGCGCGAACTTGTTTCCACGCGCGGCATCACGTCGGTGTTCGTGACCCACGATCAGGAAGAAGCCATGAGTCTTTCCGACGACATGGTCATCATGTCCGGCGGCCGGGTGCTCCAGAAGGACAGTCCCGAGCAGGTGTACCGTCATCCGGCCAGTCCCGTGGTGGCGGGCTTCGTGGGGCAGGCCAACTGGATGGGAAAAACGCGCATGGTTCGCCCGGAACACTTGTTTCTTGATCCTGGAAGGGGGCGTACTTCGGTCCCCGTGCGGGTGATGTCCTCCCGCTTTCTCGGCAGGGACTACGCCGTGACCGTCAGCGGTGATGCCGGAAGCTGGGTGCTGTATACCCCCTCGCGGCACGATCCGGACGAGAGGCTGAATGTTTTCGTGGATACGGATCAGATCATTCAATTCAAGGAGTCAGTATGATGATGAAGGGCATTGTTTCCCTGCTTGCGGCGGCAACGATTCTTGTTCCCGGCCTGGTTCAGGCGGCAGAACTTTCCGGCAAGGTGGTGGTGTACTGCCCGTCGCCGGCGAAGATGGCCGACAAGCTGGCGGAAGGCTTTACGAAGAAGACGGGCGTTAAGGTCGAGATGTTCCAGGGAACGACGGGCGAGATCATGGCCAGACTGGAGGCCGAGCGGGCCAACCCCGTGGCGGACGTGGTCATCATGGCTTCGTGGCCGGACGGTCTTGCCATGAAAGAGAAGGGGCTTCTTGCCAGCTATGCGCCTGCGCTTTCCGACCGCATGGTCAGCGGCTGGAAGGATGAGGACAACATGCTCTTCGGCACCAGCGCCTCGGCCGTTGGCGTTTTGTACAACACCCGTCTCGTGCCCGAACTTTCCGCGGACTGGGGCGAACTGGCCCGCCCGGAGTTCAAGGATATGCTGGCGCTGCCCGATCCTGTGAAGTCCGGCTCCTGCAAGGATTTTCTTTCCGGTTTCATGTATGCCTTCGGTGAGGACAAGGGCTGGAAGGTCTGGGAGGATCTTGCCGCTCAGGGCATGACCATCCCCGGAGCCAACAAGGCCGCGCTGGAGGCGGTGATTACGGGCGAGAAGGCCGTACTCATCGCGGGCGTGGACTACAACGCGTTTTCTTCTGCCGCCAAGGGCGAACCTCTGGCCATTTATTATCCCAAGTCCGGTACGGTGGTGAATCCGCGCCCTGCCATGATTTTGAAGAGCAGCCGCAATATGGAAAACGCCAAGGCCTACATGGACTATCTTTTGAGCGACGAAGCGCAGAAAATGGTGTGCGACGCTTACCTTCTTCCCGGTCGTGCGGACGTGAAGAACACCAACCGCACCGCTCTTTCCGACATCCGTCAGCTTGAGGTGAACTGGGACTGGATGATGGAACACTCCACCGACATCGCAACCAGAATGGTCAAGATGCTCAGGAAGTAATTCCTCATGAGAAAAACGTCGTTTTTTCTTCTTTCCCTGCCGCTTTTTCTGCTTCTCGCGGTTCTTGTGCTCTGTCCGCTGATCATGGTACTGGCGGAGACCGCGGGAAGCGGAGACGGCTCAGCGCATTCACGCATCTGGCAGACGCTGGCGCAGCCGGAGAATTTGCGCACCATAGGCAATTCCCTGCAGCTCGGCACGGCGGTCGTGGCGGTGGCTACCGTCATTGCGGCTCCGCTGGCCTGGCTTCTGGCCCGTACGGAAATGTCCCGCTGCCGCTGGCTTGAACTTGCGTTCATGATCCCCTTCATGACGCCGCCCTACATCAGTTCCATGGGCTGGATACTGTTCATGCAGCGCAACGGACTCTGCCAGCAGATGTTTCCCTGGCTCGGGCGCTGGAGCGAGGGATTCTTTTCCTTCTGGGGACTGGCGCTCGTCATGGGCCTGCACGTCTTTCCCTTCATGCTGCTCATGCTCCGCAACGCCATGCTCTGCATAGGACAGGGGCTGGAGGATGCCGGGGCCGTGTTCGGTGCAGGCTTTGCCGGTCGTATCCGCCGCATCTTTGTTCCGCTGCTTCTGGGCAACTATGCCGTAGGCGCACTGCTTGTCTTTGTAAAGACGCTTTCGGAATACGGTACGCCCGCCACGCTCGGACAGCGCATCGGCTTTTTCGTGTTCACCACCGACATCCACCGCTACAGCACCACGGCGCCTGTCGATTTCGGACGGGCCGCCACGCTTTCCACGGCGCTTACCCTGATATGCCTTGTCATGTGGCTTGCCCAGAGCGCCATTTCCCGCCGCCACTCCTACCGTCTTGTCGGAGGAAAGGGCGTGAAGATGAGCTGCGCGCCTCTGCGGCCCGCCGTCAGAACCTGTGCATGGTGCGGTGTGTGGCTGGTGCTGATTCTTTCCATCGGCGTTCCGTTCTTTTCCGTCATCAGCACGTCGCTCATCAAACTGCGCGGCTATGGTCTTGCGCTGGACAACCTTACCTTTGCCCACTATGTGGAGCTCTTCACGGACAACCCCAAGGCGGTTCAGGCCATACTGGTCAGTGCCGGAACGGCCTTTGCCGCGGCCACGATATCGGCCGTGATCGGCACCGTTGTCGCCTTTGTCGTGAACAGAAGCAGAAACGGCATGGGACGCGTGCTTGAAGGCGTGAGCCTGCTGCCGGAAATGCTGCCCGGCATCGTCATGGTCATAGGCCTCATGCTGTTCTGGAATCTCATCTACGATGTCGTTCCTCTCTACAACAGTTCCGGCATGCTGGTCTTGGCCTTCGTCGCCCTGTTTCTGCCGTTCACCGTGCAGTATGTGGGCTCCTCCCTTGCGGGCGTGAGCGAAAGTCTCGTGGCTGCGGCCAGGGTTTTCGGAGCCTCGCCCTGGCAGATATTCCGCCGTGTTCTGGTGCCGCTGGTGTTCCGAGGCATTGCCGCAGGCTGGGCCATGACCTTCATCATCTCCTTCCGAGAGCTGGTGGCGCCGTCCATGATGGCTCCGCCCGGAGTTCTTTCCATTTCCACATTCATTGTGCGGGAGTTCGAGCAGGGAAGCGTATCCACGGGCATGGCGATGGCCGTCATCTGCGTGCTGCTTACTACGGGAACCCTTGCGATCATGAACGCACTCAGAAGAAGTCGCTGACATGGCCTGCATGGGGGAAATATGTTTCAGGGAGTCGGTTCATCATCAGCCTTGTCGGGGTGATAATGTTTCCGCTCCTTTTTTGTATCATCGTTTTTTATCCGGCGGTCTGCTAGTGTCGTTCCGAACGGAAGAAACCGGCTTTGAGGGGCATCCGGTTTCCCGGCAGTCTGCAAGAGAGAGAAGAAAAGGCCCCCGAAATGTCATCCCGGAGGTGCACATGGAAGCTGCCGCACTGGAGAGGCTGAATGCCGAAATGGAAGAGGAACGGGAAAGGCTGCGCAGCCTGAAGGAACTTTTTCAGGGCGCATCCATGCCGGATGTGCTTGATGACGCCATGCACATGGAAGCTGTCCGCTTTGCCGGAGCCTTGGCGGATCGAAGCGCCAGGCGTCTGACGCTGCTGCGCCGTTTGTCCACGGAAGGGGCTGGGTTCGAGCGTTGCTGCGAGGATTGCGGCGAACCCATTCCGCTTTCCCGCATACTGGCTGCCCCCGAATGCGTGTGCTGCAGAAATTGTCAGGCGATCCGTGACGGGGAGGCCGTCCCGTCGGAAGAATGATTTCGTTTTCTGAATATCATTATTTTGTAATACTAATGTCACATGGCTCTGATATCATGCCCCGATATTCTGAAGACAAGCAGATAACGGAGTATGCGTATGTCCTTTTTTACAGCCATGCAGCTTCTCGGTGGTGTAGGCATTTTTTTGTTTGCCATCAAGCTCATCAGCGAGTCCCTGCAGATGGTGGCCGGTGAACGTCTGCGCAACATCATCGGAATGTTTACGAAAACGCCCATCATGGGCGTTTTTTTGGGTACGGCCGTCACCATGGTCATTCAGAGCAGCAGCGCAACCACCGTCATGACCGTAAGCTTCGTGGATGCCGGACTCATGACGCTGACGCAGGCCATAGGCGTCATCATGGGAGCCAACATCGGCACCACGGTGACCGGTCAGATTCTGGCCTTCCGCGTCAATGATCTGGCATATCTGTTCGTCATCATCGGCGTGCTTTTCATTTTCGTATGCTCTTCGAAGAAACTCAAGCATCTCGGAGAAGGACTGCTCGGTTTCGGCCTTCTCTTCATCGGCATGCAGACCATGGAAACGTCCATGTCGTTTTTGCGCGACAGGCAGGATCTTTTTCTGGCCTTCAGCGACAATCCGCTCCTCGGTCTTGCCGCAGGCACGCTTCTTACGCTGCTCGTGCAGTCCAGTTCCGCCACCGTCGGTCTGACCATCGCTCTCGGCACGCAGGGGCTTCTTCCGCTGGAAGCGGCCGTTCCCATCGTTTTAGGCGACAACATAGGCACGACCATCACTGCGGTTCTGGCCGCACTTGGTACCGGCAGAGCCGCCCGTCAGGCCTGTGCCGCCCACGTGTTGTTCAACGTCATAGGCGTGTGCATATGGCTGCCGCTCATGCCGTTGTGGATAGGCTTCATCGAGGCATCCGCGGCATCCATCGGACATCAGATCGCCAATGCTCATACGATGTTCAACATCTGCAACACCATTCTGTTCCTGCCCTTCATCAAGCCGTTTGCGGCGCTCATCCGCCGCATTATTCCCGACAAGGACCGTATCGACAGACGTGATTCCGTGTATCTCGATCCTCATCTCATCCAGCGCACGCCCGTCGTTGCCGTGAGTGCGGTACGTCATGAATGCCGTCACATGGGAGAGATCGTGATGGAGCTTCTCGAGCGTACGGAGAAGGTCTTCTTCGAGCAGAAGGATGAGGAGAAGGAAGCCGTCATGCAGCTTGAGGACAAGCTCGACAGACTGGAGACCTCCATACGCGGATATGCTTCCGACATCATGCAGACGGGACTTGACGGGAAGGATGCCGATCTTCTGGAGGCCTGCGTGGTCAGCGCCGGTGACCTGGAGCGCATCGGCGACAAGGGTAAAAGACTCATCGATTTCTACGAATATCGTAAAAAGCGCGGCGACGATTTCTCATCCGAGGCCATGAAGGAAGCCCGATCGCTGTTTTTGGAAACTCGCAGAGCTGTTTCTCTGGCGCTGAATGTGTTCGGTCCCGAGGACTTTTCGGAGGAGGATAAAACGAAGCTGGATGCCAAGGCGGATCATATCCGTGAGCTGGAATCCTCTTTGCGTGCCCGCCATGTCTCGCGCTTGGGGGACGGGCATTGCTCTCCCGAGTCAGGTCTTGTATTCATAGATGTGCTCGGAGCCATTGAGCAGATCGCCTACCGCGCAAGAAAGATTGCCGATCATATGGCCGTTCGGCAGAACCTGGAGGCATAGTCGTGGCCGACAAGAATGTGAAGACGTCAGCTCCGCAGCAGAAGACCGAGCTGAAAAAGACGGATCTTACCGCTCAGGAATATTATCTGAACAGAGAACTGAGCTGGCTGGATTTCAATGCCCGTGTGCTGGAGACGGCGCTGGACGAAAGACTTCCTCTTCTGGAGCAGACGAAATTTCTTTCCATTTTTTACAACAACCTCGACGAATTCTTCATGGTGCGCGTGGCTGATGTCCTGCGTCAGTACCGTGAGGGGGCGACCAGCTCCGAGGCTGACCGCATGACGCCGTCCCGACAGCTTGCCGAGATACGGCGAAAGGCTTCTGCCCTGCTGTCCAAAGCCAGCGATCACTGGCAGAAGACGCTCGTTCCCCAGCTGAGGGAGCGTGACGTGCATCTTGTGCACTACGACGAGCTGACGGAAAAACAGCGTCGTTTTCTGCTTGCCTACTTCAGGGACGAAATCTATCCCGTACTTACCCCTCAGGCCATCGATCCGGGACATCCCTTTCCCACCATTTCCAATCTCAGTCTGAACTTCATCATAAGGCTTCACGGCCGGGACGGCATCGCCCGCTTCGCCAGACTCCGCTGTCCGAGCAACGTGTCGCGTTTCATTTTCATTCCGCGCAACAAGGAGGCCAAGACCTATGCTTCTCTCGGCCTGAAGGCCAATGTGCGCGACGCCGACATCCTGTTGCTTGAGGAACTCATCGAGGAACATCTCGGTCTTCTGTTCCCCGGATATGAAGTCGTGGATTCCGGACTGTTCCGCATCACCCGCAATACCGACGTCGACATTGACGAGGACGAGAGCGACGATCTTCTCGAGGCCGTGCAGGACATGGTGGAACAGCGGCGTTTCGGCGGCGTGGTGCGTCTTGAGACTGCTCGCGGTATGTCCACGGATCTTTCGGAATTTCTCATCAAGCGGCTGGGGCTTAAGCCCTTCCAGGTGTATAGGGTGAAGGGACCTCTGGCGTTTGCCCAGTTCATGTCTCTGTACGGTCTGGACAGACCGGGACTCAAAACTCCCGGCCACACCCCCGTCGTTCCGCCGCTGCTGCAGACGGACAACATTTTCCGCATCGTACATAAGCAGGATGTATTTCTGCATCATCCTTACAACAGCTTCTCGCCGGTGCTTGATTTCGTGCAGACGGCTGCTGAGGATCCCAACGTCATTTCGATCAAGCAGACGCTCTACCGCGTGGGCAACGATTCGCCCATCGTCCGCTCTCTCATCGAAGCCCGCAGACGCGGCAAGCAGGTGACGGCAGTGGTGGAACTGAAGGCGCGTTTTGATGAGGAACGCAACATCACTTGGGCCGAGGAGCTTGAGCGCGAGGGCGTAAACGTGGTGTACGGTTTTGTGGGCATGAAGATTCACGCCAAGCTCTGCCTTGTGGTGCGGCGCGAAACCGAAGGCGTGGTGAGTTACGCCCATATAGGTACGGGCAACTACAACGCATCCACGGCGAGACTGTACACGGACATGGGCATCCTGACCTGTCACCCCGACATCTGTGCCGACATGGCGGATCTTTTCAATGTCATGACGGGCTATGCGGTGAAGGACAACTACCGTGAGCTTCTGGTGTCTCCCGACTCCATGCGCCGCCGGCTCATCGAACAGATTCAGAATGAGATTGCCGTCAGCGCGCAGGGCGGAGAAGGCGAGATCATCATGAAGTGCAATCAGCTCGTGGACAGAAAGATCATCCGTGCGCTGTACATGGCGTCCATGGCCGGCGTCAGGGTACGTCTTCTGATTCGGGGTATCTGCTGTCTGCGGCCTGGTCTGCCGGGCGTGAGCGAGAACATTACGGTGAAGTCCATCGTCGGGCGCTTTCTGGAACACGCACGGGTGTACTGGTTCCGCAATGCAGGAACGGCCTGTATGTTTATGGGCAGTGCGGACATGATGAGTCGCAATCTGGACCGCAGAATAGAAGTTCTCACGCCCGTGCTGGATGAAAACATACGAAAGACGCTTCTTGACATCCTCAGACTTCAGCTTGCCGACAATATGCAGGCATGGGAGCTTCGAGGCAACGGCGAATATGTGCGACTTCATCCCGCGGAAGGCGAGAACAGTGTGAATTCTCAGGAAATGCTGCTGAAGCATTCATAGTCATCATATTGTCAGGGGAGGCTTTCATGAGCAGAACATCGACAAGAAACGTCAGATCCGGTCAGACGGAAAGCATGGCGACGGAAACGGAAACGACGGAGCGCCGCGAGCCTTGCGTGTCTGAAAAGGAGGAGTCGATTGCTGATGGTGCATGCATGGGTGATGCGGGATCCTTTCAGGAAGCGCATGCATCCCTGAATGTCGACGTCCCCGTCATGAATGATGACTGCGTGGCAACACAAATCTGTGATTGCAGTGATCAGGAGGACGCCGGACGTCGGGCTGTGTCTTTCCCGGAAGAGAAAGACGAGAGTCGCGCGGCCTTCGGACGGGAAGAAACGGGACAGAATGCTGTTGCGTCCGTGCCCGGAGAGCTGGATATGCTGAGGGGAGAGCTTCTGTCCGAGGAGCTGGAACAGAACGCCGTGGAACAGATGTTTCAGTGGGAGAGACGGGAGCGGCGCAAAGGAGACGAAGAAGGCGATGTCCGCGCGGAGGAAGGGGAGCTGTCCGGACAGGCTCTGCTTGAAGCCGTGCATCACGGCCGTTATGTGGCGAGGCTTGCCGTGGATCTTTTTGAAGCCTTTGCCGACGTTTTATCTCTTGATGAACGTTGGGCAAGGCTTCTGGTACAGGCTGCACTGTGGCATGATCTTGGTTTTGCCGTGGCCGGCAGACGCCGTCATCACAAGATCGGCATGGACATCGTGGAGCGGAATCCGGAACTGACCCTGTCCTTCGGACTGGAAGAGACGGACAGACCTCTGGTGGCGCTGCTGGTCAGGTATCATCGCCGCGCATGGCCGAGCATGAAGCATCGCCGCTTTGCGGCACTCTGTCGGGAGGATCGCCGGTCGCTTGCCGGCGCTGCCGCCGTGCTGCGCATGGCCGACGGACTGGATTACCGGCACAAGGGGGCTGTGGAGGAGCTTTGCGTGACGATGCGTCGCCGCAGTGTCGGGATCGAGTGCTTCGGTGCCGGATCCTGCCGGAAGGAATGCCGTCGGGCTCTGAAAAAGGGTGATCTTTTCGAGAAGATTTCCGGCAGAAAGCTCGAAGTATCGCAGGGAAAGGAAGGCGACAGACATGTCTGCTGAACAGATTCCGGGAAAGGGGCGCACCGTCGCCATACTGGATCTGGGGTCGAACTCGCTGCGCATGATGATCGTCCGCATCGGGGAAAACCGTGTGACGAGCGTGCTCAATCAGGTGAAGCAGATGGTGAGACTCGGCGAGGGAGCCTTCGAGGAACACAGACTGCAGCCTGAACCCATGCGTCGTACCATTGCCGCGCTTCGCGGGTTTGCGGGCATGTGCCGTTCCTACGGCGTGGATGAGATCGTGGCGCTGGCTACGGCCGCCGTACGTGATGCTGCCAACGGTCAGGAATTCATGGATGAGATCCGCCGGGAAACGGGCATCGACTTCACCGTGATCTCCGGCAGGGAAGAAGCCCGTCTCATCTGTCGTGGCGTGTCCGTGGCGCTTGAACCCTTTTCCGGAAAGAGAATGTTCATCGACATAGGCGGCGGCAGTACGGAACTATCCGTGGCGCGCGGTAACGACATTCTTGAACTGGAATCTCTTAAACTCGGTGCGGTGCGTCTTGCCGGACTCTTTCCCTGTGCAGGTCAGGTAAGCTCCATGCGATATGCGGAGATGCAGAAATATGTGCGGGATCATGCTGTCTTGCCTCTGCAGCGCATGGAGGCTCAGGCGCCGGGAGAGCTGGTGGGCAGTTCCGGCACCATACAGAGCCTTGCCGAAATGGCGGTGGCCATGGCTCGGGAGAGTGGAAGAAAGACCGGCGATACCGCTGAAGTTCTCAGTTACGGCGGACTTAGACGCGTGGTGAAGGCGCTCTGCGAACGGGACGAGAATGAACGCATGTCGCTTCCCGGCATGAATCCGCGCCGGACCGGCATACTCATTCCCGGTGCGGCCATACTGCAGACGGTCATGGAGGAACTGGACTTCGATTCCGTGCGCGTTTCCGGGCGAGGGCTGCGGGATGGTGCTCTTGCCGACTATTTGGAACGTTTGTTTCCGGAAAAGGGCAGACTTTCCGTGAGGGACGAGAGCGTGCTGCGTCTTGCCAGACTCTGCCGCTTCGAGGAGGCTCATTCCCGGCATGTGGCCGGACTTGCCGTCATGCTGTTTGATTCGGCTCGGGAGCTGGGACTGTATCGTGGTCCGGCCCGCATGCGGGAACTGCTGCATTATGCGGGACTGTTGCACGACATCGGCATTTTCATCTCCTTTACGAAGCATAATGTGCACAGTCATTATCTCATTCAGAACAGCGAGATGCTCGGATTCACGCAGAAAGAGGTTTCTTTCTTGGCGGCGCTCGCATTTTTTCACCGGTACGGCTATTCCCGAAAGGACAAGGGCGTCGTTACTCTGACCGACGACTGGCAGGAACACGCCCGCTATCTTTCGCTGTTTCTTTCTCTTGCAGAGGGAATGGACAAGAGTCACCGGCAGGCCGCCGTGTCCGCCGCCTTTGTCCGGCAGGAAAAGGGGCTTGTTCTGGCGGTCCGGACTTCAGCACCGTGCCCTGTGGAGCAGGAACGTCTGAAGCGCTGCTTCAAGGCTCTGGAGAAGTGCTTCGGCAACGTGAACGTGGTATGGGAAGCCGCCCCGCGGACGGCCTGAATGTCTTTCGGCGTTTTCAGAAGAGCGGAGTCGGCTGCGGCCGGCTCCGCTCTCTCTTTTCGTCGGACAAGGGATTTTCGGAACTTGCCTTTCCGATTCTGGACATTGCCCGGAAAGTGATTAATCTTTGCGGGAAAACAGTTGACGGAAAATGTGAAGCCTCTTTCCGGAGAGATCTGTCGCATTATCAGGAGTACAATCATGTGGGAATATACCGAGACCGTTCGTGATCATTTCCTTCACCCCCGCAATGCCGGGGTGCTCGAAGACGCCAACGTCATCGGCGAGGCGGGAAGTCTTGCCTGCGGCGACGCACTGAAGCTCATGCTGAAGGTCAATGATCAGGGCATCATCGAAGATGCCAAGTTCCAGACCTTCGGATGTGCCAGCGCCATCGCTTCCAGTTCCGCTCTGACCGAACTTATCAAGGGCAAGCACATGGACGAGGCAGCCAAGTTGACGAACAAGGAAATCGCCGATTATCTCGGCGGTCTTCCCAAGGAAAAGATGCACTGCTCCGTCATGGGAGAGGAAGCCCTGGAGGACGCCGTCCGCCATTGGAAGGGGCTTCCTTCCAAGTCTCAGGCGGAAGAGGGCAGACTGGTGTGCAAGTGCTTCGGCGTGACGGATCTTCAGATCATCAAGGTTGCGAAGGAAAACAACCTCAAGACCGTCGAGGAAGTTACCGACTTCATCAAGGCGGGCGGCGCCTGCGGAAGCTGCAAGGATGACATCCAGTCCATTCTTGACAAACTCCATGCCATGGAAAAGCCCATGCAGGAAATCAAACCCGTGCCCCGCCTGACCAACGTGCAGCGTATGCAGAAGGTCATGACCATCATCAATGAGGACATCGCCCCCAGGCTTGCCCTTGACGGTGGTACCATAGAACTTGTGGATGTGGACGGCACCACTGTCGTGGTGGCTCTTCGCGGAGCCTGCTCCGGCTGCAGCGCCAGCCAGCTGACGCTGAAGAATCTGGTGGAAAAGACCCTGCGCGAGCAGGTGGATCCCGCCATCAATGTCGTGGAGGCGTGACATGGCCGACATTACCGATGTGATCTATCTTGACAACAACGCCACCACGATGGTTGCTCCCGAAGTTGCGGAAGCCATGATGCCCGCCTTCGGCCCTCTTTACGGCAATGCGTCCAGCATGCATACCTTCGGCGGACAGATGGGGCGCTACATTCAGAAGTCCCGCGAGCAGGTGGCCGGTATTCTCAATGCCGATCCCGAAGAGATCATCTTCACTTCCTGCGGTTCCGAGTCCGACAACTCCGCCTGGTATTCCGCCACGGAAACCCAGCCGGAAAAGCGCCATGTCATCACCACCAAGGTGGAACATTCCGCCGTGCTCGCCTACGGTCATTATCTTGAAGATAAGGGCTACGAGGTGACCTGGCTCGGCGTGGACGACAAGGGCCGTCTCAACCTTGAGGAGCTCGACCGCGCCATTCGTCCCGATACGGCGCTCGTTTCCCTCATGTACGCCAACAACGAAACCGGCACCATCTTCCCCATCGAGGATGTGGCGAGAATCGTGAAGTCTCACGGCGTGCAGCTGCATGTGGATGCCGTGCAGGCCGTGGGCAAGGAAGTCATCGACCTCAAGAAGCTTCCCATCGACTATCTGGCGCTGTCCGGCCACAAGCTCCATGCTCCCAAGGGCATCGGCGCTCTGTATGTCCGCCGCGGCACGCGTTTCCGTCCTTACCTCAAGGGCGGCCATCAGGAACGCGGCCGACGTGCCGGTACCGAGAACGTTCCCTACATCATCGGTCTCGGCAAGGCCTGCGAGCTGGCTGCTTCCAACATGGAGAAGGAACGCACCCAGGTTTCCGCCCTGCGTGACCGTCTGCAGGCCGGACTTCTTGCCGCCATTCCGCACTGCAAGATCAACGGCGATCAGGATCATCGTCTGCCCAACACGCTGAACATCTCCTTTGAAGCCGTGGAAGGCGAAGCCCTCCTCCTGCAGCTTGACCGTTACGGCATCTGCGCCAGCTCCGGTTCCGCCTGCACCTCCGGCAGTCTGGAACCCTCTCATGTTCTGCGCGCCATGGGTGTGCCGTTCAACTATGCGCACGGCTCCGTGCGTTTCAGTCTGAGCCGCTACAATACCGAAGCCGAAATCGATCGCGTCATCGAGGTCATGCCCGGCATCGTCAGCGAACTGCGTGCCATTTCGCCCTTTGCGGGCTTCATAAAGAAATAGCATCACATATTGTGACAAGAAAGAGCCTGTTGCCGCATTGCGGCAACAGGCTCTTTCTTGTCTGCCGGATATCTACTCGCCGGTCATGTTTCTGTGCAGAAGTTCGTGCTCCCTGCCCTTGAGAAGCGTGGCATAAAGCGTGTCGAGCAGGGGATTTTCGCTGGTTTTCTTGATCTGCATGTTGATGTCGGTTTCATACAGGGAATCTCGGCGCGGTCTGAACATGCTCGCGCCGGATGAAACCGGCTGTCCGCCGCCCATGATGCAGCCTCCCGGGCAGGCCATGAATTCCACAAAGTCGTAGGTCTTTCCGCCTTCCCGTATGGCGTTCAGCACCATGTCGGCATTGCGCAGGCCGCTGACCACGGCGGCATGGATGTCCCTGTCTCCGTGCCGGAAGAAGAATTCCCGTATGCCGTTTTCCTCGCGGACGCCCACTCGTTTGAGTTCGTCGAGTTCCTGCCGACTGTGTCCTGCAAGGAAATTGCGCAGCACGGCTTCGGTGACGCCTCCGCTTGCTCCGAAGATGAGTCCCGCACCGGACGTGATGCCGAAGGGCATGTCGGCGGCGTCCTTGTCCGCACCGTTCAGGGTGAGCCCGTAGCTCTGTATCATGCCGATCAGCTCTTCCGTGGTCAGTACGTAGTCCACGTCCTGACGTCCATGCGTACGGGATTCGGGCCGGAGGATTTCGTCCTTCTTGGCGGTGCAGGGCATGATGGCCACGGAGATAAGACGACGACCCTTTTCATCGGGACGGGCATCGTCCCATGCCCTCAGCACGGCGCCGAACATCTGCATGGGGGAACGGCAGGTGGAAAGGTTGGGAATGAACTCGGGATGCTTCTTTTCACAGAAGCGTACCCATGCGGGACAGCAGCTTGTGAAGAGCGGAAGCTTTTCACCGGAAGCAAGTCGCTGCTGAAGTTCCCGACTTTCCTCCGTGACGGTGAGATCCGCGCCGAAGGCCGTGTCGTATACTTCCTCGAAACCTAGGCGGTGCATGACCGTGACGAGGCGGTTCATGACGTTCTTGCCGGCAGGGAAACCGAATCTGTCGCCGATGGCGGTGCGTACGGCCGGAGCCACCTGCGCCACGACTTTGTTTTTCGGATCGGCGAGAGCCGCCCATACCTGATCCACCGTGCTTTTAATGGATATGGCTCCTGTGGGACAGACGACGCGGCACTGTCCGCAGCCGACGCAGTCCGTGTCGGCCAGACGGCGGTTGTAGGCGGGAGTCACCAGCGTGGCCACGCCCTTGCCGGCGAAGTCGAGAGCGTCCACGGCCTGGATGTTGTCGCACATGCGCACGCAGTCGCCGCAGAGTATGCACTTGCTCGGCGTACGCACGATGCAGTTGGAACTGTTGTCGATGTCGTGATGTTCCTGCGCGCTCTTGAAGCGTATGTTCCGTACGCCCATGCGTTCGGCAAGGTTCTGGAGATGGCAGTCTCCGTTCTTGTTGCAGACGGTGCAGTCGCGGTCGTGGGAGGCAAGCAGCAGCTCCAGAAGGGTTCGGCGGTACTTTCTCAGATCCGGCGTGTTGGTCTGGATGTTCATGCCGTCGCGCGGGCGCACCGTGCAGGAGGCGAAATAACGGCCCTCATCGTCCTTGACCGTGCAAAGCCGGCAGGCACCGTACACGGAAAGTTCCGAAACATAGCACAGCGTGGACAGATCGATGCCCGCCTTGCGTATGACCGTCAGTACATTGGTTTCATCGGTGAATTCGACGCGGATGCCGTCGATGATCATGCTGCCCATGGCTAGTCCTTGATGGAAATGGCACCGAATTTGCAGTTCATCATGCAGGTGCCGCACTTGATGCACAGTTCATGGTTGATGACGAAAGGCTGCTTGATGACGCCGCTTATGGCGTTTACAGGACAGCTGCGGGCACATCGGGAACAGCCTTTGCACCGTGCAGGGTCGATGTGAAAGAAAATCAGTTCCTGATAGGGGCCGGGCAGATATTCCTCGATGACCCGTTCTGTGCTGCCCTGATGTTCCAGGACGGAAAGAACCTGCCGTGCGATGCTTTTGCCGAGTCCGCAGCGCGCTGTGTGATCGATGAGTTCCCCGAGTTCGGAAAGCAGGGACAGGTCTTCCTTTGAGGGAAAGGGCAGAGGTGAGTCCGTGAGAATCTGCTGCATCTGCCTTGTGCCTTCCCGGCAGGAAATGCATTTGCCGCAGCACTGATCGCTGGTGAATTTTTCGAGAACGGCCAGAGCCTTTTGCGTTTCTGGTGACTTTTCCATGATGGGCGTCCGAAAAAAGTGAATGAAGGATGACGAAGGAACGGAAAACGCGGCGGAAACGATCGGAAACGGCGGGGTTTCCGGAGACGTGTCCGGATCTGCGACAGTTCCTTTTGCCGGATATCTCCGCAGAATACTGCGGCAAACATAGAATGTAGCCGGGGCGGGAGGGCTTTGTAAACCCTGCACCCGTTGTTTCGGAAAGGAACGAGGACATATGGCGGTCCTGTCTGGGGCAAAGTTCTTTTCCATGCTTGTGCTTCGGCCGGGTTGACGCCATGATTTCCTGTTGTTACAGATCGATATCATGTGGACCCATGCCGCGCTTTTCGCGCGGGATCCTTCGGGAGATAACGTATGGACATCACGGTGGATGCTGTTCTTGCCACGGCTCCGGACGAGGCGTCGGTCAAGGCCGCACGAGGCCTTGCCTCGTCCGGTAAATGGCAGGTACTTGGATGCGATGATGCCGCCGCCTGGGGACTTTGTCGGGGAAGCGGGGCAAAGCCCTATCAGGTAAGGATCGATCTTTCCGGAACTGTCTGCTCTTGCTCCTGTCCCAGCAGGAAGATTCCCTGCAAGCATGCGCTTGCCCTGCTTCTGCTCATGGCGCAGCAGAAGGGGGCTTTTTCCGGAGACGAACGTCCCGACTGGGTGAGTGAGTGGCTGGAAGAACGTCAGCGGCGTGCCGCCAGAAAGGAAGAAGGAAAAGCCCGGAAAAAGAGCGCCGCACAGGTGTCGCCGAAAAAGGATGCCGCACGGCTTGCGCGTATGCAGACAGGACTTGAAGAACTGAGGCGCTGGATGACCGATCAGGTCCGGCAGGGCCTATCCTCGCTTTCCGGCAGATACGGGGAATGGGACAGACTCGCGGCCCGCATGGTGGACGCGCAGATGCCCGGCATGGCTGCCAGAGTGCGGGAGCTGGCCGCCCGGATGGATCAGGGAGAGGACTGGCCTGCCGTAGTTCTTGCGAAACTGGGCGAGATTCAGCTGCTCGGAGATGCGTTTTCCCGACGGGAGAGTCTTTCGTTGGCGGAGCAGGCCGACGTGCGTTCCGCACTGGGGTATCTTCCCGACAAGGACAGCGTGCTGGCCGACGGGGACCGCGTGTCCGACGTGTGGAGCGTCATCGGCGTGAGCGAGGCGGAAGAGGAGCGGCTGTGGCGTCGACGTGTATGGCTTTACGGCAGAGGCAGCGGCAGGACGGCCCTGATTCTGGATTTTTCCCACGGTTCCCGATTTTTTGAACCGGTGTTCCTGCCGGGGGACGATATGCGCATGACGCTTGTCTTCTATGCGGGAGCCTCTCCGCTCAGGGCCGTCGTCGCAGACGCTCCCGTGGCAGAAAAGGTTGCCGGCTCCCTGCCTGTTCGTACGTTGAATGAGGCTCTGGTCGATATGGCGAAACGTCTTGCCGTCAGTCCGTGGCAGATGCCGCAACCGCTTTTTTTCGGCGATGTGCGTCTTGTGCGCGGAGAAAAGGCATGGATGCTTTCGGACGGAAAGCACGGAATCCCGCTGACGATGGATGACGCCGAAGCCTGGAAGCTGCTTGCCCGCAGCGGAGGAAGAGCGCTTGTGGTCTGCGGAGAATGGGATGGAAGATCGCTTCTGCTGGCGGGGGCCTTTCCCCGGACGGCATCCTGAATCGGGAGGAATCATGGATCCCAGACTTCGTTTGTTCGGTTCCTTCGCGCTGCTGGGCACGGATCGACGCAGGCCGTCGTTTCCGGAGAACGAATTTCCGGCAGGGTCCCTGATACGTGAACTTGCCGATGCAGGAGAGACGTCTCCCGATGCCTGTGCCGAAAAACTTCTGCGCGGGGCCGGCATTCTTTCCATATGCGGTCGGGCCGGATGGCAGCCTTCTTCCGACGTCGGCATTACGATGGATCCCCCGCTCTGTCAGGAGGAGTCGCGTCCCATGCTTCAGGAAGGGCTGCCTGTGACTGATCTGTACGGGGACATATTCCGCAGCGGTCGTCTCAGACTTCAGTGGGAGGCTTTGTCGTGTCTGGATAAGCAGGGCAGCGTACTGCCTCACTCTCTGCTGGTTCCCGCACTGATGATGGGCCGGAGCGCGCCGGCACTGCGGACGCTGCTTTCCCGGACGGTCGGTGTGCGGGGGCTGTGGCTGGCCTCCCTGAATCCGGACTGGTGCATGTTTGCTTCCACTTCCGGATCTGAGTCTGAGATGGAGGCATGGGTGCACGGTCGTCCCATGCAGAGGCAGGCTTTTCTTGCGGCCATGCGCGCAAAGGACACCGCCCACGCCCGGGAACTGTTTGAAAAGGACATGGCGGGCATGGACGCTTCCGAGCGCAACGCTCTGCTCGGACTTTTCGTGCACGGACTCTGCATGGACGACGAGGATATGCTGGAGAGGCTCCTTGTCAGAGATCGCAGCCGTGAAGTGCGAAAAACGGCGGCTTCCCTGCTTTCCCGTTTGCCCGACAGCCGCTATGTGGCGCGCATGGGCGAGCGTTTGTCTTCCTGCATGGAGTCCTTTTTGTCCGCGCCCGAACCGTCGGGCTTTTCCGGCCTTTTCCAGGCGGCGGCAGTCATGGCGGACAAGACGGAATTCATCACTCCTCCCGAAAATTACGACAAGGCCTGGGCCGGAGATCTCATCAGTGAGAAATCTCCGGTTTCCCAGTTCGGACCGCGTGCCGGATGGTTGTACCAGATGGCCGTCGCCGTGCCTCTTTCCTGGTGGACGGAGCGCACGGGAAAAACTCCGGCAGAGCTGATGGAACTTGCCGAGCGTTCTGAGTGGAAAAAGCCGCTTCTGACAGCCTGGGGCGACGCGCAGCTTCGCTGTCGCGACGCAGACTGGGCACGAGTGATGCTGAAGAGAATGAAGAAAGGCGGCGTGTGGCCATCCGCCGCAGGCGGCAGACTCGACTCCTTTTATCTTGCCGGTCTGCTGGACAAAGAGGAACGGGAACTGTTCTGGGAGAATATGCTTTCCCGGGACACGCTTCCTGATCTTCTGCAGGATATCCGTGCACGGCAGGAGATGGAGTACCATATGTCCCCAGCGCTTGCAGACAAGGCACTGCAGGCGCTGAAGAGCCGGCTTTCTTCGGCAACACATCGTGATTACATGCTTTCTTCCGTGATCGACGAACTGGCCATGATTCTTCCTGCGGAGAGTCTGGACAATGCGCGGCAGGCAGTTGTCGATCTGCCGGTCGATTCTCCGAACAGAGAGATTTCCGACCGTTTTTCCGCCGTTGTCCTGCAGCGCAGGACGTTGCATTCCTGTTTTTCCTGACCGTCAACCATCAGAGGACATTTCATGAATACTGCAGATACCAATCGGGCGGCCAGTGTTTTGCGGCAGCATGCCGAGCAGCAGTTTGCCGAGGAACTGGACGAGCTGAAGAAGGCCGATACGCATCCGCATCCCGCAAACTGGCAGATGTCTCCCCGAGCCGTGTGCACCTACCTCATGGGCGGCAGGTTGGACAACGGTTTCGAGGTGTCGTCCAAGTACATAGGCAGTCGTCGCCTCATGGAAATCGCCGTAGCCACGCTGGCCACCGATCGCGCGCTTCTGCTGTACGGCGTGCCCGGAACGGCAAAATCATGGGTCTCGGAGCATCTGGCCGCGGCCATCAGCGGCGACTCCACGCGCATCATTCAGGGCACGGCCGGCACAAGCGAGGAACAGATGCGCTACGGCTGGAACTATGCCGAACTTCTTGCCAAGGGCCCGTCGCGTCAGGCGCTGGTGGAAAGTCCGCTCATGCGTGCCATGGAGGATGGGTGCATCGCCCGCGTGGAGGAGTTGACCCGCATTCCCGCCGACGTACAGGACACCCTCATCACCATTCTTTCGGAAAAGTCCCTGCCCGTCCCGGAACTGGGAGAGGAAGTGCAGGCCGTGCACGGCTTCAATGTCATTGCCACGGCAAACAACAGGGACAAGGGCGTGAATGAGCTTTCCTCCGCGCTCAAGCGCCGCTTCAATACGGTGGTGCTGCCGGTTCCCGCGACGGAAGATGAGGAAGTCGCCATTGTGGAAAAGCGCGTCCGGGAAATGGGACGAAGTCTGGAACTGCCCGCCGAACCGCCTGCGCTCGACGAAGTACGTCGTGTGGTCCGTATCTTCCGGGAACTTCGCAACGGCAGAACCGAGGACGGCAGACTCAAGGTCAAAACGCCTTCGGGAACCCTGAGCACGGCTGAGGCCATTTCCGTCATCAACAGCGGCATGGCTCTTGCGGCCCACTTCGGAGACGGAAGCCTGCGGGCTGCCGATGTGGCGGCCTCTCTCGTAGGCGCCGTGGTCAAGGATCCGGTGCAGGACCGCGTGATATGGCATGAATATCTTGAAACAGTCATCAAGGAACGGGGAGACTGGAAGGATCTGTACCGCGCCTGTCGCGATGTGGAATAAGCATGGACGACTCGCAGATACGCATATTCGGCATAAGGCATCATGGGCCGGGCTGTGCCCGCAGCCTTGTCCGTGCTTTTGAAGAGTGGCAGCCGGATGCGCTTCTCGTCGAAGGACCTCCCGAGGGAGAAAGCGTGCTGCCTCTTGCCGTCGACGAAGCCATGGTTCCCCCGGTGGCGCTTCTCGTGTACTCCGAGGAAGACGTGCAGCGTGCGGCGTTTTATCCTTTCGCGGCATTTTCTCCGGAGTGGCAGGCCTTGCGTCATGCACTGACGCGGGATCTTCCGGTGCATTTCATGGATCTGCCCGTGGGTGTGCGTTTTGCTCTCGAAAAGCAGGAGGAAGAGAAGGCGTGTCTGGCTGCTGAGAAGAATCCGTCGGAGGATAGCCTTGATGCGACAGGGCTGGAGCCTGCGGAAGAGGGTGGTCCTCAACTGAAAGAACCGGAGACTGTCCCGACCGAAAGAACGGGAGCAGACGGGGCGGAAAACGCTGCCTGCGCCGAAGCCGGGGAAAATGCGGAGTTCGATGCTGCCGATCCTCTGGACTGGCTGGGACGTGCCGCCGGCTATGAAAGCGGGGAGAGCTGGTGGAATCACATGGTCGAGGAACGTCTGGACGGGCTCGAACTGTTCGATGCCATCAGAGAGGCGATGACGGCGGTAAGACAGGATCGCGAGCGGCGTTTCGGTGCGCCTTCCGGCATGGAGGCGCTTCGTGAAGCGTACATGCGCTCGTGCCTGCGCAAGGCCCGCAAGGAAGGATGGCGGCGCATTGCCGTGGTCTGCGGCGCGTGGCATGTGCCCGCGCTGGAAGCGAAGGTGGCCGCCAAGGATGACAATGCGCTTCTGAAGGGACTGCCGAAAATGAAGGTTTCCGCCACATGGGCGCCGTGGACGTATGTCGCGCTGAGCGTTCGGAGCGGATACGGGGCCGGTGTCGAGTCTCCGGCCTGGTACGAACACCTCTGGAACGGCGGAACGACGGAATCCAGAACCGTGAGATGGCTGACTTCCGCAGCGCGTCTCTTCCGCGAGGAGGGACTGGACTGCTCGCCTGCGCACATCATTGAATCCGCCAGGCTGGCCGAGGCGCTTGCCGCCCTCCGTCAGCATCCGGGCACGGGATTGCCGGAACTGTGCGAAGCTCTGCAGACCGTGGTGTGCATGGGAGAGGAGACACCCATGCGCATGATAGCCCGGCGTCTCATTACCGGCGAAAAGCTGGGACAGGTGCCGGACGGCGTGCCTGCCGTTCCCCTTCAGAGAGATATCGAGCGGCTTCAGAAAAAGCTCCGGCTCCGGCCCGAGGCCTCGCAGAAAGTGCTGGATCTCGATCTGCGCAGAGACGTGGATCTTTCGCGCAGCAGAATGCTGCACCGACTGACGCTCTTGGACATTTTCTGGGGCACGGACAGGCGCGAGGGCGGAGGCAAGGGAACCTTCCATGAGTTGTGGAAGCTGCAATGGGAGCCGAAGTTGATCGTGGACATCATCAATGCCGGCTCCTGGGGAAGCACGCTTGTCGAAGCTGCCGTGCGCCGTACGCTGGACCGGGCCTCGCGGGCGGATCTGCCGGAGCTGGCAAAACTGATGGATGCCGCGCTGCTCGCGGATCTGGCTGAGGCCGTCGGCGGCCTTGTGAAGGCGCTGGAAGATCGCGCCGCTCTTACCACAGATACGCTTGAGCTGCTCCGCACATTGCCGGAACTTGTGCGCGTCGCCAGGTACGGCGATGTGCGCGGTACGGATACGGGCATGGTGCTTGCGCTTGTGGCAGGCATCGTTCCCCGCGTATCCGTAGGACTTCATGCCGCCTGTTCGGGACTCAATGCCGAAGGCTCGGCGGAACTCGGCGCTCCGCTGCGCGCGGCACATGAGGCCATGCGTCTTGCCGGAAAAGAGGAGCTGGCGCTTATGTGGCGTCAGGCGCTGCGCCGTCTTTTGCCGGAAGAGAGCGGTGTGAACGCCGTTCTGCGCGGACTGGCGGCCAGACTTCTTTTTGATGACGAGGCGCTTTCCGTCGACGAGGTCGCTCAGCAGATGAGCCTTGCCCTGTCCGCCGCGGCAGAACCGGAGGATGCCGCAGGCTGGCTTTCCGCCTTCCTCGGGGACAGCGCCATGATCCTGCTTCATGACGATACGCTCTGGCGTCTGGTGGACGAGTGGCTGCTTTCCCTTCCCGACGGGCAGTTCACTACGGTTCTTCCCATGCTGCGCCGGACATTCACGGAATTTTCCGCGCCTGAGCGCAGGCAGCTTGCAGAGAGGGCCCGCCGTGCGGGAAACGCCGGTTCGGTCGGAGCGCCGGCGGTGCAGCCTTCGGAACAGGATGAAAATCGAGCCGCACTGCCGCTGCCTTTCCTGAGGAAGATTCTGGGTCTTGCCGGAGCCGGTGCGTTTGAGGGCGAACGAGGTGCACATGGATAACGGACTTGAAAAGGAACGGATGCGGCGATGGGTGCTTGCACTGGGGGATGAGGCAGTCAAATCCTGCCCGGACGTAGTACTCGGTGAGGATGACCTCGGCATGAGTGAGGCCCTTTCTCTGCTTTACGATCGAAGCGGCGACGGCAGGGGGCTGCGGGGAGGCTCCGGTTCGTCTTCTCCCCGTGTGGCCCGCTGGCTGGGAGACATCCGCAAGTATTTTCCGTCCACCGTGGTACGGGCCATGCAGAAGGATGCCTTCGACCGGTTGTACCTCAAGGATATGCTGCTTCAGCCTGAAATGCTGGATTCCGTGCAGCCGGACGTGAATCTGGTATCCACGCTTATGAGTCTGAACGGCGTCATTCCGCCGGAGACCAGAGAAACCGCAAGACTTGTGGTTCGCAAGGTGGTGGAAGAACTCCTGAAGCAGCTTGAGGAACCTATGCGCAGCGCCGTGAGCGGAGCGCTCAACCGGGCGGTTCGCAACCGTCGTCCCCGCGCGTCGGAAATCGACTGGAACCGTACCATTCAGGCCAACCTGCGGCACTGGCAGGAAGAGTACCATACGCTGGTGCCGGAAACGCTGATAGGATACGGACGAAAAGCGCACAGGCCGCAGCGCGAGGTCGTGCTCTGCATCGACCAGAGCGGATCGATGGCCAGCTCCATCGTGTATTCCAGCATATTCGGAGCGGTCATGGCGTCTCTGCCTGCGGTGAAGACGCGTCTTGTGGTCTTCGATACGTCGGTGGTGGATCTTACGGAAGAAATGCGCGATCCGGTGGACGTGCTCTTCGGCGTGCAGCTCGGCGGCGGTACCGACATCAATCGGGCCGTGGGCTACTGCCAGTCGCTCATCACCGATCCGCGCAATACCATCATGGTATTGATTTCCGACCTGTATGAAGGCGGCGTGGAACGGAACCTGCTTCAGCGCGCCAATGAACTCGTGCAGTCCGGCGTGCAGTTCATTACGCTCCTGGCGCTGAGCAACGAGGGCAGTCCTTTCTATGACAGAGCGCTCGCCGGAAAGCTTTCCGCCCTGGGCGTTCCCTGCTTTGCCTGCACGCCCGATATCTTCCCCGGCATGATGGCTGCCGCCATACGTCGGGAAGACGTCTGTCTCTGGGCGGCAGGGCAGGGGGTGGTTACCGCTCCGGCGTCTGCAAAGGAGGGAGCCTGATAGAGCAGGAGAGAAGGACGCTCTTTCTAAATTATCCTGTTTTGCACCACTTCGACCTTCGCAGGCGGCTGAAAACATCTTCGAAGCGTTTTTCAGCCTGAAAAAGCGGCAAAAATGGTCTCCAGTAGGGAAAAGACCTTCCAAAGTATGGAAAATGAGCTGGAAAATTGCTTCAGCTTGTTTTTTTTATGAAGTTTTATTAAGTGGTTACGAATAAAAACCATAAAAAGGACGAAGGAGTGGAAAAAAAGTGTTTGACAAAGTGGCGGCAAATGGGCATAACTCGAAAACGCGCTGAGGCACAGCGGCTCAAGCGAGCGCCTTGCCGAAAGCGCCGCCTG
>CALUTB010000014.1 GCA_944323575.1 uncultured Mailhella sp. | reverse complement strand
TTCAACGACTGGAGCGTGTCTAACTTCGACGTGCTTCACCGCTACGAGCAGCAGGATGCGCAGCATTACAAGATTCCCCTGAAGGACTACATCTTCGCCTTCAATCACGACGCCGCCTACAGAAGAGGCAAGGGAAAGATCCGTTCATGGGTGCGGGCGGGCTATCACGAAGAGAAAAGGTACTTCCCCCGCGCGGCGCTTCTGGAAACGCCGGAGCACATCGTGTTCCGCAAGGAAGCCGTGCGCAGGCCTCTTTTCGACGCGCTTTCTCTTTCCGGCGTCATGACGCGCAACCTTCTGCGCAGCTACAGGAAAAGGGCATGAAGCAAAATGATGTGAGGACGGGAGCTTCCGTCGCCGCGTCGTGGGCGTGGGGAACCTCGCTCATCGTAGGAATGCAGACAGCGCAGCAGAAGGGACTCGGCGCATGGTGCATCTGGGCGCTGGCCAACACGCTGACGCTGGCCTTCTTCGGCCTGCTTGCCCGCCGCGGACTCCTTGGACGCCATGTCTTCGACCGTCCCCGGATAAAGGTCATGGCCCTTCTCATCCAGTGCTTCTGCCTTGTCATGCAGATGAACATCATCTTCGTGGTGCTCAAGGACATGGGTGTTTCGGAAACCGGCGCCTATCTTTCCGCCGTGGCCGTGGGCTGGGTGTTCACCCTTGCCATGTACCGGCACGGGCTTTCCACATCCATATGGACGGACTGCTGGCAGTGGGGCATGACCATGCTGGCCATTGTCGTCATCATCGGCATGGGGCTGTGGCAGGATGTTCCGCGCATCGCGTTTCCCGAAAGTTCCTCCGGTGACATTCTCTGGGGCATATGGAGTGCGTGCATCCTGCTTTCGGGGCCGATAGGCGACGTGCAGCACTGGCAGCGGGCGGAGGTCACGGGACGCGGCACGGCGTTCTACTGGGGGAGCTTCTTCTTCGGGCTGTACATGCTGCTTGTTCTGGTCATGGCACATTTTCAGTTCACCACGGACATGAACATCGTTCTGCTTCTTGCGGTGCTCTGCGTGACAAGCTCCACCATAGATTCCATTGCCGTGGCCATGCACGAAATCAGCGACAGGAAGGTCGGAACCGTTGTCGCGCTTCTGATCTGCTCCTTCTGGGGCGTGTTCGCCCATGTCGGCATCATCGAGCTGTGGAGCAGGGCGGGCGTGTTCCGCGTGGCGTTCGCGCTGCTGATTCTCGGTATGGCTGTTTCGGTCGTGAAAAAGGAGGGGACGGCATGGCATACCTCAAAAACGTACTGATCGGCGTGGACCAGCTTCTGAATACGCTATGCTGCGGCCGGCCTCAGCAACCGCTCTCTTCCCGCTGCTGGCGCTGGCACAGAGACGGCGTGCGGCACTGGCCGCGCAGGCTGGTGAACGCTCTGTTCTTCCGGGAAAAAGACCACTGCCGCGAGAGCCATGAAAGCGAACGACTTCGGATGCAGATGCCGCCGGAGCTGAGGCGACGGGATTAACGAAATGGGAGAAGGCGCGCATTAAGAAGGGGAGGAAAGTGCCGACAGCACCTTCCTCCCCGGAATGCGGGTCGTCTCCCGGGTGATCCGGGTTTCGTCCCCTGGAGAAGCCGCGGCTCCTCCAGGGGATCCATATGGCAAAGGACCAAAGCCGCACGAGAGGTTCCGGCAGTCGGAGCAGGCCGCCTTTCTCATGGCGCATCCTTCGTTGCGGGAGTCCGGTCGCGCCTGCCGTGCACACGGCCTTTTCTTGTCTGCATGCCCCGGTTCTTCCCGAGTTTCGTTTTTTTGCCGTTCGTTCTGCCGCGCGGACATGACGCGCGAAAAGAAGAAGGGATGCTTGAAGGTTGCAGGGCCGCGGACGGTTGCCTGCCGGGCGCGCGTTCGGCGGAGCCGGCCTTGCGGGAGACCGCGTTCAGGAAGCTTGTGCGCCCGCCGGAGCCGGGCCGGGCGAAAGAGCGGGACCTGCCCTCTTCGGGAAGGCTCCGCCTCCGTTATTTGACTTCGAATTCCCCGCCGTGCTCCTTCCACCACAGGCAGGAGTGGCTGCACCAGTAGTCGGTCACGATGAAGGCGTCCTTCTCGTACGTCAGATCAGTGGGTCTGCATCCGGTCTCCTCGCAGGGCTTGCGGCACAGAATCACAAGATTGGCGCGCTTCCCGTGGGGGCAGGGATGCTTTTTCTTCTTTTCTTCGTCCATGCGATCCATCCTTTCCTGATCGCCGCCTTCCGCCGGAGAACGGAGCGGCATCCGCCGAGCATGACACAAAATCGGCCGGAACGCCAGTGTCCGCCGTGTGCCGCATTGCTCCCGCCTGCTAGACTCGCAGGAAAAGGAGCATATGTCATGCAGAACAAAACATCCGTGATCAACACCGCGCTCATGCGCACCGGAGCCAAGGGCGTGAACGTGTCCTTCCAGGACACGCCCGCCGCGCAGACCGCAAACGCTGCGTATCAGCGCTGCCTTGATCTTTGTCTGTCGCTGTACCCGTGGCCCTTCGCCCTCCGCCTCGTGCGACTCGCCCCGAACGCCGATCCTCCCGCCTTCGGATACAGACGGGCCTTTCGCCTGCCTGCGGACTGCCTGCGCGTCGTGGACGTCTGCCGGCCGCCTTCCCCGGATCAGCCTTTCCCCGACGGACTCGAACCCGTCAGCTACGAGATCGCCGGTCAGGACATACTCACCGACGCCGACGCCGTCGGACTGAGCTACGTGAGCAACGACAACGCCCAGTCCTTCCCCGACGCCTTTGCCGACGCCCTGGCCTGGCGTCTGGCCTTCGAGATCTCGGCCTATCTTGAGCAGGGCGGCAGTGCGAAAACCTGGTACGAGCTTTTCGAACAGGCCCTCGACAGAGCCAGAGTCGAGGTCGACGCGCAGCAGTCTCCCGAACCGGCCGCATGGCGTTCCCGCATACTTTCGGAAAGGATGGTGGACTGATGCCTTCCTTCCATGTCCAGAACGTCCTGAACGGCGGCGAAATATCGCCGTTCATGCGTGGTCGCGTGGATCAGCCGCGCTACTCCACGGGCGCAAGAGAGATGCTCAACTTCGTGCCCATGCCTCAGGGCGGCGTGACGCGGCGTCCCGGTACCCGCTATCTCGGCGCGGCCTGTCATGAAAAGGCCAGACTCGTTCCGTTCGTGTTTTCCGCGACGCAGGGCCGCATGCTGGAATTCGGCGATCACGTCATGCGCGTCTGGCTGCCGGACGGTTCGCTCGTCACGAAGGACGGAAAGATCATGACGGTGGAAGCTCCCTTCGCCGTGGAGGATCTCGCCGACCTGCGCTTCGCCCAGTCGGCGGACGTCATCTACTTCGCCCATCCCTCCCACGCTCCCTGCAAGGTCTCGCGCTACGCCGACGACGATTGGCGCTTTTCCACGCTCACCTTCATGCCTCCCGTCGACGCGCCGGGCACGCCGTCGCTCTCCGTGCTCGACAAGCGCTCGAACAAGCCCTCCACGCCCTCGAAAACCGACTATTCCTATCTTGTCACCGCCGTGGACGAAAACGGCATGGAGTCTCCTCCTTCCGCCTCGGCCACCATCGAGGCCGAGGATCTGAACTCCGTGGACTATCATATCCGTATCGCATGGATCGCCGTGGAAGGCGCGGTAAGCTACCGCATCTACAAGAAAAAGCAGGGTGTGTTCGGTTTTGTCGGCCGCACGGAGAACGGCAGTACCGTGGGCGGTTCCGTCAGCGGCATACGCATGGGTGCGCTGACTTCCGGCGTTCTGCGCTACGCCGGAAGCATCACAAGAAACGTCGACACCGGTCATGACGAATCATATCCCGACAAAGGCGATTCCCGGCCGTCCTCGGACGTCACTTCCGCCCTGTCCGTGTACGCGGCGGAGCAGAACGCCTTTCTTCTCGGCGGAAAGCTTTTCGTCCGGGTGACGAAAACCACGAACACCACCTCCTGGATCTTCAACGACAACGATCCCGACCATCCGGGGAAGTGGGAGTCCAGAACCGCCACAACGACGGAATCTTTCTGGGCGATGGCCGACTGCGGCTCAGGCAATCCTGTCGGATCGTATGCCGCCTATGAAACCGGAAACCTTGGAACGGACTCCAGAGCGCCTTCGGGTTCCGTAGGCCCGTACCGGATCGAAATGGTATACAGCGGAGCCTCGCTCTACTACGACGACAAGAACATAGGCGCCGACATCGAGGACACGCCCCCCGAATACCGCAATCCCTTCGAGGGCGAAGGCAACTATCCCGCGCAGGTCTTCTTCCATCAGCAGCGTCTGGGCTACGCCGCCACCAGAAACAGACCCATCACCGTATGGCTGTCGCGCTCCGGTGAGTTCGAAAGCTTTGCAAGCTCCACGCCTCCCAAGGACGACGATGCCATCGAAGTCACGCTCGCCGCCACGCAGGCCAACCGCATCGTCTGGCTTCAGCCCGACCGCACCTCGCTTTCCTTCGGCACCGAAGGCAGCGAATGGATACTCACGCCCTCCGAAGGCGTGGCGCTTACGCCCTCCACCGTGTCCTTCCAGCTCCAGACCACGAGCGGCGGCAGCGATGCCGTCCCCGCGGTGTCGCTGAACGGCAGCATCGTCTACGTGCAGCGGGGCTCCGGCGCGGTGCGGGAATTTGCCTACAACTATTCCGCAGACAAGTACCTTAGTCAGGACCTCACGATTCTGGCCCGTCATGTGGTCAGGGACGTGGACATCGTTTCCTGGGCATTCCAGCAGGAGCCCTACAGTGTTCTCTGGTGCGTGCTTTCCGACGGGACCATGGCCGCGCTCACCTACATGAAGGAACAGGAGGTCATCGGCTGGCACAGGCACGAAACCGACGGAAACTTTCTTGATGCCGCCTCCATGCCCGGCGTGCCCGACGATCAGCTCTGGTTCCTCGTGCGGCGCGAAGGCGGCGTCTTCGTAGAGCGCATGGACGGCTTCTTCGATGCCGACGACCTCGCGGAAGCCTATTTCCTCGACAGCGCCCTCAACTATCAGGGCGAGCCTGTCACGCATTTTTCCGGTCTTTCCCATCTTGCCGGACGACGGGTGCAGGTCTTTGCCGACGGCGGCACCGTCGACGGCCTTGTCGTGTCGGCAGAGGGAGAACTCACCCTTGAAGCTCCGGCCTCGTCCGTGCACGTCGGACTTCCCTATGTCTCGCGTCTCGTGCCCAATCTGCCGGAAATCGAGGGGCAGCAGGGCACAAGCTTTCTGCACAACAGAAAAATAAGCGCCGTTCGGCTGCGCGTGTACCGCAGCATGTCGTTCATGGCCGGGCTGGACGATGCCCTCGTGCCCGTGGTCGACAGGCATATCCGCTCCGGCGCGTTCTCGACCAGGCCGTTCTTCAGCGAGGGCACGGATCTTTCCCTCGACGTGTGCGGAGGATGGGCGGATGAATCGCCTCTCGTCATCGAAGTGAGAAGCGCTACGCCGCTCACGCTCCTTGCGCTGCTCACGGCCGTGGATGTTTCACCCTATTCCGGAAAGGGAGGTTTCTAGTATGGGTGCCATGACTCTGGCTCTTGCGGCAGGCGGTCTTTCGGCCCTGTCCGGCATTGCCGATGCCGACGCACGGAACAAGCAGGCGAAGCATAGGGCAGGCATCGCCGAAGCGCAGGCGCAGCAGGCCCGCAATCAGGCGAAGATCGCGGCCGAACAGGGACGCATCGAGTCTGAGAACCTCGACAGGGAACGAAACGCACTGACGCGGCAGTACGCCGATCTTCAGGCGGGCAACGCGGCGTCGTTCGGCGCGCTCGGCGTGGACATGAGTTCCGGCAGCGCCATGGACGTCATGAAGGGCAATGCCTCCCGCTACGCGCAGGACGTGGGAGACAACCGCTATCGGAAGGCGGTGAGCGAGTGGGCCGCCCGCCGGAACGTGAACGCCGCCCTGACCGGAGCAAAAAACTACGACGCTCAGGCCAGCTACTACAAGAGCACGGTACAGGGACTCGGTTCCACGCTGCTCACCGCCGGTCTCTCCGGCCTGACCTCCGGACTCGGCACCTATGCCCTGGCCGGCGGTTTCGGCGGTGCTTCCGGCGCGCTCAGAACCGGTTCCGCCGCAAAAACGGCCGAAAATCCCTTCTTCGACCGCGCCCTCGGCCGCTGGACGTCCACGGCCGTCAGACACTGATGCCCGAACAAAGGAGGTTGTTCCGATGATCCGCGTGCGTACCTATGACAACGTACCCCGCGCCGTGCAGGTTCCCGGCGTGCAGAGCGGCAATGCGCTTCCTTCCGTGGGCCATGCGGCGGATTTTGCCGAAACACGGGTTCTTTCCTCGCTGCTCGATGTCGGGGGAGAGTTGACCGACCTTGCCGTGAAACGGTACGTTTCCGACGAGACGGCCCGCGTGTCGCAGTCGCTCCAGAAGCTGAACGCCGATCTTTCCGCGGAGCGCGACCGCTATATGCAGGAAAACCGGGGCGAAGCGGCCGTGGATGCGGAACGGCACTTTGCCTCGTTTGCCGGGGAGCGGGCGCAGAAGTATCTGGAGGAGGGCGGCTTTCAGGGCGCCTTTGCCGAAGAGTTCGAGCGGCAGGCCGCAGGAAGCGTGCTGCACTTTGCCGAACAGGGCAGAAGATACGGCAACGAGCAGCGCGAGGCGTGGAATGCCTCGGTGTTCGAGGGCGCGCTTTCCGACTTTCGGAATCAGGTGTCGCAGAACTACGACAACGACGAGTGGCTGGAGTACAGCTTCGGCAATCTGGAAGGCATGGTGAACGCCATGCGTCCGGGACTCGACAATACCGCCGTGCTGAACGACGTGCGCAAAAGCGCGGCTTTCGGCGTGATCGACGGCCATCTCAATCATGACGACATCGCCGGAGCCTCCCGCGCTGCCGAAAGATTCGCTCCCGTGCTCGGCGAAAGCGCAGGCAGCGTGAACGAACGCATACGCCATCATGCCGCCGCGCTTGATGCCAGACGGCGGGCCGAGGCGGCGCGGCTCGAAGCGGACCGCAGGAAACAGGCCGTGGAGGATGCCGGACGTCGGGTGCTGACGCAGCTCGACGATCTGCCGGAAGAGGCGACGCTCGAAGAGCGGATGGCGGGTATGTACAAGCTGACGGAGAACATGGACGGTGAGCAGAGAGACGCCGTTCGTCTTCTGGTGCGCGGCGATCTGGAGGAGCGCGAGCTTCTGCGCTGTGTTTCCGTGACGGAGGAACTGGCGTTTTTGGACCGGGCGTTCCGGGAAAATCCCGGCATGACCGTGACGGACCGGTTGAACATGATACGCACGGGTGGTTTTCACAAGGAGACGAAGGACAGGGCGGAAGCCGAGGTTCTGAACGGCATCGAGGGAGGGAACAATGCGCCGGCAAGCATGCTGGGTGCACGCAGAATACGTGCCCTCATCGACCGCTCGGGGGGAACGATGGACGGCAGGCAGGTCGCCAAGCTCATGCTGGATTTAGATCTGAACGGCCGGGACAGGCGGAGCGTGCTTGCCTACATGTCCGGCCGCTCCTGTCTGCAGAGTCGCACGGATGCGGTCATTGACGCCGTTTTCGGCAGACAGACGCCGGAAGTCATGCGCGCGCGGATTTTCAGCGGTCTTCAGAACGATCCTGATGTCCGTTCGGGAAGAGAGCCGGACGACAATGAACTGAAGGACAAGGTGCTCGCGCTGAAGGCGGGCATGGACTTCGGGCAGCATGCGGAAGAGCTTCTGCGCTCCGATCCGTCTCCGGAACTTTCCCCCATGGTCCGGCAGGAGCCGGAGAGCGGCATCCGGCCCGTCGCTCCGCGCCTGAAAGCATAAGAAAGCTCATGCGGCAGGCTCCGGACCTGAAGAAATATCTCGACATGGACGTGAAGTGCACGGAAGAGGACGGACGACGGCCGGAAAATGCCTGATGCAGCATTTCATTGCCGACATGAAGGATCCGTATCCGGAGGCGGGGAAACGTTCCGCGCTCCGTTGACGCTGGTCCCTCCGGCTTCGGCCGGTCGTGCCGACAGAAACGCCGCGACGCTCGGCATGGAGTATGCCGGAAACAGAAAAAAGGGACGGCTCCTCCCAAGGAGCCGTCCCTGATCCGAAAAAACGGCCGCGTGAAAAACGCGGGGCTGAACGCCGACTACAGCCGTCCCTTCAAAGGCAGATAGTCAATATCGAATCCGTAATGACGGGGATCGAGCATGGACAGATGGCCGTCCTGCAGATGCAGATCTCTGGCCGGCAGCCCCAGAATGACGAAGCTCTGTCCTTCCTTGCACTCGTTGTTCAGGAGAGGACGGCCGAGATTGTACTCGATCTGGCAGATCATGTCGGGGCTCGTGGCATAGGGCTTGTCATCCAGCCACGCTATGTGGTTCTCATTCTTGAACCAGGTACGCAGCGTGTGTCCGCTGAATTCGGCCTCGCCTTCAAACGTGTTGTAGCCGTCCAGATACCCGTCCTTGACGCTCCATTCCGCACGAACGAGACGGCCCTGGAAAAGCTTTTTGGCACCGGTATGCGCCATGACGGCTTCCACCATGTTCCTGCCCGCCTCCCTGGCTTCGCGAGCACAGCGGCCGATGCCGACGCATTCGCTGACCGTTCCGTGCACGGTGGCCTTCTTCATGACGGAAGCAGGAACCGGAGAAAGAGCAAGAGCGGTGTTGCCGAATGCTGCAACGGCCAGCATCTTGCCGAGACGTTCGCCCAGAGCCTCGTTCACGATTTCATAAACAACGGCCTTGTTGCCCCACTTATCCACGGATACGATGGGCGTCATGCTCTCACCCATGAGACAGGAACCGGACTGGGCCACTTCGGGCAGAGCACGGCCGCAGTAGTCGGCATCCACGGCCTTGATGCCGAGAATGGAAGCCGTGGCGATGGGGGAGGGAGTGTTGGCACCGCCGAGCTCGGGAATGATGAGGGCCTCAACCTTCCGGTTCATGATCTTCTCGAAAAAGCGCACGGCCTCGACCATGTTGTTTTCATATTTCCATTCCGTAAGCCCCAAGGTCTTTTTCTGTGCTTCCTGTTCGGGGGTGAGCGGCGCACGGTTGCCCATGAAGGTCACGCAGACCGTAAGCGCGTCGTCGGGAAGAGACATGGGATCTACACACTCAATGCTTCCCTTGGCCGCAATCTCACGACTCAGAAGCTTGTGTCCTTCCGCAGGGGTTCCGCCCCCGCCTACACCGAGAAGCGTGGCACCCCAGGTAAGATCTTCAACATCAAGCTGGGACTTGAGAATAATGCCGCTCATAACAACCTCGCTTTGAAAGGGTTGACTTCATTCCGGAGGGACGGAAAGTACAAAAACTCTTCTCATCCGGAATGTCCCGGACATCTTTCCGGGGCCATGTTCCATTGCAGTCGGACGGGTTCCGGACGGGCAGGGCCGTTCCAAAAATCACAGCCGACCATATGCCTGCATCATCTTCCCGTCATGCCTGCAGCAGAGGCTCCGTCACGCCCTCCAGACCTGCCAGCGCAAACAGGAGCAGCAAAAGCGCCTGAGCGCCCTTCCAGGCATTTTCAGGATCATACCATTCGTCCGGAGCGTGAAGATTGCCGCATGCTCCGTTGCTGTTCACGCACAACGCAGGGATTCCCGCGCTTATGGGAAAGTTGGCATTGGTGCTCGCCGGAGCGCAAACCTTGCGTTCGATGTTCACGGCTCTGGCCGAGGCTAGAGCCGCCTGAACGATGACGGCGTCATCGGGAATGCTGCCGCCGGGTTTGTCGCCGTAGGGACGGTCCTCCAGAATAAGCGGCGCGGAATCCGGATGTCGGCGGTTTTCCTCATCGACGGCCTGCCGGATGCAGTCGAGAATCTGCTTCTCCAGGGCTGCTTTTTCGCTGTCGTCCAGAGAACGTATGTCAATGTGCATGGAAGCCTGCGCCGCAATGGCATTGACGGATGTTCCGCCATGAAGCACGCCGACATTGTATGTCGTCTTCGGAGACCGTACGGGTTCGATGTCGGCCATCATGGAGATGGCCCGGCCTATGGCGTGCACGGGATTCACTCTTCCCCAGTTGTTCCAGCTGTGCCCGCCGGGGCCTTTCAGCGTGATCTCGTGACGCTTGCAGGAAACGGCCGAACTGATGACGTCGAAATCATGACCGCTGTCAAGGCAGACGTATGCGGCAAGATTCTTCTGCGTCTTCATAATATGTCTCACGCCTCGGGCCTCGCCCGGCGCCTCCTCACCTACCGTCCCGCCCGGCATGAGTGTTTTCACGGGCTTCAGGCCGCAGGCGAGAATCGCGCGTATGAGGGAAAGTTCCGTGGCCATGGAGGCCGTATTGTCGCAAATGCCGGGGCAGCGCAACGTACCGTCATCGTCCTCAATAAGATTGAGAGGAACTTCCGGTCCGAACACGGTGTCCAAATGGGCCTCCACCAGAACGCGTGCCTGATCCCTGCCGTGTATGAAGCCGAAAACATTGCCCACGGCATCCGTAAAGCAGTCCTTGAGACCATTCTGCTTCAGACGGGAAAGAAACATGGGAGACCGGATTTCCGACTCCGTATGCGGAGCGCCGGAAACGACCACCATTTCCTTCAGCTCCTGAATCTTTCTTTCCTGATCGTCCTTCAGAAAAGCAAGCGCCTTCCGCACCCTCTCATCCGCCAGCAGGGCGGACATAACTTCTTCCACATTCCGCACGGACATAACTTCTTCCTATTTCCATACAACGGCGGGAGCCTTGCGGGGCGGTACCCGTCGGAATGTCACATCCGGCCAGCCCACCATGAGTCCGCCGAAAATTTGACGTTCCTCGTCAATGCCGAGGAACGTCGTCAGATCGGGGCGTTCCGCAGCCATGTGGGCGACAAGACCGGACCAGCAGCTTCCGAGGCCGGCCGAGGCCAGCAAAAGTTCCATGTCCTCCAGAGCAACGGCACAATCCTGAACGCTGGTCGGCACCTCGGCCGGACCATGAGCCAGAATGACGCACGGAGCATTGCGCAGTGCCGTGTCATGTCCGCGGCGATACTCTTCTCCGATGCTCCGATAATTTTCCGATGTCAAAGCCCACTCGGCAATAGCCTCTCCCAGTCGCTTCCTAAGATCAGGCTCCGTCAGCACCAGCCAGCCGACATCCTGACGGTTGCAGGCCGTAGGTGCCCAACGCACCTTGTCGAACAGCTCAAGGAGCAACGACTTGTCCACCGGACGCGGACTGAAAAAGCGAACGGAGCGACGCATCTGGAGAAAAACGGCAAGTCTGTCGGCAGGGATTCTCCAGTTGCCGCACTCCACGGAAGGCTTTTCCAGTTCATGATCGTCCTGCCAAATGCCGACGGCATCCTGCGGACAAACAGCGCTGCAGTGCCCGCATCCGTGGCAGGGACGAGGCACCGCTGCACAAACGGCGGCCTTTCCTTCCCGCAGGCAAAGCTGAGAGGAAGGGCATACCTTGACACATGCGGAACAACCGACACATTTGTCTGCATCAATACGGGGATAAAACATGCCTGCTCCTAGAAGTTCATCAACTCAGCCGTAAAGCGTGCTACAAGACTGCCTGCACGCATGACGGGACACCCACATACGCGATGCACAGCGGCTCTGTAAGGCTCCGTGTATCCCATGCAGTGCAGAAAGACGAAATCCGCATCTTTAAGGCGCTCCGCAGCCGCTTCGGCAAGGTGCACGTCTTCGTAGGGAGATGCAGAGGCCGTTACCATGCGGCCGGGCAGATGTGCATAGTATTCGGCAAGTTCGTCGGCCTGAGCGGGAAGAGGGGTAAGCAGTCCCGCCGTTACGCCGTCGCGAGCCAGCGCTTCAAGGGCAGCATCGATGACTCTTCCTGCCTCCACCACCAGCATGCCATCCGGAATGTTCAGCGAAAAACGGCAAGTGCACAGCAGCACAACGACCGTTATTCCCTGCTCGTACAGACGGCGAAGCCCTTGTTCCATGAGCGTGGCAGCCTGCCTTTTCCCCAGGCTGAACTGCGAGCCGTCCCGTTTCCGGGACACCAGAGGAAAATCCCCCGGCAAGGGCTTCAGCGCCTGCCGCTGCTTTTCATCAAGAGCATCCAGAATGCCGTATTCCACAAGTTCCGTATCGGGAAGCTCCCGATGCATGACGGACAGAATATCCGGACGAGGCGTTTCGCCTATGGACAAAAGACCGAGTCTCTTCATCGCATACTCCGTCTACGACGAAAGCAGTTCCGAGCACACATGTCCTACCAGGGCATTGGCTTCCAGAACCATGGCACCGCTTATTTCGGCAACGGCTTTCCGATGCCTGCGCACATATCCCATGCAGTGCAGAATCACGGCAAAGCATCCGCGAAAGGCAGAAGCCGCCTTCTCAATCTCTTCCATGGAACCGTAAGGGCTGGCATGAGCCGTAACCGCATCATAGCCCATGTCGAAAAACTTGCGGCCCGAAAATGCCTCCTGCGACGCCAGAGGAACCAGCACGCCGAGTCTGGAACCGGCAGGCACGGCGGCGCGCACGCAACCGTCTATGATGTCTTTGCCGTACAGCATATGCAGCCCTTCCGGACAGACAATGCCCTGAAAATCGCCGGTGCACATGAGCACGGCAAGATCCACGCCGCTTCGGGCAAACTCGCGCAGCTTATCGTTGACGATACCGGACATCTCCGCCTTCGACATGGTCACGGAACTGCCGTCGGCAAGTCTCGTCACCACAGGATGTTCCTGTGGCGAAAGAGGTGCAAGCGCCGACATCTGCGCCCGGTCGAGCCCATCCAGAACGCCTTTTTCCACAATGCGCACGGAAGGCCCCGTAAAAGAGGAGATGACGGGCACGTAATCCGTGCGGGGACTCTGCCCCACGGCCAGCAGGCCCAGAGTTTTCATGGATTCTCCCTCAGAAAAGAAGTTCGCAGGCCAGATGTCCCATAACGGCATTGGCTTCCAATACAGGAACATTGCCGGCTCTGGCCACGATGTCCCTGTGCTCACGAAGATATCCCATGCAATGCAGAACGACTGCGGCACAGCCACGGAATGTTTCCGCGCAGGCCGAAAGCTCCTCTCTGCTTCCGTAGGGATTGGCATGTCCGCAGACGACCTCGTAGCCCATAGCGCGGTATTTTCCGCCGGAAAGAGCTTCCTGCTCCTTGAGAGGAACCAGAACTCCAAGTCTGGCTCCCGGCGGGCACACGGCAAGAACCGCATGATCTATGACTCTGCGCCCTTCCAGCAGCGCAAGCCCTTCCGGAATTTCAAGCCCCTCAAAGCTGCCGGTGCACATGAGACACGCCAGCCTCACGCCGTCGGCAGCCATGCCGCTCAGCACGCTGTTGATGAGCGGTACCAGCTTCGGCTTGGAAACTCTTACGGACCGTCCGTCCGCAAGTTCCGTCACCACGGGATGTTCCGCTTCTCCCGCAGCTGCTTCTGCAAGCTGAACATCCGTCAGCCCGTCAAGCGCTCCGCGCACGACAAGCTCCACGTCATTGCCCACGATCTCACGGATGATGGGAACGAAATCCCGATCCGTCGCCTGTCCGATGCTCACAAGTCCCAGCTTCTTCATGCAACGCCTCTATTTCTTTCCGCCGTACAGCACTTTCAGCCCCACGGAATGCTCCATGAGGAACATCATGCCGTAGGCGAGCACGATATTGATCGTGGCGATGGCAGCCGCCACGGGATCGAATTCAAAGCGGAGATAGTCGAACATCTGCACGGGCAGCGTGGAATATCCGGGGCCGGTCAGAAGCAGCGACAGAGGGAACTGATCGAAGGAGGTGATGAAGGCAAAAACTCCCGATCCTATGATGCCGTTCTTGATGTGGGGAAGCGTGACGTAGAAGAAGGTCTGGAGTCTGGTTGCCCCCAGATTGCGCGCAGCCTCTTCCATGGAGTAATCAAAGTTGTACAGCACGCTGCTTACCACCAGAAACACGTATGGAGTGGTGATAAGAGTATGACCGGCATAAAGACCGAGAAAGCTCTTTCCTCCTATGCCTGTGCTGTAAAATGAAATCATGAGCGCAAGACCGGTAAGAATGGACGGCAGCATGAGGGGAGAGAGTATGTAGGGGCGAAGCACGGAAGCAAGCCTGCCTGCATAGCGCACCACATAAAGCGCGGCTCCCAGTCCTATGAGCGTGGATGTCACCGATGCCGCCAGCGCAAGACGGATGCTGAAGAAAAATGACTCCATCATCTGTTCCGTGGCAAAAAGCTTGGAAAACCACTTCAGGGAGAAGCCGTCAGGCGGGAAATGAAGGTACTCGCCGCCGTTGAACGCCGCAAGCACGACGATGACGGTAGGCAGAAGCAGAAATACGTAGGCCAAAAACACCATCAGATCGATGAATCGGTCCGTAAGATTTTTTTTCTGTTCCCTCATTACTTCATCCCCCTCATGGCGTGCATGAGCACCTTGATGTAAAGGCTCAGCAAGGTAACGACGATGACAAACATAATAACGGCCATGGAAGCTCCGCCCGGCCAGTCAAAGGCATCCAGCGCCGTCTGCACGATAAGCAGAGGCGTGGTCAGCGTTTTATTGCCGCCCAAGAGCAGCGGAATGGCATAGGAGCTGATGGTCAGCACGAACACCAGAATGGAACCAGACATGATGCCGGGAAGAGACATGGGCAACGTTATCTTGCGAAATGCCGTAAACCGGCTGGCACCCAAACTGCGCGCCGTGTATTCCAGTTCCGGATTGATGCGCTGGATGGCGCCGGTAAGGGAAATCACCATATAGGGCATATATACCTGAACCAGCCCCACCATGACGCCGAACATATTGTACATAAGCGGCAGGGGAGCATCGATGATGCCGGTTTTGAGCAGAAGATCATTGATGAGGCCCTTGTCGGCAAGCAGCACCATCCAGCCGTAGCAGCGTATGACCACGCCCACGAGCAGGGGAGAAATGACCACCATGTACAGGAGACTGCGGTGCCGGGAACGACTTCTGGCCAGACGATAGGCCAGCGGATAGCTGAAGAGCAGACAGATCAGCACCGTGGCCACGCCTTCGAGCAGCGTTTCAGCCAGAATGACCCAAAAAAAAGAATCCGTAAGATTGAAGACATAGTTGTCCAGCGTAAAGCCGGGCAGATAGGCGCTGGATGAACTTGTCGGCTTGAAGCTGACGTAACCGAGAAAAGTGTACGGGAGCACGAAAAAAATCATGATCCACAAAGCGGCGGGAAGAAAGAGAAGAAGACGTGACCCCGCCTGCTGCGCTTTGGTGACAGCCATGGAGACCTCCTATTCCAGAGGCAGAAGAAGGGTATCGACAGAAGCCGCGCTTATCCAGCAGGCGTTGCCCATGGGAATATCCACCGAGGGGCTGGCCTGAACGCGGACGACTTCCCCGCCGGGCGTTGCCACCCGGTAGTCGAACATATTGCCGATGTAAACCTTTTCCTGCACAGTGCCGCCGATGATGTTCAGACCGGGAAGCTTTTCCGGAGAGTAGGAAGAAATGGTGAGGCTTTCCGGACGTATGCCCACCTTGACCGGCGTACCGGGAGCCATGTCCTTGAACTGTTCCGAAATGAAATTCTCGCACCGGAGCACTCCGCAGGATGCTTCCGCCAGAGCGCATCCGTTCTCCAGTCCCCGGAATCGGGCATCGAAGGGATTGATGAGACCTATGAAGTTGGCCACGCTGAGCGTTGCGGGATGACGGTACAGCTCCTCCGGCGCCGCGCACTGATGAATGCGCCCGTTGAACATGACGATGATGCGGTCGGAAAGAACAAGCGCTTCAGACTGGTCATGGGTGACGTAGATCATGGTGATGCCGACTTCCCGCTGCAGCTTTTTCAGATAAAAGCGCATCTCTTCCCGGAGTTTTGCATCCAGGTTGGCAAGAGGTTCGTCCAGAAGAAGCAGCCGGGGACGGATGACCAGGGCACGGGCGATGGCGACGCGCTGCTGCTGACCGCCGGAAAGCATGCGGGGATACCTTGCGTCGTATCCTTCCAGTCCGACGACCTTCATGATATGATGCACTCTCTGCGAGATCTCCTCGCGGGACACCTTTCTCATGCGCAACCCGAAGGCAACGTTGTCGAACACCGTCATGTGCGGGAAAAGCGCATAGTTCTGAAAAACCATGCCGATATCCCGCTGTTCCGGCAGCATGGTGGTAATGTCGGTATCGCCTATGGTAATGGTTCCGCTGTCGGGAATCTCAAAGCCGGCAATGCACCTTAACGTCGTCGTCTTTCCGCATCCGCTGGGGCCAAGCAGGGAAACGAGTTCCCCGTTCTCGATCACTGTGGAAATGTTGTTGAGGATAAGATTTCCGCCATACGTCTTTTTGAGGGAATCGAGTATAACCCTAGCCATGTCAGCTCCAGTCGTTTACCGTTGATTGTATGTAAGGTGATTGTATGTAAGGAAAAGGCCGCCGGTTAGAACAGGGGGCCGATCGTCCGGCCCCCATGTCGTTACACCTGCATCAACGGGCTATCTTCTGATTCCATTCTCTGATGATGCGGCTCTTGTTGGCATTGAAGAATTCCCAGTCAAACACCTTGATGCGGCTCACGCCGTCAGGACCGACAGGGATGTATTCCTTGAGGTCGTCAGGTACTTCCACGCCCTGCGTGCAGGGGGTCGTATAGAAACGACGGACGAATTTGGTCTGGATCTCGGGACTCAGCAGATAATTGATCCAGGCCTGGGCAAGATCCTTGTGCTTGGAACCGGTATGCACGGAAAAGACCTGTTCAAACATGATCATGTGTTCGGCAGGTTCCGACCAGCCTATGTTCACGCCGGCCTTCTTCAAGCGCGCAATGGCGGGAGTGTCCAGAACGCCGATTTCCACTTCGCCGAGCGTGAGCTGCTTTTCCATGTCACCGGAAAATTCGGACAGCTTGAACGGCTTGAGTTCCCTGATCTTGTCAATGGACTTGGAGGTCTGCTTCTGATCGCCGAACCATACATCGCCCACCGTCAGCAGAAACTCACCGCCCATGGAGTTCGTAACCGTGTACAGGCCGAGCTTGTTCTTGTACTCGGGCTTCCACAAATCCTTCCAGCTCTTGGGAGGATTGCTCACCTTGTCGGTCAGATAAGCAATGCCTGCGGGCTGAATGACGCCGATGATGCCGGAGTTGGCGCCGCTTTTATCCTTGAAAACAACGAAAGCATCCTTCATATAAGGAATCTTGCCTTCATCAAGCGGTGCAAAATATCCTTCCAGACGCATCTGGTTGGCCCAGATTTCATTCATCATGACTACGTCGTAGGGAGCATTGTCCTTGCCGCTGGCACGCATCTCCGCCAGCCAGTCCTTGGCAAGACCAATGGCAAGCTTGATGTCGCAGTCGTACTTTTTGCTGAACTCGGGAATGATTTCCGATTCGAAGAAGCTCTGATATGCCCCGCCGTAGCAGGTCATGATCAAGGTTTCCCGGGCTTGCGCCAGACTGGGAACAACGAGAGTTGCGGCGAGAAGGAGTGAGGCAAGTTTTGCTTTCATATACATCTCCTTTGAATTATTTGAGAATTTTTTCCATGGACACATAATCTATGTCAAAGCCGTAATGCCGGGGCTCCATAAACGACAATGCCTTGGGTTCCCGGTGTCTGGCCCTTGAAGGAACGGCCATGAAACTGATGTTCATTCCTTCTTCGATTTCCTGCGTCATGATGGGACGCCCGCTGGAGGTTTCCACCTCGGCCACCCGATCCGGCGTGGTCACATAGGGCCTATCATCAAGCCAGGTGATGTGATTTTCGTTTTTAAACCATACCTTGAACTTATGTCCGGCCCAGGCTCCCGTACCTTCCAGCCAGTGGTATCCGGAATAATAACCGTCGGGAATGCCCCATTCCTTTTTGATCACGGTGCCCTCAAAAAGCATGCGGGCTCCCGTGAATTCCAGCAGGGCCTTTCGAACGTCCCCGCCGGCCTCGCGCGTCAGACGCATATGGCGACCGATTTCAAAACATTCCGTAAGGGTGTTGCGGAAAACATATTTCTTCATTTCCCGTCCGGTCATGAGGAAAAAGGCCATGGCCGTATTGCCGAATGCCGCCGTGGCCAGCATTTTTCCCTCGCGTTCGGCAAGGGCGTTGTTCACCGTTTCGTACACAACGGCTTTGTTGCCCCATTTGTCCACAGATGTCATGGGCGTCAGCGGCACGCCTTCAATGCAGGGCATGCCCTGCTTGGTCTCAGGCTTGGCCTTTCCGGTATAGTCCCCATTGATGGGAGCAATGCCGAGACTGAGCGCCGTAGCCATGGGGCCGGGAGTATTGGCGCCTCCAAGTTCGGAAGGCACTATTCCGGAGATCTTCTTTCCGGAAATCTTCTCCATGAAACGCAGGGCTTCCAAAAGGTTGTTCTCATACTTCCACTCCACCATGCCGAGTCTTTTCTTCTGTGCTTCCTGTTCGGGGGTGAGCGGAGCTCTGTTTCCCATGAAGCTCGTGGTTACGACATACGCGTCGTCAGGGAAGGAATCGGCATCTATGGCGGTCACGGGACCGTGAGCCGCAATGGCCTTCTTGAGAAGCCGCAATCCCTCGGCGACCACGCCGCCTCCTCCTATTCCCTGAAAGCAAGCACCCCATGCCAGATCTTCGACATCCTGTTCCGTACTGATCGTAAGGTCGGCCATACGTTCTCCTGTCATGCGTGAACCGGTTGAGCGTTAAGAACTCTTTTCCTTCTTTGTAAACGGTTACATTTCAACGTCAATAGCGATTTGTCGATTTTTTTATTGAAAATATGTTTTATATGAATATGTTATATTAAAAAAATGAGCCTTTAAAAATTTTTTCTTTGCTCTTACATGTTTGCTGATTTTTATCTCAATTTTGTTAAAATACTGTTTATTCCCAAAAAAAATTGATTTTTCCCTCAGCCTCGTTCATTTTTACAACATCATTTTTCCAATATGCATCATGTGCTTTTTTTACATTAATTTTTATATAACTCTTCATGATTTCATTCATCCTGGCATGCGTCGTGAGGTATGACATGCGTTGCAACATGCCGTTTGACTTCAAAGAATCAGTCTCGCAGTTTCCTCTATTTTACAAATTTGACTAAAGTGTACTTGTGCAGCATACTGCTTTCCATCCGCTTTTCCGGCGAGACCGCACATTCGAACATGAGGAAACCATGACCAATCCCATAGCCTGCGACATCACCATGAAAGACGTAGCCGAGTTCATCGGAGTTTCAACGGCCACGGTTTCCCGGGCGATCAACTCTCCGGAAAAACTCAGTCCCAACACGCTGAAAAAAGTCCAGAATGCCTTTCATACTCTGGGCTATCAGTACAATCCCCTGGCAGCCGCCATGTCGAGCAGCTCCAGCAAGCTCATAGGCATCATGATCGGCAACCTTCGAGAGAATCTCTCCCTGCTTACCCTGGAAGACATTCACGACTACGCGCTAAGGCACAACTATAATGTGCTTGTAGCCAACTCAGGCTTTGACGATCACAACGAAAAAAAAATTCTTCTTACATTTCGACAATATAAAACGGCAGCCGTCATAGTCATCGGCCCGGGGCTTCACTGCCATGAGCACATAAGAACAGTGCTCGGCAGGGACATTCCCCATCTCGTTCTCTGGGATACCTATGATGCGAACAGCCGCATCAACTTCATCGGTCCAGTCGATGAGAACATTATCGAACAGGCAGTGATGACCCTCGTCAAGGCCGGGCATCGTCGCATAGGGTTGGGCATGAGCTATTACAGCAACATACGCAGAGCCCACAGAAGACTCAGTGCTTTTGAGGAAACCCTGACAAGGCTGAAACTGCCCTTTGATGAGAACTCCCTCGTACTTCTCAATCAGATGCCCAGACTGACGAGATCATCCTTTGATCACGGTCGCCAGATCATGAAACAGTTCCTGGAAAAAAAGCATCCTCCGACGGCCATTCTTTCTCCCACGGGCAACATGGCTATCGGCAGCATTTCCTATCTCAGGGAATGCGGCCTGTCCTGTCCGGAAGACATGTCTCTTGTATGTCTGAGCGATGACGACATTGCATCGGTCTATTACCCTCCGCTGTGCGCCGTCACCTCACAGAAGGAAAAGCTTTTGGATATGGTACATCGGTTTGTGGACGGCATTTCTTCGGAAAAGCCGCTCAGCATATCCTGTCACCTCCGCTCGTCCGTCTGCAAAAGAAAAACCTGCATCCCGCCCCGCGCACAGGAAAAAACTTTTCGTGAGGATCGCTCCGCCTGACGCGTTCATGCTGCAACGGATTCTCCCATAAGCCTGTACATCATGTAATCACACGATAATATAATTATTTTTCTTGTAAGCCACGCCGAACTGCATCGGACGGCATACGAATTTTCTTAAAAAGACGATAGTACAGGCAGTTTCGCTCCTTTCGGGGCAGTCCTCACGGAAGGCAAAACGAACGGGACTATCGGGGCATTGGAGAGGCGGCCGTTTGAGCCGCGTCCTCACCGCGGCTACCTCCGCGTTCAGCCCGACTGAGCGTCTTTTCTCCCGGCATGAGGTGATGCCGCCCTTTGTCGGAAGCACTTTCTGGAAGTCCGGGCATGCCTCCGTCCATGCAAGGCGGAACGGCCCTTGTCCTGATGAAGGAACCGACATTGCCCGCAGTCCTTCCCGTACCCGGCACAGAACGTGGGGAAGGCGGGGAACCCTCGCCGGTTCATCGTCGGCGCATGGAACTGCACCCGCGCCTCGGCGTGACTTCCGACGCCTCGGCGGTTTTGTTCCCCATCCTGCGGGAACAACCTCATCAACGCCGTCGGGATCGTCTTTTTCCTTCTTTGCGGAGGAGGCACATCTTTTATCGATTCCGGCGTCATATCGGATTGTTGGGCACTCTTGCCGTCGTTCGCATATCGCAAATGCGACTTTTCAACGACTCGGGAATCAAGTTTACCGGCCAAGTCCGCAGATCCGCCCCGGTCGGTCGTGCTTCCGTGGGTCTTTCCCGTCCGGCGGCATATTCACACAGCAGTCCGGGAACATGGTCGGATACTTCGCTGCCTCTGTTCGACCTGTTTCATCGTTGTTCAGAGCCGCCATAAAAAGGGGAGGACAGAAGACGTGCCGTGGCAGTTTCATACGGTCGGACATGAGCCGATCCTGCATTCGGTGCGTTTATGATATCGCCCGCGTCCTGCGCTGAAATAAAGGCATCAGGATCACTTTCCGCCAGAACGGCGGGAAGTTCCGGTTTCCACGGCAGAGGGCTGGTTGCGGAGGCGTTGGTTCCGTCTTTTGCAACAGGGCAGCACGGTTCCTGCCCGTACGGTCTCCGAATGTTCAGACGGAAGACATGACCATCGTCTCCTCAATAGTGTCGTCAAATTATTGCCGCTCATAACGACATGCATCTGATTTGGACGGCAGCAGGAAAAGATCGCTTCTTTTTGCATAACAGGTTGCAATTTCACCCCACCTTTTGAGATGTGAAAAGGCATTCTCAACAAGGTGGCGTACTTTATACAAACATCAGTCGTAGTCTCGTTTCTTTTTGCGACTTTTTTCGGGGGAATTACAACTTTCACATCTCGTCGGGTAGCCTCTTCAATCACAGCGTCTGTGTCGAAACCTTGATCTGCCGAAAGAGCTTCCGCGGCAAATCCGTCAATCACTGCGCAAGGTTCTTTGCAATCAGCTCTGGTATCTTCTGTGATAACAGTTCTGAGCGGCATGCCATGAGCATCCACGGCCAAATGTATCTTTGTGTTGAGCTTCCCTTGGTACGGCTCTTGTCCTGATTGCCTCCCACCGCTCCGGCGGCATGCGGATGAACCTTGCAGTGGCTTGCATCTATCATGAGCCATTAAAATCAGGTTCAACGATGACCGCTTCCGGAAGCTGCTCCCGAACCCCGCGATTCCTTCAGCGACAAAGCCGACGATGGGTATTTTTTCCAATCCTCATCATCCGGAGGCAGATTCCGCCACGGAGTACCGGTTCTTGATGTCCAAAAAAACAGCGTTAATAAATAGTCTGTTATCGCTTGCGGGGCGACCAACAAGCTCTTTGCTCCCCGACAGGTGAGCTTGCATGTTTTTCCGAACCCGATCAGAAATATCGTGCCTACGATGAAGCCTGCATAGTCCCTCTTCGGATGACGTGAAGGGACTATGGCAAATTTTTATAATTTGACGACACTATTCAGCACAGGATACATTGTTGCCATGAGCAGTGTTTCAAAAACAGCAGCGCTGGGAATAAAGACGTTCATGATCTGACCGGTTATATAGCTGAGTCCAACAACCAGATAAGGAGATTTAAGCATTTTTAATGGACTCGTCACGATGTTGGACATCACTTTGCTATCGCCGGTGGCGTCCATATGCTTGGCATGTCCTGCAGCAGACATAATGATAAGGCAAGTCCGGCTGTTCGCGATGAAAAAAGCTTGACATGCACTTGAAAGGAGCAAGCCGCCAGAAACCTGTACTGGCCACTTTTGTGGGAGAATACTTTTCTACAGGTTCAGGAGCGGTTGCGGGCGTAAACGCATCAGGACGGATTTCGCCGTGATAACCGTAACAACGGTTGCCGTGATGGCTCCTATCATGAAGAGTCTCTCTTGATCTGACTAATTATGAATATTTGAGGTTAATAGGTCTTGCGCGTATTGAACAGCGCAGGTGTCACGCCTTCCAGACCAGCCATGGCAAACAGCATCAGCAATGCTTTTTGCGGACCTGTATAGCTGCCCTTTGGATCAAACCATTCATCGAGTGAGTGCTGATTGCCTGCATCACCACCGGCGCCGATACAAACAGAAGGAATTCCGAGAGCCAGAGGGAAATTGATGTTTGTGCTTGCAGGCCCCATAAGACGCGGTTCCACGCCGACAGCTGAAGTAGCGCCGCAGGCAATTTGAACGATCAGCGAGTCTTCCGGCTGGTCTCCGCCGGGCTTTTCACCATAGGTATGCACGTCAAGCGTGATACGTTCCCCTTTGGGATGTGTCGTGTTTTCTGCCGCAACTGCGGCTTTTGCCGTTTCCAGAATTTGTGTGCCGAGCATGTCGCGAGCCTCCATGTCGACGGAGCGTATGTCGATATGGAGGACGGCTTCGCCGGGGATAGAGTTTACGGAGGTGCCGCCGCTCATCAGACCTATGTTATAGATGGTCTTGGGAGCAGAGGGAGGGGTAATGTCAGCAATGGCCGACATGGCGCGACCGGCAGCGTTGACGGGAGAAGGTGAACCGAAGTCATTCCAGGCATGTCCTCCAGCCCCTTTGAATGTTAGCTCAAAGCGTTTGCAGGCCACAGCACCGCGGGTGACACGATATGTCCAGCAGGTTTCAACTGCAACATACGCGTCAATATTTTTTTTCCTTGTACTCATCAGATGGCGTACCCCTCGGGAAAGACCAGGGCCTTCCTCGCCGACAGTTCCTCCAATCATCAGCGTGCCGCATGGTTTGAGGCCGACGTGTCGGACAGCACGGATAACGCACAGCAGAGCTGCCAAGGCCGCTGTATCGTCGCCAATGCCGGGACAGTAGATGCGTCCATCCTTTTCTGTAATAGCCAAAGGCGTTTCAAGAGGAAAGACGGTATCAAGATGGCCTTCCATTAAAACGAGCGGATTTTTTGTTGTTCCGTGTACATATCCAAAAACATTGCCTACTTCATCAATGGAGCAATCATCCAGTCCGTATTTTTTCAGACGATCCAGAAAAAAGGGAGAGCGGATTTCAGGCTCTGTATGCGGAGCACCGGGAATCACTGCAATCTCTTTTTGTTCTGAAATCATGTTGGAATGATCATTTTTGATGAAGTCAAGAGCTTGCTGAATGGCATATGTTCCCAGAAGCTTTTCAAATGTTTTCTGGACATGGGATGACAGACGCATGATATATCATCCTTCTAATATCGTATCATTGCAATCATTATGGCTGATGCTGTTTACAGCAGCAGAAAAATAATCAACGAGTTACGCAATCAGGGATGTGAGGCCCGCATTTCCAGTCGAAGAACAAACTGTCATCCCCGAGCCATTGACAGCTCCCGAAAGACACCTTATCGAGTTTTTTTCTTCATGACGATTAAAGAATGTCGAAAAAGAGCAACACATTATGACAAACCGGCAAAATGTTTTGCTGCCTTCGCCTACGTGTGAGTTTCATTTACTTGCCTTCGATAACGGGGCATACAGAGCCTATTTTTCACTGAAACTTTCAGAAAAACTTGTGAAGGGACCAAACTCCTTTGCTCGGAAGCATGCGACGCTGTGCCCGGGGTGGATTTCTTGCAGTTCGGGCATGCTCTGGTCGCAGATGGATTGACGGAAAGGACAACGAGTGATGAGAGGGCAACCTCTTGGAGGATTGAGCGGAGTCGGCAGATCCCCCTGCAGGATAAACCTGTGAGCTTTTTTTCGTTCAGGTTCAATTCGGGGAATGGCGCTGAAAAGGGCCTTTGTGTATGGATGGAAGGTGTTGGTGAAGAGTTCCTCTGCCGTTGCTAGCTCTACGATGTGTCCGAGATACATGACGGCGACTCTGTCGCTGAGGTGCCGCACCACAGACAGATCATGTGATATGAACAGATAGGAGATGCCGAGTTCCTGCTGAAGCTTGAGAAGAAGATTCAGAATCTGGGAACGGATGGAAACGTCCAGCGCAGAAACGGGTTCGTCGCAGACGATGAGCTTGGGCTGCATGGCCAGCGCTCGTGCAATGACGATGCGCTGCCGCTGGCCGCCGGAAAATTGATTGGGCAGCCTGTCGGCATAGGATCTGTGCAGTCCCACCATGTCCAGCAGGTCGGCCACGAGGCCGGGAATCTTTTCCTGTGGCGTTCCTGCGGCGCGAAGCGGCTCGGCTATGCTTTCTCCGATGCACATTTTGGGATTGAGGGAGGCAAAGGGATCCTGAAACACGATTTGCATTTGCCGCCTAACCATGCGGCGGCCTTCCTCATCGTCGGATTCCAGAGGGCGTCCTTCAAAATACAGCTCTCCGGCCGTAGGTTTCAGCATGCCCAGAAGGGCATATCCCGTCGTTGACTTGCCGCAGCCGGATTCACCCACAATGGAGAAGGTTTCCCCCTTGCAGATGGAAAAGCTGATGTCGTCCACGGCCTTGACCCAGGCGCGAGGACGGCCGGTGAGGCTTCTGTTGACGGGAAAATGAACCTTAAGGTGACGTACTTCTATCAGCGGCTGGCTTTCGAGCACAGTAGGGGATTGAACGATCATAACAGCTCCGTTTTGTTCACATGCCGACAGGCAACCTTGTGGGAACGGCCGTCAAGGGGCAGATCCTCCAGCGGAGGGGCAGCCTTTCGGCAGTCGTCGGAGGCAAAAGGACAGCGTGGATGAAAGCGGCATCCTTCCGCCCAGTCCCGGATGTCGGGAACCGTTCCCGCAATGGTGCGCAGAACCGTTTTTGGGGGCGTGGATATGCCGGGGATGCTCTCCAGAAGCAGCCTTGTATAGGGATGTCTCGGAGATGTGAACAGCGTGCGGGCGTCGGCCAGTTCCACGATGCGTCCCGCGTACATGACGGCCACTCTGTCCGCCGTTTCGGCTACGACGCCCATGTCGTGGGTTATGAGCAGAAGCGCTGTGTCTCTTTCTCTCATGAGATCGCGCATGAGGTCGAGGATCTGAGCCTGAATGGTGACGTCGAGGGCCGTGGTGGGTTCATCCGCTATGAGAAGCGTCGGGTTGCCCACCAGCGCAAGAGCGATCATCACGCGCTGACAGATGCCTCCCGAGAGTTCGAAAGGAAACTGATTGAACCGGACGGCGGGATCGGGAATGCCGACCTTGTTCAGCATGTCCAGGGCTCTGGCTCTGGCTTCCGCCTCCGGCACGCCGTGCACGGTGAGCACTTCCGTAATCTGCGCGCCGACGGGCATGAGCGGATTGAGCGAGGTGAACGGTTCCTGAAAGATCATGCTCATGCGGTTGCCGCGCAGCCGGTTGTAGGAATCTTCGTCAAGTCCGGCGAGCTGCTGCCCCTGAAGCAGGATGCTCGTCCCCTCGGACAGAGAGGCCACATGGGGAAGCAGTCCCATGATGGCCAGAGAAGACAGGCTCTTGCCGCAGCCGGATTCTCCGACCAGCGCCAGAGCCTCGCCTGCGTACAGCGTGAGGTCGATGTCGTCCACGGCGGCAATGTCGCGCAGGCGGACTCCCAGGCCGCGCACTTCAAGAACGGGAGTATGTGTTTCGGAAGAAGCGTTCATGGTCGTACCTCAGCCACGGCGGCAGCCCACGGACTGTTGTGATGGGCCATGCCTGTATTCAGTTTTGCGGCGGGATCATGCCGCACCGCAGAGGGAAGGGAAAAGCGGGTGGGATAGATGGTATCGTCCACCGTTTCCACCGGAAAGACTTCGGCTATCTTTTCCGCCACAGAGGGATTCGCCCGGGAACTCACGCGGATGGTGCCGGTGCTTGCATCCACGCGGGGTTCGAGAAAAGCCTGTTCCAGCGTCATGCCGAAGTCGAAGACATAGGAAAGTATCTGCAGCAGCGTGGGGAAGATGGTGCGCCCGCCTGCGGCGCCGAACGCATAGCGTTCGCCGCCGGAACGGCTCACGACGAGCGGGCACATGTTGGCCAGCGGGCGTACGCCGGGCATGATGCTGTTCGGGTGTCCGGGAGTCGGGTCGAACCACATGATGCCGTTGTTGAGCAGCATTCCGAGAGACGGAGAGGTAACCTTGGAGCCGAACCTTGACAGAAGCGTGTTGGTGAGCGCAACGACGGAGCCGTTCTTGTCCACGACGCAGAGATTGCTGGTGCACGACGGATCCAGCGCATTGCCGGGAATGGAGGACTGACCCATATGAGTAAGACGGTAGGCGTACTCTTCACGGCAGACACGACTGTAGAGCTGCGCCTCTTCAGCTCCGGGGCGGGGGGAGGAAGGAACCAGCAGACGTTCCAGGGAATTGAGTGCACGCAGCAGACTGGGGCCGGCGGAGTTGCCGGGCATGAGCGCAAGATCCCACTGCCGGTAGGTGCCGTAGAGCGGAGTTTTCCATTCGGGGCGGTAGGAGGCCAGATCTTCGAGGCAGATGGGGGAGCCTCCCTTCTGCAGATCTTCCACCAGAGCATGGGCAAGTTCGCCGGTATAGAAATCCTGCGGACCGGCCTTGCGGAGGCGTTCCAGCGTGGCGACCTTGGCAGTGAGGGGCAGACGATTGCTTTTTGCGGCGGAGGAAACGCGGGGAGCGCGGCCTTCGGGCAGCCACACGGCCGCGGATTCCGGGTAGCGCAGGAGCATGTCGGTGTCCATGGCAAGGGCGAGTGCCGCCATCCAGTCCAGTTCCAACCCTGCCTTTGCCTCCGCAATGGCGGGTTCCATCACCTGTTCCCAGGGCAGCGTGCCCAGTTTGGCAAGTGCCTCGGCCAGACCGGCAACGGTTCCGGGCACACCTATGGAGCCGTAGCCGTGGATGTTGCGTCCGTCCCTTACCTTCGGCCAGCTGAACCAGTCGCCGTCGGCTCCCTGTTCGAGAGGATAATCCTCGGGCTTGAGTCTGCATGAGGAGCATATGCCGAAGTCGAGTGCGTATCTGGCCGAGGTCCTGCCGTCCATGGCTATCATGAAGCCGCCGCCGCCTATTCCGCTGAGCCATGGTTCAACAACGCTCAGAACAAGAACCGCAGCCACGGCTGCGTCAACGGCATTGCCGCCGGCGGACAGCATGGCGGCACCGGCTTCGGCGGCTTTCCAGTGCTGGCAGACCACGATGCCGTCGGAAGTCGTCAACTGCGATTTTGTGATGTTCCATGGAGTCGTATGCATGGGGTCCTCCGGAAAAGGAGATCCTTATAAGGGGAAGGGAGCAGGGTTACAGGGGCTTTTTCTTGTCCTGATAGACGACGCGCACGCCGGCGGAGTTGCCGCCGTCCACGGCGAGGTTGGCGCCGGTGATGAAGGAGGCGGAATCGGAGCACAGGTAGAGAATGGCGGAAGGCGCATCTTCGGGGCCGGAAGAACGGCCGAGAGGAATGTTGGCTTCGACCTTGCGGATGTGTTCCTCGGTCAGATGCGTGGTTTCACTGCCTGCGGCAAAGCCGGGTTCGACGGCGTTGACGCGTATGCCGAATTCGGCCAGTTCCAGCGCAAGACCCAGATTCAGGCGGTCGAGAGCCGTCTTGGACACGCAGTAGGGAACCGCGGTGGAGCGCATTTTACGCGCGGCGCCGGAAGAGATGTTGATGATGACGCCCTTCACGCCCTTTTTTATCATGAGCTTTGCCATGTCGCGGGAGAGCACGAAGGGAGCGCGGAGGTTGACGTTCATGATGCGGTCCCACTCGCTGTTGGACAGATCGAGCAGGAAGCTTGAAGGATACACGCCGGCGTTGTTGATGAGAATGTCGGGAGCGCCCCAGGCGTCGCGCACGGTGTCGGCCAGACGTTGCAGATCGCCGTCTGAGGTGAGGTCCGCGGCGACAAGCAGCGGAGGCACGGAACATTGGAGCTTGTCCGCAAGTTCCTCAAGCTTGTTCATTCTGCTGCCGGTCAGGCAGAGTTCGGCTCCCACGCTGTTGAAGGCTTGAGCGATCCATACGCCGAAAACGCCGTAGGCTCCGGTGAGAACCACTTTTTTCCCCTTGAGGCAGGTCAGGTCGATCATATCGTGCTCCTTGCTGCGGCAGCACGGCGCTGCCGAATTGAACGGTTGAAAAGGAAGCGTCCGCTCAGCGCAGACGGGGATCAAGCCTGTCGCGCAGATGGTCTCCTATGATGTTGACGGAAAGAACCAGCAGAAAGAGGCAGAGTCCGGGGAAACCGGCGATCCACCATGCCGTGTCGAGGTAGTGTCTGCCGACGTTCATCATGGCGCCCCAGCTGGGAGTCGGGGGCTGAACGCCGAGTCCGAGGAAGGAAAGGCCGGCCTCGAAAAGCACCATGGAGCCGAATTCCAGCGTGGCCACTACGACGACCTGTCCGAAGACGTTGGGCAGCAGATGGCGACACATGATGGTGAGCGCGGGGGTGCCCACGAATCGGGCATAGCGCACATAGGGCTGCGGCATGAGGCTGAGCGCCTGCCCGTACACCACACGGGCATAGCGTGTCCAGCGTGTCAGACCGAGCACCAGAATGACGTTGATGAAGCCCGGGCCGATCACGGCCACGGTGATGACGGCAAAGAGCAGCGCCGGAATGGAAAGCATCATATCGACGAGACGCATGACGACGGTTTCCACCCATCCGCGGTAGTAGGCGGCCAGAAGACCGGCCAGAATGCCGATGACGCCGGAGAGACAGACGGACAGAACGGCCACGCACATGGAGGCGCGTGCACCGTAGATGATGCGGCTCAGAACGTCGCGGCCCAGCTCGTCGGAGCCGAGCAGATAGGTGACGCCGCGGATGACGCTGCCCGGTGCCTTCATGCGTCCGAGAAGATTCTGGGTAGCGGGGTCGTTGGGCGCGAACAGCGGAGCGAACAGGGCCATGACGGTGAACCCCAGAAGAATGGCGATGAATATCCACAGATAGCCGGGAATGGAGCCGACGGTCTTTCGCATCGCCGAGGCAAGGGTCGGGCGGGGGCGGAGACTCTCCTGCCCGCCGCTCCGTGACATGGATGAACTCATTGCGCACCTCCCGTGTGTCGTATCCTGGGATCGACCAGTCCGTACAGAAGATCGGCAATGAGATTGCACGCTACCGATGCCACGGCGCCGAACAGCACCACGGCCTGTACGATGGGAAAATCTCTGGCTTCAATGGCCTGCACGGCCACCTGACCCAGGCCCGGCCATGCGAACAGCGTTTCCACGATGACGGCGCCGGCGAGAAGATGACTGATTTCCAGTGCCGCCACGGTGATGACGGGAATGGCACTGTTGCGGGCCAGATGCCGCCATATGATTCTTTTCATGGGAACGCCCTTGGCTCTCGCCGTGCGCACATAGTCCTTGCCCAGTTCGTCGAGAACGGCGGTGCGCGCCACTCGGGCGAACGTGGCAAGGGTAAGCAGGCCCAGAGCCACGGAGGGCATGAGCATCGAGGTCACCGAGTCGGAACCGGACGAGGGCAGCCACTGGAGATGCACGGCAAAAAGCAGAATCATAAGAATGCCGCTGAAAAAGGTCGGCATGCTCTGACCCGTGAACACGACGCCCTGAAGCAGACGCTCAAGAATCGTGCCGCGCTTGAGCGCCATGAGCACGCCTATGGGCAGTCCGGCGCCTATGGAAAGCAGCATGGCACCGGCCGTGAGCCACAGGGTGTACGGAAGCCTCGACATGAGGATGTCCCATACCGGTACGCCCTGCACATAGGACATGCCGAGGTCGAAGGTGCCCAGCCCCTTGATGTACTGCAGGTACTGTATGTAGAGAGGCTGATCGAATCCGAGGCTTGCCCGCAACGTGGCGATGTCTTCGGCCGTGGCCCCTTCGGGAACCAGCAGCAGCGTCGGGTCGCCGGTAAGACGTTGTACAAAGAAAAGAATGGTCAGAGCGCCGAGCGCGGCAAGGAAGGCCTGCCAGAGGCGTTTCAGAATAAATCGGCTCATGGATCCTCCTGGACATGCCGGCGGAAAAACAGGAGCGGGAAAGGGGGGGGACGCCCCGCAGGGCGTCCCGGAATGAACATATCGCTTACTTCCAGCTCATCCTGTTGAGGAAGAGGCTTTCATCGGGCGTCGGGGACCAGATCAGGTTCTTGTTGGCTCCGTAGATGTAGGCGACCTGATAAAGAGGCAGAATGTATGCCTCGTCCAGAATGATCTTGTCGGCTCCGGCGTAGAGTTCCACGCGCTTGGCCGGATCGAGGCAGATGCGGGCTTCGTCGAGCAGCCCGTCGAGCGTGGCGTTGCGGGTCTGGGACCAGGCGCTGCTGGAGTGCAGGAGAGGATAGACCACGCCGTCGGCGTCCATGCAGGCGCAGGACCAGCGACCGAAGGAGATGTGAGGACGTTCGGAAAGATCGCCCTGCTGAACGGCCTTGAGGAAGGATGCCTGATCCATCATTTCAATGCGTACCTTGAGGCCGATGTCGGTGAGCATCTGCTGAACGGCCTGCACGATGCGCTGATCGTAGGACGGGGCCGTGGCGAAAATGAGCTCTTCCCTGGCCGCGTCTCCGGCTTCGGCAATCAGCTTTCTGGCCTTGTCGGGATCATAGGGATAACCGGCCATTTCGCTGTAGCCCGCCATTTCCTTGGTGAGCATGGTGTCGGCTATGCGGTCCTGACCGTTCATCAGTCCGTCGATGATGCCCTGCTTGTCTATGCCGTAGGCTATGGCCTGGCGGACGAGTTTGTTGCTGGTGGGAGTGCGGCCGTTGTTGGTGCGCAGGAAGGCCACGCGTTCGGTGAGTGTGACCCGGGGTTCGCACACCTTGTCGTTTTTAATGGTGGCGGACAGGTCGGGGTTCAGATCGACGGCCAGATCGGCCTTGCCCGTGCGCAGGTCGGCTACGCGGGTGCTGGGATCGGGCACGAAGCGAAATTCGGCCTTTTCGAAGAAGCCCTTGTTGCCCCAGTAGTTGTCGTTGCGCTGAAGAAGAATATGGACGCCGCGCTGCCATTCGACGAACTTGTAGGGGCCGCTGCCGATGGGATTCTTGTTGAATTCTTCCTTGCCCACCCTTTCCACATAGGCCTTGGGCACTATGCTCAGCTTGACGAGCTGAGCCAGCAGGGGAGGATAGGGCTTGCTGGTGGTGAAGACTACGCGATCGGGACCGGTGACTTCCGCCTTGGAAACGGCTTCGAACTGGCTGCGCTGGGGACTGGCGGTATCCTTGTCGGTAATGCGGGTGATGCTGTACACCACGTCTTCCGGGGTGAGAGGCGTGCCGTCATGGAAGGTGATGTCCTTGCGGATGGTGAACTCGATCTGCGTGTCGTTCAGATACTTCCAGGAGGAGGCCACTGCCGGAATGATGGTGCCGTGATTGTCGCGGGTGATGAGGTTGTCGAAAATGTTGCGGTACACGCCGTAGCTGTTCTGGTTCCACTGTATGTGCGGGTCGCAGGTGGCCGTTTCGTTGCTCAGGTCGATGATGACGGTGTCCTTGGCTGCCCACGCGGGTGCGGAGGCAAGCAGAAGGGCACAGAGCATCCCTGTAAGATGTGTTCCTAGTCGTTTAGGCATGCGAGTCCTCCTTGGGCTATGTAGGTCTGCCTTGAGACAGGAAGGGCGGATTCAGCTCTTCCATGAAGACTTCATGGTTTTGGGAAGAAGCGTGATAAGCTGCCAGTTCTCCTGCCGTACAAATCCATAATCCCGAAGTATTCCGGGCGTGTTTCAAAAGAGCTTCCGCAAGGCCCGTGCGATAGCTGCGGCCGGTGATCCAGGGATGGACGGTGGTTACTACCGAGCCTCCGAAACGTTCCATGGATTCACAGATGTCCAGCCAGCTGGCGGCGGCGTCGGAAGTGGAGCAGGGTGGCCAGCGGTCGGCCCCCGTGCCGGCATACCGGAAGAAAACCGCATCATCCAGAGGCCACTGAATGGGAATTTCTGTCGTGTCGCCGAGAGAGTAGGGATGGTCGTTTCCGGAGAGAGAGCTGTCGTAGGCAATGCCGGCCTCATGCAGAACGTCGAATGCCCAGGGAGTCATTTCCCAGGCCGGAGAGCGGAATCCCGAGGGCTTTTTTCCTGTATATCGGACGACGGTTTCCAGTCCCTTCTCCACGATTTCGGCAAACTGGTCCCGAGTCAGCTCGCTGACGATTTCATGCAGAACGCCGTGCAGGCCGATTTCATGACCGGCTTCGACGAGCGTTTCCAGCAGCCACGGGCGGGTGACGGCCTCATGGATGGGAACAAAGCAGGTGGCACTGACTTCGTAACGGGCCAGCAGGTCCAGCAGATGCCATATTCCCTCACGCAGTCCGTAGAAGCGCTGCTCCAGTTCGTTCATGCTCAGAGAGGGCTGTTTGCGTTTGCGCCACAGCTGCGGACTTTCGGCGTCCACGTCAATGGTGAAGCAGAAGGCGGCGCGGACGGATTCCGGCCAGACATACGGCTGTTTCATAACCTCACCTTCTTAAATTATGATTGCCAAAAGGGAACAAATTCCCCATATTGAACATGGTGGATTATGAATAAAAATATAACGTTCAGCCGATTACCTGTCCATTTCGTTTTTTTTATTCCGTCTATAACCTTGGGTGGGGGAGTCGGCGACGCCGACGGAACTTTTATGGACTGGATGCATCTTAAAACATTTTATTATGCTGCGACGTTGAAAAGTCTCGGCAAGGCGGCTGCCGTCATGCACCGGTCACAGCCTGCCGTATCCAAGCAGATCAAGGCTCTGGAAGAGTCGCTGGGGTGCCAGCTGTTCACACGGCTGAACAGCCGGAACATGGTGCTTACGGAAGAGGGGCGCAGGGTCCTGCAGTTTACGGAGGACGTTTTTCAACGACGTCTTGCCCTGACTCGGGAACTGGAGAGCCTTCATGAGGGAATCCACGGCAGAGTAACGTTGGCTGCGGGCACAGCAACGCTGAGTCTCATGCTGCCAGATGCCATCGACCGATTCAGACGTCGATATCCGTCTGCTAAGCTGACGCTTCTGGAACGCTCCCCTGATCTCGCCCTTGAAATGCTGTGCCGTGGCAAGATAGACCTTACTCTGGCTCTGCAGTCGCAGGTTCCGACTTATCTGACCACCTATCACTGGAAGACTGCTCATTTTGTGCTCATGGTTCCCAAAGGTCACGAGCTTACGAAATGCAGAAACATTCATCTGGAGGACGTGGCCCGCTATCCCATCATCAAACTGGCCTCCCATGTGCGCTTTGCATCGGGGACGAAGCTGGAACAGGCTTTTGCGGAACATGGACTGAAGATGGATGTTTTTCTGGAAGCCAGGAATATTTATCTCATGGGAGAATACGTTCGGCGAGGTTTCGGCATAAGCTTGGTAACATCGCTTTCGGGAGGAATACCATTGTTTCGAGACGAGCTGGATTTTTTGCCTCTCGATCATCTTTTTCAGCCGGAAGAAATTTTGATATGCACGCGGAAAAAATACAGCTTTCTCGCTGTGCCGGCCAGCTTTTGAATGTCCTTTTGGAAGAAAGAGAATGAAAGGTTCTTAACCAACTGTCGTCAAATTATTGCAGTCCATAACGACATGCCTCTGATTTGGACGGCAGCAGGAAAAGAATTGCTTCTTTTTGCATGACGGGGTGCAATTCCACGCCGCCTTTAGGGGATAGACTTTGCCTTTCGCGCAAGGATCACCACCGGAGTTTCGGCACAGAGGCAAAGGCGCTTGGTAAGAGATTGGTAAGCGCTTTGTACGCGTTCTATCAGGATACCAAGCTCTCATCGGAACAGATAATCCGGCTGAGCACGTTTGAAGCCGGAGCTGCGTAGCAGCCAGGCAAAACTCAGCCGCTCTTGAAAATCAGCCTCTGCGAACCCGCACCGGACAACGCCATACAGGTGCAGCCGCACACGCCGCCTCTGTGAACGGGGGAAGAAACGGGGTATGCAACCCTCTCGTGCTTGAACGTCGTTTGGAGCAGGGCACGATACCTCGTCCATGAAGGCAAAAGAAAAGGCGGATCCGTTCGAATCCGCCGTATGAGTCAAAGTAAAGCATCCCGCTCGGTAATGGCTTCGCGGAGTTCTTCTTCCGCCTCGTTCAGTTTGCGCTGCAGCTTTTTTATCTTGTCTCGGTCTTTTCCTTTGGCGAGAGCTTCGTCCAGTGCTTCACGCCTTTCCTGAACTTCATCTTGCTTTTCCATAATGCGTAATTCCGCTTTGGAATGCAGACTTTCATCCGAACACCATCTCTGAACCTGCCCCAAGGCTTTTTCCAGGCCGCTGATTTGCCCTTCATTCCCCTGTGCCCGGGCAAACGCAAGCTTTTGCTCGATGGCATGCGCCTTGCGTTGGCAGTTTTCTGAAAAAGATTCCGAGGCGATGGCGAGACTTGGAAAACAGAGCAGAGCGGTCATAACAAGTATTTTTTGCATAATGGTCCTCGTATCATGTCTCTGGCAATGACCGGAATGTGCACCCCTGTGTTCACCTCCACGATAACCACGATTCGGGGTTAAGTCACGCCGGAACTTCAGCCCGCCTGCAGGTGTTCTCAATCGTCACCACGAAAGCGACAAACAGCAGTATCGGAGCAATCGGTATCCACGTTGGAGCCGGAATCCGCCACCAGCGCCGTGTGATGTAGTCCATAAGTTTCAGGCCGATGAAAAACAGCGTGAGAGCACCGAAAAAGCCCATGCCGCCGGAAGTCTTTTCATGCATGTTTTTCTCCTTGGTGAACTTCACCGTGCGGAGCTGCTGGGAAAAACTCGACAATTTCTGCGATACAGTTCTTCCACTCGGTTTGACTGCCATGGGATCAGGGCCTCCCGGGCTTCTGCGTTGCCGGAGCAATGATGCATGCCGCCTCTTGCCGGAGCTTTGAAGGAGGTCAAAGACCGCTTTCATCATGCGGTCAAAGACGATCCGCCTCTGAGGGGCGGCGTCGCGCCTTGTTCCGAAAAGAACCGTGGGGCGTCCCATGCGGTAATCTGGTCGGAGAGCGTCTGCCGATGATGCCGCTGTCGGTGAAATTACGCGAGGCAACGACCGCAAGCGTGCGGAAAGAGAAAAAGCGCCCGCAGAAGTTGACGGCGGTTTTACCTGCCCTTCCCAGACGCTATATCTATATTGAAATGTGCCGGACATGATGGCCCCGGCCGGTTGTACCGGGCCGCGCGCTGTCAAGGAGACGCAGTACACCGGATCGGTTGATCGGAGTTGTGTCATGAGGGTATCGGGAGCGGACGGCGGAGCAATGCCGACAGCAAGCGTTTTCCCCGCGCTGAGGAAGCGCTTGTTTCACAAAATATGCCGATATTTTTGCAATAAACCATTTTTGGGCAATTGTGATGGGCGATGCAAGAATAGTTGGCGTTTTTGGGGGAGCGTTTTGTCCGGGGCCGGGTGACAGGGCCGGGCGGACTTGTGGGGAAGCCGGGGAAAACATGGGTCGATGCGTTTTCCGCATCCGGCGTCTGCTCCGGCTGAAGCGGGAAAAAGAGGTGGATTCTCAGCTGATTGCCGACCGATCCTGCATGGAACGGACGGCGCAGAAGGCGGGGCGACGGAAGGCGCGTCTGCGGAGAGGTCATGGCAGGCATGATTCTTGCATGGAAAAGATGACAGCGTTGCATTGCGGCGTCTTTGCCGCCTTGCATATCGGTTCATTCCGTGCAATCCTGCAAGAAAGACTTTCCGGAGGCATGACTATGGCACACGTCAGTCTTACATTCGGCAATCTGACTCAACTGGCCAACTCGCTGGGAGACGATGCAAGCATCGTCGTCAAGAACGGCGGTTTTGAGAGCAGAGGCAAGGTCGGTTCCTTTTTTACGCTCAAGAGTACCAATCGTCATGCGGGCAACGTGCTGTTTGCGGCCGTGCGTCAGCAGTACGGCGATGCAGTGGCCAATGCCCTCGCCCCGCAGATGCGCGCCTCTCGTGAAGAAGGCAAGCCCCTCAGCGCCCGGGTGGTGCGCGACGTTCTGGCCGACGCGGCGGCCATGTCCGCCGGCATTCCCCGCATCAATGAAGACATGGCGCGCCATTTCGTGCTGGGCAATGCCGGTCCGGGCGACACCCGCAATCTGGACGCGGCCATGGATGCCTTCTGCGAGGGAAAGAACGTGTCTCCCGCCGCCCGGAATCAGCTGAAGAACCGCTTCGGCGAGGCGCTGCTCCGGTCGGTCGGACGGGAAGGTCAGAAGATTTTCAGCTATGCGGACATGACCGAGATGGTTCGCACGGCGTCTCTGCCCGCCATGAAGAAGGCCTGGAACGACGTGCAGGTGGAGGCGTTCATGAACGATCCCGTGCACGGCGCGGATGCCGCCATCGACGACTGTGCCTCCCGTCTTGGTCTGGACGGCGCGCAGAAGCATGAATTCCGCCGTCTGGTGGGCATGGCGCTTTCGCACGAGGCGGGGGTCGCCGCGGAGAAGGGCACGATGTTTGACCCGCAGACGCTGTATCGTTCCGTGTCCGAAGGCTCGCTGACCGCGCTGAAGAATTTTGCCTATGCCTGCGGCAAGAGCGGCGACGTGGACTTTGTGGCGCGCGACATGCTGGCATGGTCCACGGCGCAGACGGCGGCGGATCTGTCCATGCTGGCCGTGCAGATCGGCAATCTGGCCGGCATAGCGGCGGGATCGCTGGCGGCGCAGCGTCTGGACGACATGCGCGCCATGCAGCCGGAAGGCATGTTCAGCCGCGAAAC
>CALUTB010000013.1 GCA_944323575.1 uncultured Mailhella sp. | reverse complement strand
CACCATCGCCGTGCCCGTCGTTCTGCTCGGCACCATGGGCGTGCTGCTCGCCTTCGGCTACAGCATCAACACGCTGACGCTGTTCGCCATGGTTCTGGCCATCGGCCTGCTCGTGGACGACGCCATCGTCGTCGTCGAAAACGTCGAACGCGTGATTCAGGAAGAACACCTCAGCCCCGTGGAAGCCACGGAAAAGTCCATGGACCAGATCAGCTCCTCCCTGATCGGCATCGGCGTGGTGCTCTCCGCCGTGTTCCTGCCTATGGCCTTCATGAGCGGGTCCACGGGCGTGATCTACCGGCAGTTCTCGGTGACCATCGTGTCCGCCATGACGCTGTCCGTGCTTGTGGCCCTCATTCTTACCCCGTCGCTCTGCGCAAGCCTGCTCAAGCCCCACTCTCAGGGCGCGCAGCACGGCTTCTTCGGCTGGTTCAACCGTATGTTCACCAAGAACCAGCACCGCTATGCCGGCGGCGTTCATGCCCTGGTGCAGCGCGGCGGCAGACTCATGATCATCTATGTGGCCCTTGTCGCCGGACTCGGCTTCGTGTACAAGCAGCTTCCCACCTCCTTCCTGCCTTCGGAAGACCAGGGCGCCATCATCACCATGCTGCAGATGCCCCCGAACGCAACCCTGGCCCAGACCACGGCGCAGTTCAGGGAAGTCTCCGACTACGTGCTCAATGAAGAAAAGGATTCCGTGGAATCCATGATGTTCGTGGCCGGCTTCGGCATGGGCGGCATCTCCGAAAACACCGGCATGGGCTTCGTGAAGCTCAAGGACTACGATGAACGTACCAAGCCCGGTCAGGACGCCGCCTCCGTGGCCGCCCGCATCCGTCAGAAGTTCGCGGGCATCCTCGACGGCCAGTTCATCGCCTCCATTCCCCCGGCCATCATCTCCCTCGGCATGACCAACGGCTTTACCATGGAGCTGCAGGACCGCGGCGGCGTAGGCCATGAAAAGCTGATGGAAGCAGGCAAGCAGCTTATGGGTTCGGCCTTCGCCAACCCGCAGATCGCCTACATCCGCCCCACCGGCATGGACGACATCACCCAGTTCAACATTCACCTGGACAACACCAAGGCCACCAGCATGGGCCTGGCGCTCTCCAGCGTGAACTCCGACATCTCCACCATGCTCGGCGGCTCCTACGTCAACGACTTCGTGCACAACGAACGCGTGAAGAAGGTGTACGTGCAGGGCGACGCCGACGTGCGCAGAAACCCCGAAAGCCTCAACCGCATCCAGTTCCGCAACCAGAACGGCGACATGGTGCCTTTCAACGCCGTGTTCTCCACCGACTGGAGCTTCGGTCCCGCCGTTCTGCAGCGCTACAACGCCATGCCCGCTCTGGAATATCAGGGCGAACCCGTGCCCGGCGTGGCTTCCGGTCTTGCCATGGCCATCATGGAAGAGGAAGTCAGAAAGCTCGGCAACGACTTCGGCATGGAATGGACGGGCCTCTCCTATCAGGAAAAGATGGCCGGTTCGCAAACCACCATGCTGTATGCACTGTCCGTACTGGTCGTGTTCCTGGCCCTGGCGGCCCTGTACGAAAGCTGGTCCATTCCCTTTGCCGTGCTGCTCGTCATTCCGCTCGGCATTCTGGGCGCCGTGCTCGGCACCTACTTCAAGGGGCTGACCAACGACGTGTACTTCCAGGTCGGCATTCTGGCCGTCATGGGCCTCTCGTCCAAAAACGCCATTCTGATCGTGGAATTCGCACGAAACCTTCAGGCGGAAGGCAGAACCCTCATCGACGCCACCGTGGAAGCCTGCCGACTCCGTCTGCGCCCCATTCTCATGACCTCTCTGGCCTTCGGTCTGGGCGTGCTGCCCATGATGTCCGCCTCGGGCGCCGGCGCCGCCAGCCAGCATGCCGTGGGTACGGCCGTGTTCTGGGGCACCGTGTGCGCCACCACGCTGGGCATCTTCTTCATCCCCACCTTCTTCGTGGTGATCTGCTCTCTGACCGCCTGGTTCCGCAAGGTCCTGACCAGAAAGCCCCGCTATGAATAACAGATGACCCGGAGCGCGGTTTCTCCCGCCGCGCATCCTCCATACAGAAGAAGAGCCGCCTCCAAAGGACGGCTCTTCTTCTGTATGCGCCATTCTCCGCAGGCACGCATCCGCAGAAAACAACGGCGGCGCCGATTCTCCGGCACGCCGCTCTCCTCTGCAACGCAGGGATGACGGGGCGGGCTTTCCCATGTCCGCAATCTCAGAGTGCTCGTCACTCTGCCGTCTTTCTTTGCCCGAATCCTTGACGGACATGAAAAAAGCTTCTACTCACCGGAAAAGACAGTGTTTCAGGAGCACGCTCCCGATGTTCCGGAACGCCGCCAAAACGGAGAAAAACCGGCAGACGGCTGACGCTGCCGGCGCAAACGAGGTTCCTCATGACCGAAACATGGAATGTTTCCCTGCAACCCGTTCTTCCCGAAGAACTTCCGGACTTTGCCGCGAACCTTCAGAACGCCTTTTCCATAGCCGTCAGAGAAACGTTTGGAACGACGGAGCCGGTTCCGTCCGATGAGGAACTGAAGCGCTCCTTTTCCGCAAAGGGCGCACACGTTCTTCATGTGGTCCTGCATGGGCGCAGGGTGGGAGGCGTTGTCGTCGTGATCGACGAAAAAACGCAGCACAACACGCTGGAACTTTTTTTCATCTCTCCGGAGCACCACGCCCGGGGACTCGGATTCGCCGCATGGAAGGCGGTGGAAAACGCCTATCCCGACACCGTCACATGGACGACGTTCACGCCGTACTTCGAGCAGAGAAACATCCACTTTTATGTCAACAAATGCGGATTTCACATCGTGGAGTTCTTTCATAGGGGACATCGGGATCCGCATATGCCGCCCTTGCAGAACGCATCCGCGTCCGATCCCGGCACCGAAACGTACTTCCGCTTCGAAAAGGTGATGAAACGCCCCGCTCAGGCACAAGCCCCCGCCCGGCCCTGAGCCTGCGCCGCCTCCACGACACGGCAGGCCCGCAGACTTCCGGATCAGACCGGATGCGCCTTCCGCTCCACAAAAAACAAAACGTCTTGACGGAAGAATGGGGGCGGGGAAAGAAGGAAAACGTTTTCCCCCTTTCCCCGCCTTCTATTCCGTTCCGAACTCGTACTGCTCGAGCTTGTCGAGGATGGCGGACATGATCATGGCCATGACGCCGGAGACCACGGCGGCGGTCTCGGCAGGCACCCCGGCCACGTCCCTGTTCAGCAGGCGGCGGAAGAACACGGAGGGACATTCCTGCGTCTTTGTTCTGACCATGGGATCGACATAGGCGCGGAAAGCACCGTCCACGAAGTCCTCGGCCTCCTTCGGAGCATAGCCCAGGCTGCCGAGCATCTGCTGCGTGACGCGCAGATACTCCACCACCACGACGTTGGGAGCCTGCACCATGAGCCCGTACAGAACCGCGGCATGCACGAAGGCACGCCATTCCAGCATGAGCGTTCTTTTTTCCTCGTCCGACGTGCAGGGAAGACCGGCTCTGGCCGCCAGGGCCAGCACGCCGGCTTCTCCGGTATTCAGCTCGAAGAGAATGGATGCCGCCTTCACGGCCTCGGCCACGGTCAGCTTACGCTTCATGATGCTGCTCCTTCCGCCCGTCTTCTTCCCCAAAGGGAATGCCGGCCATCATGAGGCCGATGGATGCCACCTTCGCCGCGTCGCTGCGTGGAAAGACGTCGATGAAACGGCCGCGGTACATGACGGCGAACGTATCGGCCAGCGTCATGGCCTCGTTGAGATCGCTCGTCACGAGCAGCACGCCCGCATGGTCGCGGGCATCCAGAATGCGACGCCATACCTCTTCCATGGCGCTGATGTCCAGGCCCTGCGTGGGATTTTCCGCCACGATGAGGCAGGGATCCCGGAAGAACTCGCGGCCGAGCACCATCTTCTGCAGATTGCCGCCGGACAGCGATCCCGCCGTGGCGTGCAGGCCGTCGGCCACCACCTGATACTCCTCCATGACATTTTCGGCCGCCGCGGCGGAATGACGTCTGTCCAGAAAGCCGAAGTTCTGAAAGCCGTTGCGGTTGGTCAGAAGGAAGTTGTCCAGAAGATCCAGGGAAGGACAGGTGGCAAGGCCCTTTCTATCCTCGGGGATGTAGACCATGCTTTTTCTGTCCGGACGGGAGCGCATGAAATCATGCCAGTTTTTGCCGAGAATGCGCACGCTGTCTCTTCCGCCTTCCGGCTTCGCCTCACCGGTGACCATTTCCACAAGTTCCCGCTGTCCGTTGCCGGCTACGCCCACCACGGCAAGCACCTCGCCGCGGCGAAGACTGCAGGACAGTTCTCTGGCCATGCCGAAACTGGCTCCGGAAAGCTCCAGCAGCACCTCGCCCTTTTCCACGGGAGACTGCGCCACGGCAACGTCCATCTGCCGGCCCACCATGCGTTCGGCAAGTTCGCGTTCTCCCGGCACGTCGGCCCGGAGAAAATGATCCACGATCTCTCCCCGGCGCAGTATGCTGATTTCCGTCGCAAGATCCAGCACTTCCTTCATCTTGTGGCTGATGAACACGATGGCCCTGCCGTCGGCCGCCATGCGGCGCAGCGCGGCAAAAAGCTGATCGATTTCCGGCGGCGTGAGCACGGCGGTAGGCTCGTCGAGAATGAGCACGCGGCAGTCGCGGTACAGAAGCTTCAGGATCTCCACCCTCTGCCGCTCGCCCATGGAGAGATCGGCGATCATGGCGTCGGGATTGATCTCGAAGCCGTACCGTTCCGCCAGTTCCAGCACTCTTGCGCGCATGGCCGAAGGATTCAGGATGCCGTGCGCCTGTCCGAGCATGAGATTCTGCGTCACGGTCATGGCCTCCACCAGCATGAAGTGCTGATACACCATGCCTATGCCCGCGGCGAGGGCGTCGCGCGGAGAGCGGAACGGCGCAGGCAGCCCGTCCACGAAGACGGTGCCTGAATCCTGCCGGGACTTTCCGGAAAGAATGGACATGAGCGTCGACTTGCCCGCGCCGTTCTCGCCGAGCAGCGCCAGGATCTCGCCCGCACGTATTTCAAGGGAAATGTCGCGGTTGGCCCTGACCGAACCGTAACTTTTGCAGATGCGGTCCAGACGGATGAGCGCCGGCGCGGCCTTGCCGTTTTCCTGCGCCTGAAAAAGACGCTTCTGTTCCATGATCATTTTCCTTCCGGCCTGGAATCGGCCGCGGTATCGGGACTTTTACCAAGAAGATGCGCTCCGTCTTCCGGACGCAGCAGCATGAAGATGAAGGCGGAGGCGGCGGTCATGAGTCCCACGGCGATGAAGGTGGAATGCAGGGCGTGCAGATCCCCGCCGCCGGAACCGGAGAATATGCGCAGCATGGCCGTACTGATGGCCACGCCGAAGCTCACGCTGAGATTCTGCGCCACGGAAAGCAGACTGTTGCCGTCGCTGGCGGTTGCCGCCGGAAGATCGCCGAGCGTGATGGTGTTCATGGAGGTGAACTGACCGGACATGAGCATACCCTGCACGAAAAGCTGCACCACGAGCAGCGCAAGAGGCCAGCCGGGCTGCTGCAGACTCATGAACATGAAGACGGCGGCGATGGAAAGGGTAAGAAAGAGCAGCGAGCGGCGATAGCCGAAACGGTGCAGAATACGGAGAACCACGGTCTTGGTCATGACGGAACCGACGGCCGGGGCGATGAGAATGAGTCCGGCGATGTCGGCGGAGTAGCCGAGACCGACCTGAAGCATGAGCGGCACGAGAAAGGGAATGCTGCCGATGCCGAGACGCGCCACGATGTTGCCGGTGATGCCCACGCGGAAGGTGCGGGTCTGAAAGACCTTGAGATCGATGATGGGGAAACGGAACCGTTCGGCATGCAGAACGTAGAGGATCACGGCAACGAAACCGAAGACGACGAGCGCGCCCGCCAGCACGGGGGAGGCACTGTGTCCGCCGGTCAGTTCCAGCCCGCAGGACATGCACAGCATGCCCAGTCCGATGAGCAGAAAGCCGGAACAGTCGAACGGACCGCGCGGCTGCCGGAAGTCGGGAAAGGCCCGCAGGGCACAGAGAAGTTCGACAATGCCGAGCGGAACATTGATGAGGAAGATCCAGTGCCAGGAGGCGTACGTCACCAGCCATCCACCGACGATGGGTCCCACCACCGGACCGACAAGTCCAGGAATGGTGATGAAATTGAATACCTTGACGAAGTCTTCGCGCGAATAGGCGCGCATGAGCGTCAGACGGGAAACAGGCGTCATCATGGCGCCGCCTATGCCCTGCACCACGCGGGAGGCCACAAGCAGCGGAAGCGTCGTCGACAGGGAACACAGTACCGAGCCGACCACGAACATGGCCACGGCGCCGAGGAAGACGCGTCGCGTGCCGAAGGTATCGGCAAGCCATCCGCTCAGGGGAATCAGCAGGGCCACGGTGAGCGCATAACTTATGACGGCAAGCTGCATGGAGAACGGCGAGCGTCCCATGGCGTCGGCGATGGCGGGCAGGGCCGTGTTGAGGATGGTGGAATTGAACATCTGCATGAAAAAGGCCGCAGCCGTTATCATGGGAAGTCCGGTGAACATGTCGCGAGAAGTCATCATACGGAGAATCCTTGGCTTTGCAGCTCACTTCCGGGAAGGAGCCGCTCCTCCCGGAGACTCGTGGCGGACATCCGCAGCGTTGCGGCGGCGGACGGCGTTTTTCCGGCGGCGAGTCTCCAGACCGGAGGCCCGGGACGAAGGTCCCGACGATTTACGCCCCCGGAGAGATGTTTTCTCCCAGCGCCGCGGGAGCACTTCTGCCCTTGCCTCTGGCGGAGGAGAAGAGCAGCGCGAGTATGGTGAGCAGGTAGGGCAGCATCATCATGAGCGAGGAGGGAATGGTGGTTCCGAGCGCCTGCAGACGAAGCTGCAGGGCCATGATGCCGCCGAACAGATACGCGCCCAGCATGGCCCGGTGCGGCCTCCAGAACGCGAATATGACGAGGGCTACGGCAATCCAGCCCTTGCCCGCCGACAGGTTGTGCGTCCACATATGCGTGGCGCAGAGGGAAAGATAGGCGCCGCCCACGCCCACAAGGAAGGCTCCGGCGAAAATGCCCAGCCAGCGCATGCGCACCGGATCAAGCCCCACGGCCCGCACGGCTTCGGGTGATTCTCCGGAGGCGCAGAGGGCAAGCCCCAGGGACGTGCGGCGAAAGAACCACATGACCGCCCACGGCAGAACGTAGGAAAGATAGACCAGCGGATCATGCTGGAAGAATACCGGTCCGAAGAAGGGAACGTCGGAGAGCAGCGGGATGTCGAAGGGCTGGAAGCCCACGGTCTTCTCGCCGATGAAGGGCGCGCCCAGATAATCGGAAAGGCCCACGCCGAAGATGGTGAGCGCAAGGCCGGACACGGTCTGATTGCCCTGGAAGATGAGGCAGACCACGCCGTGCAGAAGTCCCATGCCGCCGGCTCCGAGACCGGCGGCCAGCACGGCCAGCCACGGGTTGCCGGTCTTGAACTGCACGATGAAGGCGAAGAAGGCGCCCATGATCATCATGCCTTCCACGCCGAGGTTGAGCACGCCGGAACGTTCGGTGACAAGCTCGCCCATGGTGGCGTACAGAAGCGGCGTTCCTGCCAGCACCGTGGCAGCCAGCAGCGCGACGAAGATGTCCCAGGTCATGCCGCACCTCCCTGTTCACGGCCAAGTCTCACGATGGTATAGGTATGGAAGAACTGTCCCGCCAGCACGCAGAGCAGAATGAACCCTTCCACGATGCCTCCGAAGGCGGCAGGCACCTGCATGTCGACCTGAAGGTTGTCCGTTCCCACGAGAAGCCCCGCCACGAAGACGGAGAACAGCGCGATGGAGGGAATGCGCAGCCTCGAAAGCCAGGCCACCACGATGGCGGTATAGCCGTAACCCGTGCAGAGGCTCGGCTGCAGACGGTTGAACGTGGCCGACACCTCCACGCATCCGGCCATGCCGGCCAGCGCTCCGGACACCGTAAGCACGAAGACCAGCAGAAAGCCGTAGGGAATGCGGGCATAACGCGCCGCCCTGGGATTCTCGCCCGCGGCGCACAGCTCGAAGCCGAGTCTTGTGCGCTGCAGAAACATCGCCACGATCACGGCCGCGACCACGCAGACCAGAAGACCGGCATGGACGTATCCCAGCACTTCGGGGAATATGGCCTCGTCGGGAAACATGGCCGTCATGGGAAAGCCCATGCTGCCCGGATCCTTCCAAGGACCGTACACCAGATAGCGCATGAACTCTATCCCTATGTAGTTGAGCATGAGCGTGGAGATGATCTCATTGAGTCCGAACTTCAGCCTGAGCAGGCCCGGAATCATGCCCCACAGTCCTCCGGCCACGGCGGCGCACAGCAGCATGAGCGCAAGCATGAGCGGCATGGGCAGGCCGGGAAAGGCGAGTACGGCCCATGTGGCCCCCACGCCGCCGAGAGCAAACTGTCCCTCCGCGCCGATGTTCCACACCTTCATGCGGAAGGCCACGGACACTCCGAGCGAGCACAGAAAAATGGGAATGGCCTTGAGCATGGTGTCCTGAAGCGCATACAGACTTCCGAACCCGCCCTGAAACAGCACGACGGCGGCCTGAACGGGCGATTTGTCCTGAATCATCAGCAGCAGGGAACAGAACGCCAGGGCGACGAAAAGCGCCACCGGCAGCACGACAAGCCCGATCCAGCGATGAGGGGTCTGCCGCCTGACGACTCTGAAACCGTCCATGATTCCTCCGAAATGACGTTGATCCGCGCCGATTCCGCATGATACGCCGGTTCCGCAGGCGCGTGTCGGAACCGCAATGCGCGGCTGCACATGAAAAAAAGCCCCGCCTTCGCCGGGCGGAGCTTTCCTGAAACTACTTGGTCGTTCCTATGACGCCTTCCACGAACCAGTCCATGGAAAGAAGCATGTCGTCGGGCGCAACCTGTCCCTCGGCCACGCGCACCTTGCCTTCCTGATCCTTCACCGGACCGGTGAATACCTTGTACCTGCCTGAAATGATGTCGGCCTTCACGGCGTCGACCTTCGCCCGCACGTCGGCAGGGACCATGTCGCCGTAGGCGGAGATGTCCACGATGCCGTCGCCGATGCCGTACCAGTAGTTGCCGTTCTTCCATGTGCCGGCGCGGTACTCGTCGATGAACTTGTTGTAGAACCTGTTCCAGTCCCATACGGCCGCGACGAGATGCGCCTTCGGAGCGGCGGAGGACATATCGGTATTGTAGCCCACGGAGTAGGCGCCGCGCGCTTCGGCAGCGGTCTGCGGACCGGCGGAATCCTGATGCTGGGCGATGACGTCCACGCCCACGTCGAGCAGACCTTCGGCGGCCTTCTTCTCATCGTCGGGGCTGTACCAGGTACGGGTCCACACCACGCGCACCTTCGCTTCGGGATTCACGGCGCGCACGCCCAAGGTGAAGGCGTTGATGCCGCGCACCACTTCAGGAATGGGGAAGGAGGCCACATAGCCTATTTCGTTCTTCTTCGTCATGGCGCCGGCCACCATGCCGGTCAGATAACGGGCCTGATACATTCTGCCGAAATAGCAGGTCATGTTGTCGCTGTGCTTGTAGCCGGAGCAGTGCAGGAAGGTGATGTCGGGATAGCGCTTGGCCAGCTTGGCCATGGCGTCCATGTAGCCGAAGCTCGTGGCCACGATGACGTTGTAGCCCTTGGTGCACATGTTCTTGATGGCGCGCTCGGCATCAGGGCCTTCGGGAACGCTTTCCATCATGGTGGTTTCCACGTCCGGCATGGCATCCATCATCTTGCGGCCCTGATCATGGGTCCACGACCAGCCTTCGTCGCCCACAGGGGAAACATAGATGAAGCCCACCTTGATCTTCTTCGCCGCATCCTCCGCATGGGCGGAGGACGCCATCGGCGCAAGCGCCATACCGCAAACGGCAAGACAAGCCGCGGCATAGTTGAGAAAACGCATCCCGAACTCTCCCGTGTTGATTATTAAATGATGTACGTCGCCCCCCCCCCGGGGGACGGGCCTTTTCCGCAGGAGACGATCCGACGTCCTTCTTCCGGCGCAGACGCTCCTTTGTACAGGAAAAAAGCAATGATACCTCATTATCATGCGCTCTTCAAGCGACGTCTGTTTCCTTTCGCCCGGCGAAACGTCCCGAAACGCGGTCTGCCTCCCGCTGTGCCGGAAAAAGGATCGCTCCGCCGGGGAAAAGCCGCGCGCACGAAAAGGCCCCGCACGCCGAGACAAAGGCGCGGTCGGGCGGACGAGGCAGAAAAAACGAGGTCAGCGGATGGGGACCGGATGGAGGAACATCAGGAAAGACAGCAGCTTCCGTCCAGTCCGCAGGCTCCTGAGGAAACGCCGTTCACGGACGAACCTGAGGAAAGTGCCTCGGCAATCCTAGCCTCCACGTCCTCGAAGGGAGCGTAGCCGCGGGCCACGGCGTGAAGCTCCCCGTCGTCGGTCTTGACGAACAGGGTGGGATAGACCACAAAGTCGCCGAGAATCTCCTCGGCTTCGTCCATTTCGCGCCTGGCCTTGTCGCTCACGGCGTCCGATGCGAGGGCCTTTTCCAGATCCTGCGCCGTCACGCCCCAGCGCGCGGCGACCTGCGCCTGCACGGCAAGGGAGAGCACGTCGAGTCCCTCGGCATAGAAGGCATTCTGAAAGGTCTCCATCTGTTCCAGCGCATGGCCCGGAGCGAGCTTCTTGAGCGCGGCCATGAGCAGCGCGGAGCGGGAGGAATCCATGACCGCACTGTGCTCGGGCTCCAGCAGACGGAAAAAGTCTTCGCCCAGCGTCCGTCCGGTAGTGTCGGAAAGACGCTGGAAAAAGGCGCGCAGACGGGGCGTCCCCATGGAGGAGGTCTGCTCCGGCTCATCCACGAGATTGCCGCAGAGCACGCGCACGGGGAAGGAATGAAGAGCGGCAAGACGCTCCATGACGGGCGCAAAGCCGAAACACCAGGGACAGAACACGTCGGTAATATAGATGAAGGATGGCATGGCCACCCATTAACGCAAAACGCGGGGAAGGCCAAGAAGAATTTCCGGCCGTTCCGAAAAAATGCCGGCAGAACGGGAACGGCGCACCGCCCCCGCGCCTTCCGCCCGGTGCGCGCACCGCTCCCCTGACGGAAGGCACCGGGGAAAGGAACTTGACGAAGCATGGATCTTTCCCTAGAAATATGAATTCCCCGGCATATCCATGTTCCGCATCACAAAGAAGGCGACACATGATTCAGAGCGAACTTATCAGGATCATCGAACAGACGGCCCCACTTTCGCTTATGGCGGAATGGGATCATTCCGGCGTTCAGGTGGCTTCGACCCGTGCCGACATACGGCATCTGGCCGTCTGCCTCGACCCTGCGCCCGAACAGCTGCGCGCAGCCGCTGCCGCGGGAGCGGACATGGTGCTCACGCATCATCCGCTGTCCCTGCGCCCCTTCTGGGCGGACAGACTGAACGGCATCACCGATGCGCTCGGCATTCTGTACCGTCACGACATGCCGCTTTACGCGAGCCACACCACCCTGGACGCCAATCCTCTGGGTCCGGTCTCCTGGCTGCCCGACGAGCTTGGACTTTTCGACCGCGTGATTCTCGAAAAAACCGGAACCTTTACCGCTCCGGACGGCACGCAGGTCGAAGGCGGCTTCGGCTGCGCGGGCACGCTTCCCTCGCCGCTGACGCTCCGTAAAATCTGCTCCGTCATGCGTTCCCTGCTGCCGCTTGACCGTATGTGCGGCGTGGCGCGGCTCATCGGCGATCCGGAGCGTACGATACGGCGCGTGGCGGTATGCACGGGATCCGGCTCCTCCCTGCTGGAAGAGGCCGCCGCCGCAGGCGCGGATCTTTTCATCACCGGCGACGTGAAGTATCACGACGCCCTGAACCTGGCGTCGCGTCATGACGGACGCAGCCCGAATTTCTGTCCCACGGCAATTCTTGATGTGGGACATTTTTCCCTGGAAGAAGAAATGATCCGCCGCTTTGCGCAGCTTCTGGAAAGGAAGCTCGACGGCGTGACGGTAACATTTTTGCCGGGCAGGGACCCCTTCCTGCCCATGACCTTTCTTTCTGAAGTACCGGAGGTACTGTCGTGAGCCTCTATATCGAACAGATCCGTCAGCTTGTGGCCCTGCAGCACGTTGACGACGGCATTCACGCCGTTCATGCCGAACTCGAAGCCGCACCCAAGGAAGTGGAAGCCCTGCAGAAGCGCTTCAACTCCCAAGACACGCAGCGCAACTGGATTCTGGAAAAGCTCCAGCATCTGCAGGAACAGCAGAAGCGTCTCGACGCCGACATTCAGGACGACGAATCCCGCCTGATGAACAGCAAGAACAAGCTCATGCAGGTGGAGAACGACCGCGAATACCAGGCCATGATCCGCGAAATGGACAGCATGGAGCGCCAGAATCAGACACGCGAGGAAGAACGCATGGCTCTGCAGGAGGAACGTTCCCTGCAGGAAAGCAATCTTCAGTCCGTGGAGGCGACCTGGAACGAACTCAAGACCGAGCTGGACAGTCAGAGGGAAAATCTGGAAAAGCGCCTTTCCGAATGCCGCGCCAGACTGGAGGAACTGGAAGTGCAGCGCGCCGAAGTGAGCGCGCTCATCACGCCGCCCGTGCTCAGCCGCTACGAGTTCATCCGCAATCGTCTGCGTCATCCGGTCATCGTGCCCGTGGAAGCCGGCATCTGCTCCGGCTGCCACATCGCCATTCCGCCGCAGGTGTTCATCGATCTGCAGCGCGGCAACCACATCATGAGCTGCCCCAACTGTCAGCGTCTCATGTACTGGGCGCACGACTATCAGGATCCCAATGCGCCGAAGCCCGAAACCGCGGCCGAAGAGCACGCGGAATAGGGTTCCGCGGCACGGACGGAACGTTCCGCCGACGCCTGACGGCGTCCGGGGAAGGATTCCGCACGGAAGCGAAACGTCACGGAGTCGGACGGGCTGTCGCTGCGGGTCATGCGATCCGGAGAGGAAAGTCCGGGCTTCACAGGGCAGGATGCTGGCTAACGGCCAGAGCGGGCGACCGCTGGAAAGCGCAACAGAAAGCAGACCGCCGTTCTCAGGAACGGTAAGGGTGAAACGGTGAGGTAAAAGCTCACCGGCTGACGTGGCGACACGTCAGGCCAGGCAAGCCCCATCCGAAGCAAAACCAAATAGGGAAACCGGCCGGCCCGGCCCATGGTTTCCGGGTAGGTTGCTTGAAGGCGCGGGCAACCGCGTCTCTAGAGGAATGACAGCCGCCGTTCCTCCGGGAACGGAACAAAACCCGGCTTACAGTCCGACTCCCCCGTCATGGGGAGGGAGCGAAAGTTCCCTCCCCATGCTTCATTTTTTCCGAGGTCATCATGCACAACGAATGCTGGGGCATCATCCTCGCCGCAGGCCGGGGCAGCCGCATGGCGCAGGCCACGGGCGGCGAGGCCAAGCAGTTTCTGAACTACGGGGGAGAACCTCTGTGGCTGCGCTCCGCGCGGGCCATGGCCGCTTCGCCGCTCGTGCACGGTCTTGTGCTGGTCTTTCCCCCGGACCGGCTGAAGGAAGCCGAAAATACGGCCCTTGAACTCGACCGCAGACATTCCTGCGGCGTGCCGCTGCGCTTTGCCGCTGGCGGAGAACGGCGTCAGGATTCCGTAAGGCACGCGCTGAACGCCCTGCCCGGGACCTGCGGAACCGTGCTCATCCACGACGGCGCGCGTCCCTTTCTGCGCACGGCCCTGGTCACGAAGCTGGCCCGCACCCTGCATGATGAAGGCGTATCCGGCGTCATTCCCGGCGTACCCGTCACCGACACCGTGAAGGAAACCGATCCTTCCGGTCTCGTCATCCGCACGCCCGCGCGCGAAAGCCTCCGCGCCGTGCAGACCCCGCAGGCCTTCCTGACGTCCGAACTGCGCGAGGCCCACGAACGGGCCTGCGCCGAGGACTGGAACGTCACCGACGACGCATCCCTCATGGAACGCTGCGGTCTTTCGGTCCTCATCGTCGAGGGCGACGATGACAACGTCAAAATCACCAATCCCCGGGATCTTGCCTTGCTTGCCGAATCAAAGATGTCTCTGCCCTGCTGCGGCTATGGCTATGACGTGCACGCCTACGGCGGCGACCGTCCTCTCATGCTCGGCGGCGTGGAAATCGGCGGAGAATACCGCATCCGCGCCCACTCCGACGGCGACGTGCTGCTCCACGCCCTCATGGACGCCGTCCTCGGCTGCTTTGCCGGAGGCGACATCGGCCGTCTCTTTCCCGACAGCGACCCCGCCTTCGAGAACATTTCCTCCTCCGTCCTGCTCGACCGCGTCATGACCCTGGCCTCCGAGGCCGGCGTGCGCATCGTGCATGCGGATCTCACCGTCATCGCCCAGAAGCCCCGGCTCGCGCCCCGTGCCGATGCCGTACGCCGCAACGTGGCCCGTCTTCTGGATCTTTCCCCGGATCATGTGGCCTTCAAGGCCACCACGGAAGAAAAGCTGGGCTTCACCGGAGAACTCAGGGGCATCAAGGCCGTGGCCCTGGTCACGGCGCTGCGCGCCGCAGGCTGACCGCCCGTTTCCGGCCGCACCCGACCCCGCTTCAGGAGACACCATGCACCGTTACGACGTCGCCGTCATAGGCGCCGGTCCTGCCGGACTCCTCTGTGCCAGAAACGCAGCCCGCAGAGGGCTTTCCGTTCTTCTTGCCGACAGTCACAAGCGTCCCGGCGCCAAGCTTGCCGCGGCCGGCGGCGGACGCGGCAACTTCACCAACCGCACCCTCACCGAACGGCATTATGTCACGGGCGATCCCGCCTTCGTGCGCGCCGTGCTGCGTGCCTTTCCCTGCGAAAAGGTGCTGGAGCTTCTGCGCGAACTGCGCCTGCCCTTCGAGGAACGCGACTTCGGACAGATCTTCGGTCTGCGTCCGGCCTCGTTTCTGGCCGATCGACTGGCCGTGCAGTGCGGCGACGCGGGCGTCGATCTTCTTTTCGGCGGCACGGCGACCTCCTTCACGCGGCCGCGCACCTCTCCCGCCTTCGGACACGGCACGAAAAACGCCTTTACCTTCGCCGTCGGAAAAGAACGCATCGAGGCGCGCTCGCTCGTCATCGCCTCCGGCTCTCCGGCCTGCCCTGCGCTCGGCGCGGACGACGGCCTGGCCCGCCTCGCCGCTTCCTGGGGCCATGAACTCGTGCCCTTCCGCCCCGTGCTCGTGCCGCTCGTCATGCCCTCCGACTGGCCGCTTTCCGGGCTTGAAGGCATCAGCCTCAACGTGAGGATCACCGTGCTGAGAAACGGCCGTCCCCTGCCCCCGGACCCGGAAGGCATACGCTCCCTTCTCTTCACGCATCGCGGCATCAGCGGTCCTGCCGTGCTCACGGCCTCCTGCTTCCGGATGCCCGGCGACGATCTTCTCATCGACTTTCTGCCGGAGCTGCCTGTCATGGAGCTTCTGGACGAAAAGGAGCACGGCAGACTGATCGTGCGCAATCTGCTCTCCCGCTTCATGCCCGCCCGTCTTGCCGACGCCCTCTGTCCCGACGATCTTGCCCGCAGAAAATGCGCGGAACTGGGAAAGAAAGACCGCCTTCGCCTTGCTGAGAACGTGCACGCCTTCCGCTGCCGCCCCTCGGGCACCGAAGGCATGAAGCGCGCCGAAGCCGCAGCCGGCGGCGTGGCTCTTTCCGGACTCTCCCGGCATCTTGAAAGCCTCTCGACGCCGAGGCTCCATTTCTGCGGCGAAGTGCTCGACGTCGCGGGCCTGCTCGGCGGCTACAACATCCACTGGGCGCTCGCAAGCGGCGCCCTTGTCGCCAGATCCCTCGACTGAATATGCCAATTTTATCTATATCATACTGTATTTATTTATTTTTTACAATTAAATCCGAACCGAGCCAACGACTGCCCCACACTGTAACGCTCTGTAACGCACATTGACAATTTCACACCGGCATACTATGCCATAGCATGAATCGTGCAGTCGGTCCGCCTTCTTTACGCAGCAGAAGACACGGTCGCACGCATTCCGACGCAGAGCCATTCTTCCTGATTCCCACGCGGCATCGCCGTCTGCGGCGGACATTCCCGTTCCGGAAAGCCGGACGCGCTCGGCTCCTTCCGACGGAGCAGAACGACGGTACGCTTTTGCCGGAAGCGCACACTTCGATAAAGGATCGCTATGAAGATCACCGTGATAGGTTCTGGCTACGTGGGGCTGGTGACGGCCGCATGCTTTTCGGAAACAGGACTGGACGTCTGGTGCATGGATACGGACAGGGACAAGGTGGACAGACTCAACGCCGGCCGCTGTCCCATCTACGAACCCTCCCTTCCCGAACTTATTGCCCGCAACTCCGCCGCGGGACGACTCCATTTCACCACGGATCTCTCCGTCTGTCTTGACGGTGCGGACGTGGCCTTCATCGCCGTGGGCACGCCCGAAGGCGAGGACGGCAGTGCCGACGTCAGCTATGTCCGCAACGTGGCCCACTCCGTGGGGCGACTCATGCACGACGATCTCGTGGTCGTGGTGAAGTCCACGGTACCGGTAGGCACCTGCGCGGAAGTGGAATCCATACTCCGCGACGAGCTTGCCGCCCGCAATGCAGACTTCACCTTCGACGTGGCCTCCAATCCCGAATTTCTCAAGGAAGGCCACGCCGTGAACGACTTCATGACCCCCGACCGCGTGATCATCGGCGTGCAGAGCGAACGCGCCCGAGCCGTCATGGCCGAGCTGTACCGTCCCTTCATGATGTCGGCCGACCGCATCCTGTTCATGGACCGAGCCTCCTCCGAGATGACCAAGTACACGGCCAACGCCATGCTCGCCACGCGCATCTCCTTCATGAACGACATCGCCTGTCTCTGCGAACGCGTCGGCGCAAAAGTGGACATGGTGCGCAGAGGCATCGGCATGGATCAGCGCATCGGACCCAAGTTTCTCTACGCCGGCTGCGGCTACGGCGGCTCCTGCTTTCCCAAGGACGTGAAGGCCCTCATCGCCACCGCCGCCTCCCACGGCTGCCGCATGGACGTGCTTGAGGCGGTCGAACGCGTGAACGCCCGTCAGAAGACCGTGCTCTTTGAAAAGATCTCCCGTCACTTCGGCGGCGATCCGGCCGGACGCACCGTGGCCGTCTGGGGTCTGGCCTTCAAGCCCGGCACCGACGACATGCGCGAGGCCCCCTCGCTCGTGCTCATCGACGCCCTGCTCAAGGCGGGATGCCGCGTGCGCGCGTTCGATCCCGTGGCTATGGACAGGGCGCACGCCATCCTCGGTGACGCTGTTTTCTTCGCGCCCGACATGTACGCGGCCGCCGAAGGCGCCGACGCCCTCGCCGTAGTGACCGAATGGAAACAATTCCGTCTTCCCGACTGGAAGAGACTGCATGAACTCATGGCTTCTCCCGTGGTCTTCGACGGACGCAACGTCTACCGGGAAGAAACCCTCGCCCAGGCCGGCTTCACCGGCTACAGAATAGGCTGACCGGAACGGATTCTTCCGGCGCACAGCGTCTTCCGGCTCCTTTTTCCGCGTGAACGAGGAGCCGTTTGCTTGAAAAAAAGGACTGTCCATGAACATACTCATCACCGGCGCGGCAGGCTTCATCGGCTACTTTCTCTCGGAAAGGCTTCTCTCGCTCGGCCACATCGTCACGGGCATGGACGAACTGAACGACTATTACGCCCCCGCTCTCAAAACGGCCCGTCTCGCGCAGCTCGGCGTGGAGGACGACGATCCCGCCTGGGGCCGTATGCTCACAAGCCGCACCCGTCCCGGCTTCAGCTTCGTGCGAATGCGTCTCGAAGACCGGGAAGGCCTGGAAAGGCTCTTTGCCGAAGGCTCCTTCGACGTGGCCGTGAATCTCGCCGGACAGGCCGGCGTGCGCTACTCTCTGGAAAATCCGTTCGCCTATGTGCAGAGCAACGTGCTCGGCTTCGTCAATCTGCTGGAATGCTGCCGCAACCATCCCGTGCGCCATCTGCTCTTCGCCTCGTCAAGCTCCGTCTACGGCGGCAACGAAAAGACGCCCTTCAACGAAGAGGATCCGGTCGACACCCCCGTTTCCCTCTATGCCGCCACCAAGCGCAGCGACGAGCTGATCGCCCATGTCTACGCCCATCTCTACCGCATTCCCTCCACGGCTCTGCGCTTCTTCACCGTCTACGGCCCCTGGGGCAGACCCGACATGGCTCCCGTGCTCTTCACCAGTGCCATCCTGGCAGGGAAGCCCATCCGCGTGTTCAACAACGGCCAGCTCTCGCGCGACTTCACCTATGTGGACGACATCATAGAATCGGTGGTCCGCCTCATGGATCACGTCCCGCAGGGCGACGTTCCCACCGACATCTACAACGTGGGCTGCGGCCATCCCATGCAGCTCATGGATTTCATCCATACGCTGGAAAACGCGCTGGGAAAAAAGGCCGAGATGCAGATGCTGCCCATGCAGAAGGGCGACGTGCATCAAACCTATGCCGACACCACAAAACTCAGGAACGTCACGAATTTTTCTCCGTCCACGCCCCTCGCCGAAGGCATCGGGCGCTTCGTGGACTGGTATCTGTCCGACGCCAACCCCATCCGCGAATCCTGACTTTCCCATCCGGCGCGTCCGAAAAGGAAAGATCATTCCTTCCCGGTTCGGACGCATCTTCCCGGATGCCGCTCCTCACCCCTTTCTGACGGCGCCGCTGCGCCGCGGAGAACGCCCATGAACAGCCAGCAGAATCAGACAGCCTCCTATGATCTGACCATACTCGTTCCCGTCTACAACGAAGAAGACAACATGGAGGCTCTCTCCTCCCGTCTTGCCGCCTACCTGCCCCGCGCAGGGATGTCCTCCTGCGTGCTGTTCATCAATGACGGCTCCACCGACGGAAGCAGAGAACGCATACGCGCCGCATGCGAAGCCAACAGGGATTTCTTCTTCATCGAACTTTCCTGCAATACCGGACTGAGCAGCGCGCTCAAGGCGGGCATGGATCAGGTTTGCTCCCCCTACCTCGCCTACATCGACGCCGATCTTCAGACCGCGCCCGAGGAACTCGATCTGCTCACGCCCCATCTTGCCCAATACGAACTTGTCACCGGCGTGCGCGCCAATCGCAGGGACACCGGCTTCAAGAAGCTCCAGTCCCGCATCGCCAACGGCTTCCGACGCATGATGGTGAAGGACGGCGCCCGCGACACCGGCTGTCCGCTCAAGGTCATGCATACCGGCATCGCCCGCTCTCTGCCCTTCTTCAAGGGCATGCACCGCTTCTTTCCGGCACTCATCCAGCTCGAAGGCGGCCGGGTGAAGCAGGTGAACGTCTCCCATTTTCCGCGCGTGGCCGGCGTTTCCAAGTTCAATCTGTGGAACAGGCTCCTCGCCCCCTTCATCGACTGCCTCGCCGTGCGCTGGATGCAGAAAAGGCACATCGCCTACAAGGTGACCTCCGAAAACCTCCGGAAGGACTGATCCGCGCCGCCTCCCGATCACATACGCCCTGCCGATCCGTACCGGACCGTGAAACGCCGACCGCTCCGCCCGTCGCGCCACTTCGTCCACCCGGCAGAACAGGACATTTTCCAAGGACAATTGCATGAAGGAATATCTGCTGACCACCGGTGTGGGCCTGCTCGCGCAGGGCTTCTTCTCCCTGCGCATGCTCCATCAGTGGATCAAGACGGAACGGGCGAAAAAAATCATCTCGCCGTCCCTGTTCTGGGTGTTCAGCATCTGCGGCTCCTATCTGCTCATGATCTACGGCTGGCTGAGAAACGACTTCGCCATCATTCTCGGACAGTTCATCTCCTACTACGTCTATCTCTGGAATCTCAATGCCAGCGGCATCTGGCGGAAATGTGCGCCGATTCTGCGTGCGCTTCTGCTCTTCACCCCGATCCTCGCCGCCGTCAGTCTCTTCCTCGGCGGCGCAGACCCCGCCGGAACGCTGTTCAGAAATCCTGAAATTCCCCTCCCGCTGCTTCTCTTCGGCTGCTTCAGTCAGGCGCTCTTCACCCTGCGCTTCATCTACCAGTGGTGGTATTCCTCCCGCAGACATGTCTCCGTGCTTCCCATGGGCTTCTGGGTCATCAGTCTCACAGGGTCTCTGCTCATCTGTCTCTACGCCATCCTGCGGCTCGACATCGTTCTCATCCTCGGTCAGGCCCTCGGGCTTGCCGCCTATGCCAGAAACATCGTGATAGGTCTGCGAAGCGCGCGCTCCGCATCCTCCGGACAATCATCATGAAGCCGCCAGAGGTTCCTCATGAAACAACGCCTTGCCCTCTACGTCTTTTCCGTGCTCCTCCTTCTGCCGCTCGTCTACGTCTTCGGCACCGGCATCATGGAAGCCCGCACGCTCATCTCCGCGCAGTCCATGGCCCTCGACGGCGACTGGCTCATCCCTCATCTCTACACCGAAATCCGCCTCAACAAGCCGCCCCTGCCCGTCTGGCTCACCGCACCCGTCTTCCTGCTGAGCGACTCCCCTTCCATGTTCGCCCTGCATCTGCCCGTCATTCTTGTCACGGGCCTTCTCGGCGTATTCTGCTTCGATCTGTTCCGCACCCTGTTCGGCGACGAAAAAACCGCCTTCCGCGCAGGACTCGTGATCTCCTCCATGCTGCTCACCCTCAAGCTCGGCACCACCAACTCCTGGGACATCTACTCCGTGGTCTTCATGACCGGCGCGCTCACCGCCCTCATGCAGCAGGGACGCGGATGGCTCCTCGCAGGCGTGCTCCTCATGGCGGCCTCCGTACTCAGCAAAGGTCCCGTGCAGCTCTACACCATGCTGCTTCCCTTCCTCGCCACCCTGCTTATTTTCCGCAGACCCGTCCCCTGGAAACGACTCGCCGTCATTCTCGCAGGCGGATGTCTGCTCGGCTCTCTCTGGTACGTCTACGTCTACCTCGCCGTACCCCGCGTGGCCGCCTCCGTGGCGCAGAGCGAGGTGAGCGCATGGAGCACCATGCACACGGCATCCTTCTTCTTCTATCTCTCCTTCCCCGCCTTCGCCGGCGCCTGGGCGCTGCCTTCCCTTGCCGGTCTCTTCCACCGCTGGCTGGACAAAAGCCGCGAAAACGGCACGGACATGAATTTTCTGCTCTGCTGGTTCCTGCTTTCCCTGCTGCTGCTCTCCCTCGTGCCTGAAAAGAAGGAACGCTATCTCATGCCCGCCATGGTGCCGCTGGCCCTTCTCACCGCCTGCACGCTCCGGCACTGGGTGAAGGGGCTGGAAAAACGCTCCCTCTCCCGGCTGGAAAAACGCATCATCACCGTGCATCTCGGCCTCGGCACGCTGGCGGCCGTAGGCATCTGCATCTTTGTCGGCGTCTGCCACGGCGACCATCTGCTCTACGCCCTCGTCTTCGCCCTGCTCTGTGCCGCTCTCGGCGCTCTGGGCCTGAAATGCCCGACGCTCGTGATGCCCGTGTCCTGCATCATGGTGCTTCTCGTGATTCTGGCCTCCTTCCGCATGGGATCCACCAGACCCGTGGTTCAGAAAACGCCGCCCACCTGCTCTCTGGAACAGCTGCGCACGCTGCCGCGCATCAAGGGGCTGCCCTGCTACTCCTTCGACAACTTCAGCCCCACCGAGGAATGGGAAATCGGTCGCGACACCACAAGAATCGCCTCCTTCAGCGACGTGCCCGATCAAAAATTCCTACTTCTCGACACCGACACCACGCCTCCCGCAGCTCTGGAAAAGGATCCCTCCCTGCACGTGCAGGAACGCTTTCTCGTGCAGACCAGCCGCAACCAGTACATGCTCCTTCTGCTCGTCACCAGATCCTGACCCGCGCATCCCGCATGGTCGCCAAAGCCCGGTCTCTTCCACCATCAGCGGAACTGAGCGGGCTTTTTCTGTTTTTCCTGTCCCCTGCTCCTACCCTGCCGGCTGGCAACGAACGGCCGCAGCGCGCTGCCGAACAGCCCCCCCGTCGGGGATCAGCAGATGATCGTGCCCCTCACCGCACCCGGACAGAGAAAATACCATGATGACATTTCCGACGCCGGTGTTCCGGAACAGGGCGCCCGGCAGGATCTCTCCCCCCCAGACCGTAACGCGATCAGCCGCCGAAAATACGAAGGCCCCGGTCTTTGACCGGGGCCTTTCCATGTTTCATTAAGGAAAAGGCCTGCGGACATTGTCCGCAGGCCGAACCTTCATGCTGGTGCCCAGGGGGAGACTCGAACTCCCACGCCATTCGGCGCTACCACCTCAAGATAGTGTGTCTACCAATTCCACCACCTGGGCACGAGGTGCAACTTATAGAAATTCGACCGGACTGGCAAGTCTTTTTTCGTCGTTTTACAAAAAAATGTGCTTTTTCCATCAAGATGCCGCACACCCGGCCCCGGGCATCTTCTCTCCGCAAAGCCGTCCGCACAAATGCTCGCCCGACGCTCAGGAGCTCATTGCCCCCGCTTCGGATTCCCTGTCTTCTACGTTTGTCCCGCCCTCTCCGTATGGACAAAGCTCTTTCAAGCAGATATTTTTTTTGCATCCCATGCAGACGTATTTTGCAGCATCGGCACGGATCTTGCAACGACATGGGCAGATACACGGCACTCACCCCAGCAAGGAGTACATCCATGCCCCGCATACAGACCGACCCCACCGTACAACAGCAGCTGGAAGCCCGCGGCATTACCGAAAAGACCGGCATTTTCGGCAATCACAAAGTACAGCTCGGCACGAGCGCCCCCATACGACTGGACAGCATCAAAGCCAAAAAAATTCCCTTTCAGGGTTTTACAACCGCCACCAAAATTGTCAGAGGCCAGGCAGGACTCACCACCTCCGCACAGGATGCGCTCAACGTTCTGAGCCGTCCCGGTCAGCTGGACGCCAAGGCTCTTCTCTCCGCGCTCCGAACCTCGAAGGACTTCATGAACCGTCTGGACAAGCTCGGTCAGCTCACGCCTCAGCAGAAGGAAAATGCGCTGTGGGCCTTTGCTCCGGTCGTGGAAAACATGAGCAACGCGGAACTTGCCGCCGTATACCAGAGCTTCAACAGCGGCGAGATGGATCTTCTGCAGACCGCGCTCATGCGCGAAGGACAGATCAATGCCAAGGCCGCCGACGCGCGTACCTCCGCCTCGATGCTCTTCGATCTGCAGGCTCTCGTGCTCAAGGAAGTGAGCAACCGCAGTGTACGCGGCATGGTGGACGACCTTGTCGCCGCCCACCCGGAAGATCCCGAGCTTACGCAGCTCAGAATGCCTCCCCGTCTCAGCGAGCAGTACGCCGGACAGGCCGCTGCCTTGACTCCGGCCCAGCCCCACGACATCAGTCCCGCCAATCTCCGCACGCTTGTGGAGACGGCGGCACAGAGCGCCACGGCAAGAGAAAAGACGGGCGCCGGAGAAAACGAGAGACTGCGCAGCAGAGATCTGCCCTCCGTATCCGTCAAGGATATGGCCGACATCCTGCGTTCCGCAGAACTGACCGTCAACCTCAACGTTGACCTTCTGCTCAGCGAAGACGGCATACTGGCCCACCCCGACCAGCCCATGAAGAACATCTTCCATCTTGCGGAAGAAAATATTCTTCCCAAGGGAGAAGGCTATCTGGCCCGCCGCGACGCCGCAGAGCGCCTGCTCTTCCCCGAGCTGGAAGGCCATGCTGTGCATGCCGACGAGCGCCCCGTGTACGGTGCCCTCAACGTGCAGAACCGCAGAATAGGGGCCGTATCCACCACTGCAGGCTACGGAACGGCAGCCATCGTACTCAAAAGCGATGTGGCCAGACGCGCGACCTACATCGCCGAAGACACGTTCTATGCTCCCGTGGTCAACATGTCTCAGGAACGCCGCGCCAACTTCTACGCGCTTCTGGACGGAGCGGATCTTCCGGCCGAATTCACCGCGGCCTGCCGCGACGTGAACTCTTCCGAACACAAGGTGCTGGAGAACTGGTTCGACAGCATCGCCAAGGTATCGGACGCTCGCACTTCGGCCTTCATCGCCCTGCCCTCGGGACTGAAAAAAATGACCGACGACGAAACGGAACGCTTCAAGGCCCTGCTCATGCAGTGCTTCGGCGACCGAGCCGCCACCCGCAAGCTTCTGGCCACGCATGACAATCTCGAGGCTCTCATCCCTCACATGAGCGACTTCGACGGCAACGCTCTTGCGATGGCCGCCATGAAGAGTGCGGACGGCAGCCATCCCCGCGTCCATCTCACCGGTGCGCAGTACCTCGAAGCGCAGATCCAGGGTCCCCTCGTTCCCTCCCGCGACATCGCCGAAATCCGCATCGACATCAACGACATACCGAGAGCAAACCAGGCGGAGGTCCGTGCGCGCATGGCCGCCTTTGAGCAGCGCACGGGCATACACGTCAACATCATCGGGAACTACGATCTGGCCGAGGAAGTGGAAGCGATCAGCGCCGTATACGCCGAGGAGGAAACTTTCCATCTCGGCCACCTCGACACGAATGCCATCGAGGCCGAATCCGAAGCCGTGCTCCTCAACCTCAGCGGACATATTGCCGCCCTCGCGGCAGAGGAAGGGCTGGATGCAGGCCTCGATCCGGGCATGCTGCGCCTTGAAGGCAACGCCCTTGGTCTTCTGGCTTCCAAGTTTCAGCAGACACTGCAGAGACACATGGGCTTGAAGAACGAGGCAATCCACGATCCGAAGATGCTGGTTCGTCTGGCCTTCCGGGAAGCCGCCATGCCGATACTGCAGCAGAAGGCCGAGCTGCTGAAGGAACTGAATCAGCTGCCGTTCTCCACCGAGGCCCAGAAGGCCGCCTTCGCTCACTGGGTATGCAGCGCCAAGGCTCTGCGCTCGCCGGAAGAGCTGCGCATCATCCATACGCATGCCACGGCGCAGGCAGCCCTCCTGAACGACATAGCGAACGTCGATCCCGCTCCTTCCGCAAGCGAGCTGTTCCAGCGTACCGGCGAACTCATGAAGAAGGCGTCTGAAGACCTCAACGCCTTTATCGAACGTCTCGGCGACAAGGACTTCGGCGCGGACGACAAGACCGCCGAACTCGACCGCATCTCCTTCATGTCGCTGGCCCTTCTGGAACACGGCAATCCCGGCATGAACAAAGAAGCCATGAGCCGTCTGCATGAACGCCTGTTCTCGCCCGACCATCAGCAGCTTATGGCCCAGCTCATACAGATCGGTCAGCGTTCCGGCGACGAGGCCATAAACGACGCCGACGACTTCGGCATCATGAACGCCACGATTCTGCTCATGCAGCGCAATGCCGCCAATACCGCAAGGCTTGCCGGCGTCGGCTTTACGGGCATGCCGGAATTCTCCGCCGAGCTGTCCCTGATTCCGCAGTCCGCGCGCCAGGCCCTGCACAGCGTGGCTCCGGAAACCGCGGCGGCGCTGGACAGATTGCATCCCGGCTATCCGCCCTTCCCGGCTGCCGCGCATCCCGAAGCCCTGCCTGCGGACGGCGCAGGCCGCAGAGCCTTCCTCGTCAACAATCTGGACGCCTACATCAACCATGAGCAGACCTTCGAACGCGGCACGTCCGTGCACGGACGCGGCCACATCGCCCGCGCATTCATCTTTGCGTCGGCCATGTGTTCCATTCTCGAAGAACAGGGCGTCAGCATGGACCGCAACGCCGTTCTCTGCGGCATTACCGGGCACGATCTCGGCAGGCAGGGCGGCGGGCAGGACCGCTGGGAAGCCCGCAGCGCAGGCATGACCGTGGACGCCATGAAGGCGGCCTTCGGCAACGATACCCTGGGCGCAACTTACGAGCAGGCCGTCGGAGACAGCATCGACGCGCATCGCGGCCAGACGCTGGAGGCCATGCTGCTCAATGCGGCGGACTCTCTGGATATCGGTCGTACGCAGCAGTTCGATCCCGAGCGCTTCGCCTTCCTGCACGGTCGCGGCGGAGAAAAGCCGACCGCTGAAGCACGGGAGATTCGCCAGCAGCTTGCCGTGGAAGCAGACCTTCTGCAGCGCCTCACCAACCCGCTCTGTCAGGCCCGCAACGTGCTGGACAAGCTCGTCATGGAAGCGGGAACGGCTCCGGCTCCCGTCGCCGAAAGCTATATGCAGCAGCGCAGAGATCTGCTTGCCGGCGTGGCCCAGAAGTTCGCCGACGAGTGGACCATCGACGCCGACACCTTCGTGCGGAACATGGAAAAGACCATCGCGGACAATGCCGACCTCTTCCCCCTGCTCTCCAGGTACTACCGGCCGTAACGACAAAGAAATGCGGCGCGGACGCAACGCGTGTCCGTGCCGCGTTCTCCCCGCAGGCCGCGGCATCTCCGATTTTCGCACACCTCCAACGCATCGCGCTCAGCAAGGAGTTTCTTCATGAAATGGACCATGACCCTGGAACGCTTCGGTTCCTCCATCGGCATCGATCATCTGGCCCCGGATGTGGACAGCAGCTGCTCGCTGCTTTTCGACAGTCAGCACGAAATCACCTTCACCCATGATGAAGAAGACCACTCCCTGCTGATGTACTGCGAAATCGGCAGTGCTTCCGAACTCGGCAAGGAAGCCTGTCTTATGCTGCTCAAGGCTTCGCTTCTCGGCGCAGAGACCGGGGGTGCGGCCTTTGCCATTCATGACAAGCTGGAGAAAGTCGTCCTGTGGAAGCGCTATGACGACACGATGACCGATGACGATCTGAAAGAAGCCGTCAACGGCTTCCTTGCTCAGGTCACGGTATGGAAAAAGAAACTGACCGAACTTGCCGACGGCATCGAAACCTCAGAAGCACCTGCGGACAGCGCTTCCACCATGAACAATTTCGGAATGTTCGTCTGATGTGCTCAGCCCCGACGCGTCATGCGGCTTTGTGCCCGGGGGCGAAACATAACGGTCGATAAGGTGAAGTGCGAAAAAACGTGCAGCAAACGCGCCGTCAGCCGCAGACAATATGTTACACGACATAAAAAAGACCGGCACTTCTCTGGTACCGGTCTCTTTTATGATCTTCACACGGCGGCGTTGATCAGAAGATTGTCGCGATGGATGACCTCGGGATAATGTGCATTGCCGAGCGCTGCGGCCACTTCCACACGCTTGAGTCCCTTGATGCGGTCCAGTTCCTCCGAAGAATAGTTGGTCAGGCCCACGCCTACGGCATGCTCTCCGCACACGACGCGCACGAGCGCGCCCGGTTCGAACACGCCTTCCACGCCGATCACGCCGCCCGGCAGCAGACTGCCGCCCTTCTCTTCCAGCGCCACGGCCGCGCCTTCATCCACGAACACGCTTCCCTGCGGCTCGGACTGATAGGCCATCCAGTACTTGCGGCGCGACACGGCCTGCGTTGCCGGCGCAATCCATGTGCCCACTCTTTCGCCGGCAAAAGCGCGGTCGAGAATGTCGGCGCGCCGTCCCGGCAGAATGAGCGTGGGCACGCCGAGCTGCGCCGCTCTGCGCGCGGCCATGAGCTTGGAACGCATACCTCCGGTTCCCACGCTGGTCTTGGCTCCGCACAGAGACTCTATGTCCAGATCGGCGATGTGCTCAATGCTGTCGAGATAGGGAATGACCTCGCCGGGCTTCGCCGATTCGGGATTGGCGGCAAGCACGCCGTCGGCGCTCGTCAGATTGATGTACAGCTCGCCTTCCACAAGATTCAGAAGAAGACTCGCCAGCTGATCGTTGTCGCCGAACTTCAGCTCCTGCACGGCCACGGTGTCGTTCTCATTGACGATGGGCACCACGCCCCAGTCGAGCAGATTCATGAACGTGTTGCGGGCATTGAGAAAACGGGGACGGCTGCGCAGATCGTCGCGAGTCAGAAGCACCTGCGCGCACAGAAGTCCCTGAGCGGCAAAGGCATGTTCATACTCGCGCATGAGACAGCCCTGTCCGATGGCGGCAAGAGCCTGCCTGCCGGAAAGGCCCTCCACGCTGCGGCCGCGCTCCGGCAGCGCCGTCCGGCCTGCCGCCACTGCTCCGGAACTCACCAGACACACCCGTCTGCCCTGACGCACCAGCCGAGCAATCTGCTCCACGAGACTGTACATCACGGAAAGATGCAGACCGTCGGATGTGGTCAGCACCGCGCTGCCTACCTTCACCACCAGCGTATGCGCCGAGGCGAGCGTCTTTTCACGGGTACCCATCATTCACGCGTCCATATCACTTCAATGTCGGGAAATTCTTCGTCCACCACCACCTCGTCCTCATACCGGACAAGCGGTTCATGGAAATCCAGCTCATCGCGCATCTTCCACATACGATCCACCAGGGCGTCCAGTCCCATTTCCTCTCGCGCGGATATGAACACGATGTCGCGTCCGTCGGCTTCGGCACGGGCCTTCAGCGCTTCCAACTGTTCGGGCGTACGCAGGTCGATCTTGTTGATCACCTCGATCTGACGACGCTTCGCAAGCTCGGGATCAAAACAGGCCAGCTCCTCATTGATGAGATCAAATCCCTCCCAGGGATTGTCCGCTTCCGGATCCACGTCCTCCACGCTGAGAATGTGCACCAGAAAACGCGTGCGCTCCACATGACGAAGAAAACGGTCTCCGAGGCCCTGACCGGCATGCGCACCTTCAATGAGTCCGGGAATGTCGGCAATGACCATGCGACGGTCGGGATCGCACTCGTCGATGAGCACGCCGAGATTGGGGGTCAGCGTGGTGAAGGGATAGTCCGCGATCTTGGGACGGGCCGCGGACACCTTCGACAGAAAGGTGGACTTGCCCGCATTGGGAAGTCCCAGAAGCCCCGCGTCCGCGAGTATCTTGAGTTCCAGACGAAAGGAGCGCTCCTCGCCGGGCTCGCCCTTCTGGGCAAAGCGGGGCGCGCGCATGGTGGAGGACTTGAAATGCTCGTTGCCCTTGCCTCCGCGTCCTCCGGCCGCAAGCAGCACCGGTTTGTCCGGATCGGAGATGTCGGCAAAGAGTGTTTCTCCCTCGCCGGTACGCTCGTAAAGCTGCGTTCCGACGGGAAGCTCAATGATGAGATCCTCGCCCTTGTGGCCGTCGCACTGACTGCCCATGCCGCCCTGACCGTTGGGAGCCTCATAGATGCGCTTCAGACGGAAATCGTACAGACTGTACAGACGGTTCGAGGCTCTGGCGTACACATTGCCGCCGTCGCCGCCGTTGCCGCCGTCGGGACCGCCCTTGGCCACGAACTTCTCCCGGCGGAAGGACACGCAGCCGTTTCCTCCCTTGCCGGCCTTGACCTGAATGGTGGCTTCATCCACAAATTTCATATACTTTCCTCTCGACTGGCTTCACGGTGTTCTGCAGCATGCGCAGCGTTGAAAACCGCGTCTTCTGCCGGACCCGCACGCCGTGACCGTGCGCCGGATACCGAAGGGGATGACGACGGACGAGCCGTTGAATCCGGGTGAAAAGGCCCGCTTCCCCGAAAAGACACAAAGGGCGAGAAGAGCCTCGGCCCTTCTCGCCCCCATACATCACAAGCCGAAGCGCAATTACGCCGCAGCTTCCGCGGGCACGATGCTCACGCGCTTGTGCACGCGACGCTTGCGGAAGAACTTTTCGAACTTCACCACGCCGTCGCACTTGGCGAAAAGGGTGTAATCGCGGCCCATGCCGACATTGGCGCCGGGATAAACCACGGTGCCGAGCTGACGAACAATGATGTTGCCGGCAAGAACGTGCTGACCGCCGAAGCGCTTCACGCCTCTGCGCTGACCTTCACTGTCACGACCGTTGCGGGAGCTGCCGCCTGCTTTTTTATGTGCCATGATGAAACTCCTTGGAAAATAGCGGTACGCCCGTTAGGCGACAATACCGGTAACAGTAAGAACGGTGTATTCCTGACGGTGGCCCTGGGTGCGGCGTTCGGCCTTGCGGCGCTTGTGCTTGAACACCACGATCTTGTCGCCGAGAATGTGATCAACGACCTTGGCGGTCACCTTGGCGCCTTCCACAACGGGGGTGCCGATCTTGGTGTTTTCGCCGCCGATCATGAGCACGCGGTCGAGGGACACTTCGCTGTCCTTTTCAGCGTCCATGAGGTCGACAACCACCTTGGTGCCTTCCTGAACGCGGTACTGCTTGCCGAGCACTTCAACAATAGCGTACATTAAAACCTCCGAAAAACGGGTCAGAAATGAAGCCTGCTTCCCATACTTACAGGTAAAACGATGAACCGGAACCGCGTATGCGGCGCACATCCCTGAATGATGCTGGCAGGCATGACGACCTGTTCCCGTCTGTCGGTGCAGGTGCGCCTCTCCGGAAGAAAGGCGACTTTTTCCATTACAGGCAAGTGCTGTGGATGTCCTTATCGGACATACGAAGGACGTTCATATCCCGTTTTTATCCCGATGGCAAGCTTTTTTTCGAGAAAAAAACCGCGCGTTCCAAAATCTGCGGATCGTATCCGCGGGCCGGACGCCCTCCGAGGACGGAACCGTGCCCGGCTCAGGCAGGGGGCGGACAAAGACCGGACACCGTGCAGGCATGTTCGGCATTTCGTTCGGTTCCGCCCCTGCCCTCACTTCTTCCGGAGCAGCTTCTCCGCCGCTCCCAGCCAGCGTTCCAGCGCCGCGTCCGCCTTCGCTCCGGCCGCGTCGTCCACATACATGGCCACGGCCGCAAGTGCGGCCGCAAGAATGCCTATGTCGTCGGTGAAGCCGAGCACCGGAATGATGTCGGGCACGACGTCGGCCGGAAGGATCAGATAACCCAGCGCGCCGAGAATGATGGCGCGTGTCCTGGCCGGAAGATCCTTCCTCTGCAACGTATAATAAAGGATGAGCGCCGAACGCAGTCCTTCCCGCCCTATGACGCCGGCAAAACGCAGCAGCTTGCTGTGAAACGCCTCCTCGGAATACGCACTGCGAAACTTCTCGTCGGTCACGATTTCCGGTTCCACTATTTTTCTTCCCTGATCGTCATATTCCGTCATGGGTCTTTTTCCTCTTCTCGGTGCCGCCAGGCAGAAGCCGGTACGAAAAAAGGGAGAACCGCGCAGGCAGTTCTCCCTTTTTCCATCGGATGCGACGGGCCGAAGCCCGTCGTGCATTTTCTATCAGTACATGCCACCCATGCCGCCGCCCATACCGGGAGCAGCAGGAGCCGCAGGTTCGGGCTTGGGCAGTTCAGCAATGGCGCATTCGGTGGTCAGCAGCAGGGCGGCCACGGAAGAGGCATGCTGCAGGGCGAAGCGGGACACCTGCTTGGGGTCGATGATGCCGGCAGCCAGGAGGTCTTCGTATTCACCGGTGGCGGCATTGAAACCGAAGCCGTCCTTGCCTTCGCGCACCTTTTCCACCACCACGGAGCCTTCAAAGCCGGCGTTGGCGGCAATCTGACGGAGAGGTTCTTCCAGAGCGCGGCGGACGATGTTCACGCCGGCCATTTCTTCCTCGGAAGCCTCGATGTCGTCAAGAGCGGGCAGGCAGCGGATGTAGGCGGTACCGCCGCCGGGCACGATGCCTTCGGCAACGGCGGCGCGGGTCGCGTTGAGGGCGTCCTCGACGCGGTCCTTCTTTTCCTTCATTTCGGTTTCGGTCGCAGCACCGACCTTGATCACGGCTACGCCGCCGACCAGCTTGGCCAGACGTTCCTGCAGCTTTTCGCGATCATAGTCGGACGTGGCGTCGGCGATCTGGGCACGGATCTGAGCGACACGGGCCTTGATGTCGGCGGACTGACCGGCGCCGTCGACGATGGTGGTGTTGTCCTTGTCGATGTGCACGCGCTTGGCACTGCCGAGGTTGGCCAGGGTGAAGTTTTCAAGCTTGACGCCCATTTCTTCGGAAGCCACGGTACCGCCGGTGAGAATGGCGATATCCTGCAGCATGGCCTTGCGGCGGTCACCGAAGCCGGGAGCCTTGACGGCTGCCACCTGCAGCGTGCCGCGCAGCTTGTTCACCACGAGGGTGGCCAGAGCTTCGCCTTCCACGTCTTCGGCGATGATGAGCAGAGGACGGTTCATCTTGGCGACCTGCTCGAGCACGGGCAGCATTTCCTTCATGCCGGAGATTTTCTTCTCCTGGAGCAGAATGAAGGGATTCTCAAGATCGCACACCAGCTTTTCGGCGTCGGTCACGAAATAGGGGGAGAGGTAGCCGCGGTCGAACTGCATGCCTTCCACGGTTTCCAGAGTGGTTTCGAGGCCCTTGGCTTCTTCAACGGTGATGACGCCTTCCTTGCCCACCTTGCTCATGGCCTCGGCAATGATGTTGCCGATGGTGGGATCGGAGTTGGCGGAAATGGTGCCGACCTGGGCGATTTCCTTCTGGTCGCGGGTGGGCTTGGCAATGTTGCCGAGCTCAGCGGTGACGGCGGCCACGGCCTTGTCGATGCCGCGCTTGATGGGCATGGGGTTGCGGCCGGCGGCCACGAGCTTCACGCCTTCATGATAAATGGCCTGAGCCAGAACGGTGGCGGTGGTGGTGCCGTCGCCGGCAGCGTCGTTGGTCTTGGAGGCCACTTCGCGCACGAGCTGGGCGCCCATGTTCTCGAACTTGTCTTCCAGTTCGATTTCCTTGGCCACGGTCACGCCGTCCTTGGTGATGACGGGAGCGCCGTAGGCCTTTTCAATGAGCACGTTGCGGCCCTTGGGGCCGAGGGTGACCTTCACGGCGTTGGCAAGCTTATCCACACCAAGGGCCAGACGCTCGCGGGCCTTGGCATCGAAAAGAATCTCTTTAGCAGACATGATTTGTTCTCCTGAAAAAATAGAGGAAGTTGGTCGGAATTAGTCGAGGATGGCGAGAATGTCTTCTTCGCGCATGATGATGTGATCGGCGCCGTTGACCTTGATCTCGGTGCCGGCATACTTGGCGAAGAGCACGACGTCGCCGGGCTTCACTTCCATGGCGACGCGTTCGCCCTTGTCATTCAGCTTGCCGGGGCCGCAGGCAATGATTTCACCCTTTGAGGGCTTTTCCTTGGCGGCATCGGGGATGAACAGACCACCGGCGGTCTTTTCTTCGGATTCAAGGCGTTTCACGAGCACACGGTCATTCAGGGGTTTCATTACCCATATCCTCCCAGAAAATTTTGTTGTAAGGAATCGGCTTCCGACGCACCCCGGCAGAGCCGGATGAAACATAAGGAAAGAACGTCGGAAACGACGCCGCCGGAAGGTATCTTCCCGGCGACGAACCATAAATAAGCCCGCTTTCGGACTTGAAAAGGGGCAAAACGCATTTTTTTTCGACACATTCCGGATTCTTTTATTTATTATTAATTATTTCAATATGTTATAAAAATAAAATTTCTTTATATTTTTTTCCTTCCGACCTCGGCGGCCGCATTCTTCTCTTTTTCCGGAAAGCGGAAGAGAAAAAACTCACGGCAAAAAGGCCCTCCGCCCGACCTCCGGCAGCAGCGCCCGACCATTCCTCCGAAGGAACCGGCAGAACCGCCGGAAAATGCGTCCGAGGCAGTTTCAGGCAAGAAAAAGAGGGAAACGTCACTATCCCCGCGCCGGAGACAGTTCTATGTTTTCTCCGTGACGGGGCGTTGACGACAGGCATGCGCACGAAAGCGCCCCGCCCGTATCAACCTTCACCCAGGGAGCTTCCATGACCAGATCCGTCTTCCCACCCCTCTTCCACCGGGTTCTCGTCCTTCTTCTCATGCTTGCCGCACCCCAGTCTTCTTTCCTTCCTTCCGCCCATGCTGCGGAAGCCCCTTTCGGAGCAGACCCCATGATGAACGCATACTCTCAGCATTCTGACGACGCCGAATCTTCCCTCAGGCGGACCGATCCCGATCTTATCGCCATGCGCGACAGGCTCATGTCCGGTTCCGGCGTCCTTTCCCCCGAACTCCGGCATCTGGTGACGATCTCCGTGCTCACCGCGCTTCAGGCCGCGGACGACATCGAAAGCGCCGTCGACGCCGCCCTCAAAGACGGCGTACCTCCCGTGAAGATCCGGGAAGCCGTCTATCAGTGCGCGCCCTACGCGGGCTTTCCCCGGACCGAAGCCGCCGTCCGCGCCGTGAACGGCGTCTTTCAGAAGCACGGCGTCGCGCTGCCGCTGGAGAATCAGTCCACGGTCACGGAGGAAAGCCGCTTCCGTGACGGACTCGCCGTGCAGAAGCGCATCTTCGGCGACGCCATCGACGCCATGCACGCCGCCGCTGCCGACAATCAGAAGACGATCATGGTCACGCATCTTTCCGCCTTCTGCTTCGGCGACATCTATACGCGCCGCGGCCTGGATCTCAAGGAACGCGAGCTTCTGACCTTCTCCGTCATTAGCGCTCTCGGCGGATGCGAAGCGCAGGTGAAGAGCCACATTCAGGGCAACGTCAGCGTGGGCAACGACAAAAACGACCTCAGCGCGGCTCTGGAAACGGCGCTTCCCCTCATCGGCTTTCCGCGCACGCTGAACGCCCTCTCCTGCGTCAACGCCGTTCTTCCGGACTAGTCCGGCTCTCCTTTTTCTGAAAAACACGAGCATCCGGCCCCGTCCCTTTCCGGGAGGCGGCCGGATGTCTTGACAGATCAGGCGGTTCACTCTTTAATGCAGGTAAGGACCCGGGGTTGTGCCCGCCGTCTTGACCGAAGATGCCTCCGGAAAGACGCCTCGCCCCGTGATGCGGAACGAACGTCCGTTCCGCAAGGGACCGCGTCTTCTGCGCATCCGGCCGCAGCAGACGCCCCTTCCACAAACCTTCCAATCCGGAGGATCATCATGAAGACTGCCGCCGATATCATGACCACGACCCCCGTCACCGTCACGCGCGAGACCACGCTGCGTGATGCGGCACGCCTGCTGCTTGACGGACACTTCAACGGGCTTCCCGTCGTCGAGAACGACAGACTCATCGGCATTCTCACGCAGTCCGACCTCATCTCGCTGGACAAGAAGCTGGAAACTCCCGGCTACTTCCTGCTGCTCGGCGGCGCCATTCCCATGCAGATGCCGGGCAAGTTCTCCCGCGAGCTGCGCCGCATGGCCGCAAGCACCGTCGGCGAGGTGATGAGCACCGATCCGCACGCCATCACGCCCGAAACCACGGTGGATGAGATCGCCACCCTCATGGTGGAACAGCGTTACTACACGCTGCCCGTCCAGAAGGACGGACGACTCGTGGGCGTCGTGGGCATGGAAGACCTGCTCAAGCGTCTCGCCGCCGAAGAATGATCGTTCTTTCGCGCTGCTTCTCCGTTCTTGTCCTGACTCTGGCAGCCATCCCCGCGACGGGATGGCTTCTTCTCGTCTGCGCCGATCTGCACTCCCTGACCGACTGCCTCTCCCCCCAGCCGGGCTGGACGGGCTTTGCGCTGATCTGTGCGCTTTCGCTGGTTCTGCCTCCGGCCCTGTACGTCTGGCCCGATCACACGAGACCGCTTTCCGTGATCCTGCGCGAGACGGCCCGCGCCGTGCTTCTTTCCTTCGCTCTGTGTGCGATCTTCTTCCTGCTCTGCGCCAGAGCGTTCTTCGACTGGATTCATCTGCCCGACATCATGTTGCCCATGGCGGCATTCACCATCGCACCGGTCTTTTCCTGTCCGCTGCTCTACGTCTCCTACAAGACCGTCTCCCTGCTTCTGCCGCGGTCCGGACCGGCCCTTCCCGCGCCCCGCTCCGTGCGCGCCTTCGGCGCGATCTCGCTCGCGCTCGTGCTCATGCTCTTTCTGCTCCCCTTCACCCCGACGGAGGGCATAGGCTCTGCCGTGCTCCATACGGGCGGACTCGACATGATCTGCGAGGGCTGGCGCTTCTTCGCGCTGCGCTACGTCATCGCCGAACGCGGCAATGTCGGCTTCGTTCCGGCCTGGGGCTGCTGCTGCCTTCTCTCCCTCCTTGAAATGTTCCGCGCCCTGCCCGGCGCCGAAGGCGCCGATCCCCTGCTCATGGCCGTTCTCGCCGCACTCATGATCGCAGGCACCGTCTGCCTCCTTCTGCCCTCAAGCCGCAGGTGGCTATGCTGACCGCGCAGCGCCGACGCATCCGGCCCGAAGGAAATGCACGCCGAATCAGAGAGGAGCGGCAGATGCTGCTTCCCGGTACGGACGTGCTCTTTCTCTTTCAGCGCGACGGCTGCCGGACCCTGCGCATGACCATCCGCTCCGACGGTTCCGTCGTGGTCAGAGCGCCTGCCGGACTGTCCGAGGAAAAAGTGTTCGCCTTCCTGTTCTCCCGCCTCGACTGGATACGCAGCAAACGCGATTTCTTCACGTCCCACCGCGGCACGCCTTCCGTTTTTAAGGAGGGAGAACCCGTGTTCTTTCTCGGCCGCCCCTTTCTTCTGCATGCCGTGCCCCTCATCCGGGGCGTCAGAGCCGGATTCGAAGGTCACCGCCTGAAGCTGCCCTGTCCCGGACGCGACCCGGATGAAAACACCATGGAACGATCCTTCCGCCGCTGGCGCAGGGAAACGGCCGCGCTGGTGCTCGGACGCCGCCTCGCCCGCATGGAGCGCCGGGCCTGCGCGCTGCTCGGAGACGACGCCGCCGTGCGCTCCCTTGCCGTGCGCTCCCTCAGAAGACGCTGGGGAAGCTGCTCCGTCCGGGGAAACATCATCCTTGCCGAACAGCTCATCGCCATGCCCCTGCCTCTCATCGACTACGTGCTCTGCCACGAACTGTGCCATCTGAGAGCCATGAATCACGGCCCCGCCTTCCATGCCTGCCTGCGTCTGCTGCTGCCCGATGCCGTCGACAGGGAAAGACGCATCTATATCTGGAGCCTGGAACACCCGCGCTGACCGGCGCAGACAGTCCCGTCCGAACGCGCCTTCTCCCTCCTTTCCCGTCCTGCGCCTTTCTGCCATGCCTTCTCTCCGAACGCTTCAGCGACACGAAAATTTCTTCCGCCGTCCTTTCCGGCGCGCTCTTTTATATTAACAAGCTCCGTCTTTTGGCGTATTCTGTGCCGCAGCACATTCTGTCACCTCTGCCACTTTCTGGAGATGTATCATGGCTCTCGATCCTCAGGCGGGCCGGCTTCCCCGCCCCGACCAGCTCACCGACATTCCCGCGCTCATATCCTCCTACTATACCTTCGAACCCTCTCCGGACATCCCGGAACAGGCCGTCAGCTTCGGCACCTCCGGTCATCGCGGCTCCTCCCTGCGCACCAGCTTCAATGAAGCCCACATTCTTGCCGTCACCCAGGCCGTCTGCGACGTGCGCAAGGCCGAGGGCATCGCCGGACCGCTCTTCCTCGGCAAGGATCCGCACGCCCTGTCCGAACCGGCATGGCGCACCGCTCTGGAAGTGCTCGCCGCCAACGGCGTCGTGACCATGGTCCAGACCGGCCACGGCTACACGCCCACGCCCGCCATCTCCCACGCCATTCTCAGCTGGAACCGCCAGTCCACGGCCACCGCGGACGGCATCGTCATCACGCCTTCCCACAATCCGCCTCAGGACGGCGGCTTCAAGTACAATCCTCCCCACGGCGGTCCGGCCGACACCACGCTCACCGCACGCATCCAGGATCGCGCCAATCAGCTCCTTGAGGACGGCAACAGAGACGTGAAGCGCATCAGCCTCTACAAGGCTCTGCGCTCCGGACTCGTGCAGGATCATGACTACGTCTCCTGCTACGTGAACGATCTGCGCAACGTCATCGACTTTGCCGCCATCGCCTCTTCCGGACTCAGACTCGGCGTGAACCCCCTCGGCGGCGCCAGTCTCGCCTACTGGGAACCCATCGCGGAAACATACGGTCTCAGCATAGAAAACACCAACAATCAATACGATCCCACCTTCCGCTTCATGCCCCTCGACCACGACGGCAAGATCCGCATGGACTGCTCCTCTCCCTATGCCATGGCCGAGCTGCTCAAGCTGAAGGACCGCTTCGACATCGCATTCGCCTGCGATCCCGACTCCGACAGACACGGTATCGTCACCCCCGAAGGACTCATGAATCCCAACCACTACCTCTCCGTGGTCGTGGACTTCCTCATCCGCGACGGCAGAGACGGCTTCCGCAGAGCCTGGCGTCCCGACGCCGCCATCGGCAAGACCGTGGTCACAAGCTCCATGCTCAACCGCGTGGCCGAATCCTACGGCCGCTCCGTCATGGAAGTGCCCGTGGGCTTCAAGTGGTTCGTGCCCGGTCTGCACTCAGGCACCTGCTGCCTGGGCTGCGAGGAAAGCGCCGGCGCTTCCTTCCTGCGCGCCGACCGTCTGCCGTGGAG
>CALUTB010000012.1 GCA_944323575.1 uncultured Mailhella sp. | reverse complement strand
TATCGTTCAAAAAAAGTCAGCAAAACCTTCATGATGGAGTTTACATTCATGTCCAAGATCAGAATCGGCATCGTAGGCTACGGCAATCTCGGCCGTGGCGTTGAACTGGCCGTTGCCGCCAATCCCGATCAGGAGCTGGTGGCGGTTTTTTCCCGTCGTGATCCTTCCGCTGTCAAGATCCTCACCGAAGGTGTTCCCGTCTGCTCACTTGCAGATGTGGAGCAGTGGAAAGGGCGTATTGACGTGATGATACTCTGCGGCGGCAGCGCCACCGATCTTCCCGAACAGACTCCGGCCCTTGCCGCCATGTTCAATGTGGTGGACAGCTTCGATACGCATGCCAACATTCCCGCTCATTTCGAGCACGTGGATGAGGCGGCCCGCAAGGCGGGCACCATCGGTATCATTTCCGTGGGCTGGGACCCCGGAATGTTTTCTCTGAATCGTCTGTATGCTAACTGCATTCTTCCCGACGGACATGACTACACATTCTGGGGACGTGGTGTCAGTCAGGGGCATTCCGATGCCATCCGTCGTGTGAAGGGCGTTCTTGATGCGCGCCAGTACACCGTGCCCGTGCCTGCTGCCATGGAAGCCGTGCGCAGCGGCAACAATCCTGAGCTTACCACCCGCCAGAAGCATACCCGCGAATGTTTCGTTGTGGCCGCCGAGGGTGCGGACAAGGCTGCCATTGAGCATGAAATCAAGACCATGCCCAACTACTTTGCCGATTATGATACCACGGTGACCTTCATCACGCAGGAAGAGCTTGACCGTGATCATAAGGGCATTCCTCACGGCGGCTTCGTCATCCGCACCGGTTGCACCGGCGTAAACGGTGAGACCAAGCACGTCATCGAGTATTCCCTGAAACTCGGTTCCAATCCTGAATTTACTTCCAGCGTTCTGGCAGCCTATGCCCGTGCCGCCTACCGTCTGGCGCAGAAGGGTGAGACCGGAGCAAGAACCGTATTCGACATTGCGCCCGCCATGCTTTCTCCGCGGGATGGTGCCGATCTTCGCGCGCACCTGCTGTAAGACGGCTTTCTGCCATTACCGAGGGCTTCGATGATCAGGGTCGTGATCATCGAAGCCCTTTTTTGTGTCCATTGCGTCGTTGAAAGGAGAAATTAAAAAAGGAAAGGACCGCAGCACTGTAGCGACGGTCCTTGCACGGAACGGAAGAATACGCCGAACGAAGCCCGGCATCAGCATTTTCAGAAGACAGGAGCCTTAATGGCCTTTCTGAAAATGGTCTGAGGGAAGGCTTGTCAGTTCAGTCCGAAGAATCTTTCAGCATTTTTGTACATGATGTTTTCCACGACTTCCGGACGCAGTTTCTCAAGATACATGGCCACGGAGCTTTCCACGTCCACACAGGGATAGGCGGAACCGTAGAGAATCTTGTCGCGCAGCATATAGTTGGCCGCTTCGATGTAGGACTGAGCACCCGCGGCATGAAGGGCGTAGATGTCGGGAGAGAGGTAAATGTTGGGGTAGCGGAAGGCCAGCCAGACGGCATGTTCCACCCAGGGCCAGCCTGCATGGCAGAGAGCAATTTTCAGATTGGGGAAGGCCGCTGCAACGTGGCCGGCGTGGATGGGTCTGCAGAATTCATCCGTGGAACCATGAAAGCCTCCGAAGGAGATCAGAAGCGGAATATGATGTTCTTCGCAGAAGCCATAGGTGGGAAAGAGCTTTTCATCGTCGATCATGACACCATGAAATCCCGGTTCCATGAACGCGGTGATGCAGGGGCCGTCGATCACATAGTGCTGAAGCGTGGCTATGGTTTCCGGACTGCTGTCGGGATGGATGCCGCAGGCGCCGAAAAAACGGTCGGGATACTGTGCAAGCAGTTCTACGAGTGATTCGTTTTCATAGCCTCTGGCATTTCTGCGGATGGAGACCACACCTTTCATGTCTCCGGCACGATCCATTTCCTCGAACAGTTTTTCCATGGATGCCTCACGCATGGAATCGGAAAGGTTCATGCCGAAATTCTTATAAAAGTTTTTCAGAGCAAAGGGGTTGTCGGCTTCCATGTCGAACATATTGCCCTCGCCCAGATAGGGCTGAAACGGAGGACGCAGGCGAACGTCGATGATTTTCATCAGAGACTCCTTGCAACTGTTGAAAGTAAGAAGACGAAGATCGGAAAAGGGCGTCCGCACGGATTGGGGGAGAGCGTGCGGACGCCGTCCTCACATCAGATCAGGCCCATCGCATACCAGAAGGGCAGGACGATGATCCAGAACAGAATCAGCGTGACCACCATCTTGATGATGTTGTACTTCATGAAGTCCTTCATGGACATGACCCCGAAGCCGAACAGCACCAGCAGATATGCATTTTCGTAGGGGAAGAAGACCATGTCGTTGGCGAAGAACATGCACATGAAAGGTAGCAGCGGATAGGAAATGTTGAGTCCGGTGCCAAGGGCGGCCAGTGGTCCGGGGAACATGCCCTGCATGGCGGACGGCGTCATGAGGATGTTCATGATGATGCCGAAGATGATGCACAGGAAAAGGAATACCGGGATGGGGCATCCTGTAAGCATGGGAGTGATGTAGGTGCTGATGGCGGGACCTATGCCTACGGCAGCACCTATGCCGCCGATGCTCATGCAGGAGGCAATGAATACGATGAAGCCGAAGTTAACGGTGTCGAGGGATTTTTTCTTTGTCGCCACATCTATGCCGGGCAGGAAGAACAGCATGGGAATGATGATGAAGCCGTAATTGATGTCAAACTTGTGCAGCGGCTGCGTGATGATATAAGCGAAGAGAAGGATGGTCAGAACGATGGCCTTCTTTTCTTTGACGGTTACCTTTCCGAGGGTTGCGTACTCCTTTTCAAAGTACTGGGCACCGCCTTTGAGATAGGGAGACGGCTTGTATATCTTGTAGAAGATGTAGACGATGATGAATTGTATAACGATAAACGGCAGATTATAGACGGTGAGCGTCCACCAGCTCATGTCGAAGTCCTTGACCACCATCTTAACTCCGCCGCCCCAGAGTCCGACTGTCACGGGACTGTAGATGAAGTTCAGGGCAGCGGTGGAAACGATCTGCGCCACGATCATGATGAGGATGCCTTCGCTGGTGTTTTCCAGTTTAAGGGCTTTGACCACGCCGTAGCAGAGCACGATGGTGACCATCCAGCCGTTGGTGAAGGATACGACCATGACCACGAGTCCGGCAATCATCAGAGCCATGAGGAGCTTGAGCAGGCTGCCGTGGCATTTGGTTCCTGCCCAGAGTACGATACGGTTCAGAAGACCGCTTTCGTCCAGAGCATTGGCGAAGATCATGCCGCCGACGATCATGAATATCATGAAGTTGCCGGACCAGATGCCGAGAGCCGTGGACGTGGGAACCGTACCCGTAATGACGTAGGCGACGGGCAGGAGCAGGCCGACAAGCATGTTCGGCAGCAGTTCAAACGCTGCCAGAAGAATGACGAAAATGGTGGATACCAGAAATTCCCGCATGGGAGCGGGGAAGGCGTCGCTCGCAGGAATGAGCTGTATGCCGATGGGCAGCAGCACGGTGACGAGCCACTTCATCCATGTGAAGACTTGGGTATTCATATTGCCTCAGAAAGAATGTGTGGGAACGGGTGGCGTCGTAAAGATTCGGACATCCGGATCCGAAGGTCGCCGGTCCCTTTTCGGAGTTGACGGCTGAAGGCAACAGCGTATCCGGTGTCGGGGATCGGCGTCTTGACTCGACAGTTTAAAGACCAAGGAAACGGGTCGCATTTTCTCCGAAAACGAGGGGTCTGACTTCTTCGCGAAGCTGCTTCTCATATCCTTCCTTGGCACCTTTAAGGGGCATGATGGGGTAGGCTGAGGAGAAGATGACTCTTTCACGCAGCAGATAGTTGGCGGCCATGGCATACTCCGCCATGCCGGGAGAACGAAGCATGTAGAAGTCCGGAGCGAGATAGACGTTGCGACGGTTCAGAGCAATCTGACATACCTCCGTGACATACGGCCAGCCCCCGTGCATGAGCGCTATGTTCAGACGGGGAAAGGCGGCGGCGACATCGTCAATGAGTTCCGGAGCGTAGTAGCGCAGGGAGCGCGTCATGATGCCGCCGAAGGTGAAGGCCAGGGGAATGTGGTTTTTCTGACAGTAGTCATAGAGAGGAAAAGCCCATGCGGTATTGACGAGCCAGGGGGTTTTGTCCTGGCCCGGCTCCATGACGATGCCGGTGCAGTTTCCGTTGACTACGAAGCGCTCGGTTTCGGCAATGGATGCCTCGATATCCCGGACGTCGATGCCGGCAAGTCCGATGATCCTGTCGGGATATTCGGCGATGAGTGCTTCGAGATCTTCGTTGCGGCCGTCGGTTGCCTTGCGAACGGGCACCACCAGTTTGTCGATGCCTGCTTCGTTGGCCTCCTGGAGCAGCAGAGGCATGGAATATTGCGTGGCGGAAGGCGATATGGGAGCGTCTACACGAAGCATGCTCTCGCTGTTGAGATGTTCAAGCGCAGCCGGTGTGAAGAAGCTGTCCTTATAGGCAGGAAACGGGGCGCGGACTCTGAAGTCGATGACCATAACGTATCTCCTTTCAAAAAGATCTTTTTTAGAGTCCGACGGTCGTCATGACGAGCGGTAGACCAAGGAACAGCATGGCGATGATGGCGGCAATGCAGCCGCAGATGCCGGCTCTGAAAGCGCGGCGTATACCTACCCATTCGCCGTTGGCAAACGACAGGGCGCCGACCGTGGAGGCTGCGGGCGTAGCATAGGCGGCGCCTGCGGCAAGGAAGGTGAGGATGGAGAATCCCACGGGATTGATTCCGGTGCTCTGGCTGAGATTCCAGATAAGGGGAATGGCAATGAGCACGATGGTCACGTTGTGGGTGAACTGCGTCATCACATTGATGAAGATCATGAATCCGGCAAGGAAGAGAAGAATATTGCCGTTGCCGACGAAGCTGTGCAAAGCGTCGCTGAGCACCTTGCTCAGACCGGCGCCGTCGCAGCTCAGGGCTGCGGACACAGGGATGGAGGCCGCCAGCATCCAGATCACGTTCCAGTTGATGCCGGAAGCGCAGCTGTGGAAATCGAAAGCCGGTTCTCCGTCCACGCGGAGGAAGGAAAGCACGCCGAGAATGACGACCATGGCGACGACCATGTTGAACTTGCCGAAAAATGTGGCAACGGCGGTTCCGGAAGGAAGGATGTTGGGCAGAAACATCAGAAGCAGAAAGATGATGAGTGCCCAGGCGGCAATGAGCTGCTTGCGTCCGATGTGGATCTGGGAACTGATGGTGTCGAGATATTCCGGAGTGAGATTGGCAAGACGGGAAATGTCGGGCCGGAACACAAAGCGTATGATGAGAGTATAGAGAAGAAGCGTGGCGATGCACACCGGCATGGCGATGGCGATGACGGAAATATTGGTGATGACGGAGGTTCCGGCTGAGAGGTCATTCAGAGTGCTGATGCCCATGAGGTTCTGTCCGGCCCAGGGTTTGCAGGTGAAGGAGAGAACGCCGGCCATGTAGACGCCTGCAAGAAGATAGGCGGGATAGTCGTCGCCTTTTTCCATGTCGATGTCATGGAACATGGAGTAGAGAATGCCCGCGATGAGGAAGGCTGCAGGCACGCCGTCTACAAGAAAACCGATGATGAGCGTTCCGGTCAGGACGCAGAAAGTGAACACCCACGGATGACCGGCAAGGAAACGACGGCTCAGGCACCATTTTGCCATGACGTCGTTGATGCCGCTTTTGTCACAGTAGGTCGTGAAGGCCAGAACGAAGATGGTGAAGAGCACGGCAGGATGGGAGAATGCACTGCCGATGATCTGACCCGGTTCTGCATACCCCGTGAATCCCAGCGCTACAAGGCAGATCATGCTGGGCCATGCAAAGCCGATGAAGGTCCATCCGAACAGCATGCCGAGAAACACCCCCAGAATCTTCATGCCCATAGCGGTAATGCCGAGAGGCGGCAGAAAACCGATGCCGAAGGTGAGAAGAAAGAAGATGACAAGATGCAGGATGTGCCTGCTGTCATTGACGGAAGGCTGACTCATGACGACTTCTCCTGTGTGGGTATATTTTCGAGGAGCCTCTCTGTACGGAGGTATCCTTCATGATACTTGCATACAGTATGCCCCGGCTTGTGTATAATTGCTTTTTTTTATAACTTTGTTATAACTTTTTTTATAGTTTGACCGGGATGGGATTGTATGCGTTTGGAGCAGCTTCAGTATTTTGTTCAGGTCGTTGAGTCGCATTCGTTCAATCGGGCGGCTCGGCATCTCAACATCACGCAGCCGGCTTTGACGAATTCCATCCGTGCGCTGGAGGAGGAGCTTGGAGTCCAGCTTCTGATACGCAGCCGCAGAGGATGCGTACCCACGTCATGGGGAGTGCGCATCTATGAGGACTGCAAGAGCCTGCTGTCCGAACTTTCCGCAAAGATGGCGTCATGGCGCAGTCTGGGAGCGGGACGGGGCAGAACGGAACCCGTCATGGTCCCCGTAGTGGCCATCCCCTCAGCCTGCAATTATCTGGCGGAGCATGTGTTCTCCCAGATAAAGACGGCGCTTCCTCTGGTGGATATCGTTCTTCATGAGGCGACGGTGTATGACCTTTATTCCTTTCTTCAGAAGGGAAAGGCGCATATCGGCGTGACGGCCTTTTCCGACGGGGAGGCCGAAAAGCTCATCAACCAGTACAGGGAGACCGGGTTTCGATGTGAGCCGCTCATGGAGGATGAGTACTACATTTTTCTTTCCACACGTCATCCTCTGGCGACAAAGGAGAAACTGACTCCTGCCGACTGCGCCACGCTTACTCTGGCCACCTATTCCAACCAGATTCTCAAGCGCAACCAGTTGTTTCAGAAAAAGGTGTTCGACGTTGTGGGGATAACGCGCTATTCGTATGTGAACAGTCGTGAGAACATCATGCAGATGGTGGCGCAGAACAAGGCCGCCGGCTGTTTTCTTCATCGGATGTCAGCCTACAGCTGGTACATTACCAACGGGCTTATCTGTGCGCTGCCTGTGAAAGGCATGCGTCTCATGCCGTCTTTTCACTATCTCGTTTCGCTCGAACGGAATATGCTCAGTTCCGAGGAACGGCAGGTCGTGGATTTCATCCGCAGCAGGTATGATGGAGACGCATCCTCCCTTGACGGGAAGGGGAGCGGCGGTCCATTGTGGAAAACGGAAGAGACGCATGATGCGAGCGCGACGTCAGCGCCGGCGGAATGAGTCCGTACACGCGTCTTTTCGCTGTGGTCTTTCTTCCGCGGCACATTTTCAGGGCCTCATATCGGGGAGAGCAGTATGGAGCATACGGAAGTCGGCGTCATCATTCTGACGTACAATGACTGGAAAAACACGCTGGAATGTCTTGCGTGCGTTCATGATCAGAGCGGTCTGCCTCGTCGTATCATCGTATGCGACAACGGTTCGGACAATGCCGTAGCCGATCGCATTCTGGAGGAGTGGAGTGCTCTTGCGGCCAGAGACGGGCTGCCGGAACCTGTGGAGGTATACGGTTCGGACACGTCGGCCGCCCCGCTGGTTCTGCTGCGTCGGGAGGAGCCTGAAAGCATAGGCGGCGCCATGAACGCGGGGATGCGCTTTCTTTTGTATGACAGGGACTGTCACGGGTTCTGGCTTTTGCGTAACGACGCTCGTCCTGAATCCTTTGCTCTGGCGGCGCTTCTCCATCATCTTGAGGATAAGGATCTCAGTCTGCCCATCGGCATGGTCGGATCCACGCAGCTTGTGAAGGATTCGGATGTGCTGGAATGTGCCGCCGGAGGGCGCTGGAGCCGGTGGACCGGCGATCAGATTCCTCTTGACAAGGGACTGGAGAGACACGGATTGTCCGATCGAAAGGAGGTCGCGGAGCGTCTGGACTATATTTCGGATGCATCCTGCCTCATCACCCGGACCATGGCTGAGGATATCGGACTTTTTGATGAGCGCTTCAGCGGTTTCTATGAGGACGTGGAATATGGTCTTCGTGCCAGAAAGGCCGGATATGCCCTGAACTGGGCGCCCGGCGCCATGGTCCGCCGCATGGACTGCTCCACAGCCGGTCTGACGCCGTTTTTAAGTGTGACTGATGATCCAGAACTGGCTCCCAAGGATGACATGAATTTCATCCGGGCACGTTTTTATCTTCTGCGTCTTGCGCATCCTTTTGCGCTTCCGTTCATGCTGCTGGCATTGCCTTTTTCATGGCGCACGTTTCGCTCCCGCAGGGGACGGTTCTTCATGGTCATGCGCGCAGCGCTGGACGGAGCTGCGGGCCGTATGAAGTAGTTGCAAAAAAAAACATCCCCTGTCCGCAGGCATCGGACAGGGGATGTTTTTTGCATGAAACCGACTAATTGGCGGCTTCTTCCATACGATACCGCGCCACGTCGTCGACGGTGGCGAGAGGCATGTTGTGGGCGCGCGCAAAGGCAGCCACTTCAGGCAGGCGGGCCATGGTGCCGTTTTCCAGCGTCAGTTCGCACAGAACCCCGGCAGGAGCCAATCCGGCCATACGGCACAGATCCACGGTGACTTCGGTATGTCCGCGGCGTTCAAGAACTCCGTTGGGTCTGGCACGAAGAGGAAAAACATGACCGGGGCGGTTCAGATCTTCGGGTTTGGCATCGGAGGCTATGGCGGCCTTGATGGTCGTGACCCGGTCTGCGGCGGACACGCCGGTGGTCACGCCCCTGGCAGCCTCGATGGACACGGTGAAGGCTGTGCGGTTTTTGTTGGTATTGTGCTGCACCATGGGGGGCAGATCGAGGGCGTTGGCCTTTTCGTCGGTCAGGCAGAGGCAGACGATGCCGCTGCATTCACGGATGAGCAGAGCCATCTGTTCCGGCGTAAGGGTCTCGGCGGCGTAGATGAGATCTCCTTCGTTTTCACGATCCTCATCATCGACGATGAGAACGCCGTTGCCGTTTTTGAGTGAAGCAATGGCGCGTTCCACACGTTCACGGGGAGTTCCGAAGGATTCAAGGATGGAAAGCTGACGCATGACAAACTCCTTTGGGAGAATATCCGGCATCAGGGCGGCATAAGGCACTGGGAGAGAGGAGAGGGGGACCTCTGAAGAGGTCTGGGATCCATTCTCTTTCGTCCGGACTGTTACCGTCGGCCCCGGATTTTCACCGGATCTGCGATTCTTCCCATGAAGAGTCGCCCGCGGGCTTCCGAACCAGGTCGGATCACCGCCGGTGGGGACTTTCACCCCGCCCTGAGAAGTATGTCTTATTTTTTAATCCGTTCGGACATTGTGTCAAGAGGCGCTGTCATTTTTTTGCAGCGCTGCCGCATGGTTTCCTCATGAGGAAACCATTGCGGCACGCCGTGAAGGAGAGCGTGGTGGAAGGAACCGACGGGGATCGAAGCCGCGGCGTTGCCGTTGACAGAGCCGCCCAAGCCTGAGAGAATGCCCCTCTGCCCGCATTCCGGCCGGCCGGAGGGGCATATCGTTTATCATTCAGCGCCGCTACCGGCAGGAGCAATAAAAGTGATGACCATTGACGAACAGGTGAAGATCATACGTCGCGGCATTGTGGACCTTGTAAGCGAAGAGGATCTTCGCAAGAAGCTGGCCCGCGACAAGCCCTTGAACATCAAGGTAGGTTTCGACCCTACCGCGCCCGACCTGCACCTCGGACATACCGTGGTCATCCATAAGATGCGCCAGTTTCAGGAGATGGGACATAATGTTACCTTCCTCATCGGCGATTTTACCGGTCGCATCGGCGATCCTTCCGGCAAGTCCAAGACCCGTCCGCCTCTCACCGAGGAGGAAGTGAGACGCAATGCCGAGACCTATAAGGAGCAGGTCTTCAAGATCCTTGATCCCGAAAAGACGACGGTCGGATTCAACTCCGAGTGGGGAGACAGAATGACTCCGGCTGATTTTCTGCGTCTCATGTCGAACTGCACCGTGGCACGCATGATGGAGCGGGACGATTTTGCCAAGCGCTACCGCGAGAATACCCCCATTGCCATTCATGAGTTCATGTATCCGCTGCTGCAGGCCTATGACTCCGTCATGCTGCATACCGACGTGGAAATGGGCGGCACCGATCAGATCTTCAATCTGCTCATGGGACGCACGCTTCAGGGCCATTACGGCATGGAGTCCCAGTGCGCGCTGACCATGCCCCTTCTGGTAGGTCTGGACGGCGAGCGCAAGATGTCCAAGTCCTACGGCAACTACATAGGCGTCATGGAATCTCCCGCGGATCAGTTCGGCAAGGCCATGTCCATTTCCGATGAGCTCATGTGGAGCTGGTATGAACTTATTTCCGTGAAGAGCCTTGAGGAGATCGCCGACATGAAGGCCCGCGTACAGGCCGGATCCCTGCATCCAAAGCTCGTGAAGGAAGAGCTTGCCATGGAAATTGTGGCCCGATATCACGGTGAGGAAGCGGCCGCTGCCGCGCGTGAGGGCTTCAACAACGTCTTCCGCAAGGGCGGCATTCCTGAAGACGCCATTACTTGGAGCGTGAATTCCGCCGAGGATGACTGTTCTCCCGTGGCCATTCTGGCTGCCACCGGTCTGGTGCCGTCCCGCGGCGAGGCCAAGCGCAAGATTGCCGCCGGCTCCCTCAAGGTGAACGGAGAAAAGCTGACGGACGGTCTTGCCGCGCTGCCAGCCGGAGAATATACGCTCAAGTACGGCAAAAAGGGCTTTGTCGTCCTTACCGTGAAGTAGGTCGTCATGATTGATGTGAAGCCGGAACCTTTCGGCCGCTGTGCCGATGACCGCTGCCCCGGCCGCTGTCCGTATCGCGACGCCGGACTCATGACGCCGGAAGTGCGGGCCTCGATTCTCGGTCAGCTTCGTCCTGCAGAAGGGGAACCGTGGCCGGCCAAGGTCGTCCATGTGACGTGTCAGCCCGAGGAAATGCTGGTGGACGTGCCCCGCGTAAAGGCCAAGAACGTCGGCATTCTCCTGAAGACGCTCGGTCTTCGCCAGGGGACAGCCATCGTGGCCTGCGGAGATACGCTCCTGACGCCCGATATGCCCCTGTATCCGAATCAGAAGATTCTGGTCAGAAAGGTGATGAGCAGCGGATAGAGACGCCATCAACTACATGATACTTCGTCGAGAAGGCCGTTCGACCGTGGGGATATTCCGCGGTCGGACGGCCTTCTCGTATGAACCTTCCGGAAATACTTGCCGCATCATGCAGTTACGCCTACGCTTTGATCGTTCGAGACAACGTTTGCGTTCCGGCGGCGAAAGGGGAACAACGCTGACGCTTTCGGACAGGAATTGAGGGAGTCGGATTCAATTTTTTCGGTTCGGGCATCATGGTCCGCAGAAAGGAAAAACCGTGCCTTCAGAGCAGACGACCGGACCGGTTTCGGCAGCTTGTGCCGGTTTTCCTGACGGAATAAGGAATGATTTCTCTTGACTGTCGTCATCTCATGCTTATCTGAATGTCGATGCGGAAATAATGATGCATCACAGGAGAAAATGATATGGGTGTGGCTTACAAGGATTATTACAAGCTGCTGGGCGTTGAGCGCTCGGCATCGAAAGACGAGATAGCCAAGGCTTACAAGAAGCTCGCCCGAAAGTATCATCCCGACCTGAATCCCGGAGACAAGAACGCCGAGGAAAAGTTCAAGGAAGTCAACGAAGCGTATGAAGTGCTCAAGGATGACGAGAAGCGCCGGATGTATGATCAGCTTGGCCCCAACTGGAAAGACGGCCAGCAGTTCACCGGTGGTCCCGGATTTGAGAACTTCAACTTCAATTTCAATGGAACGCAGGGCGGCTTCAGCGGCGTGAACAGCGACTTTTTTGAGGCACTGTTCGGCCATATGGGGCGCGGAGGTTTCGGCGGACAGACGGGAGGAGATCCTTTCGGTTCGTTCGGCGGAAGCTACAGTCGCCGGTCTCGCCGCGGTTCCGATGTGGAAGCCGAAATCGAGATCACGCTTGAGGAGGCACGCAGAGGCGGCACCAAACAGGTGACGCTTTCCGGCGGCGGTACCTCAAGCAATCTTCAGATCACCATTCCCGCGGGCATACGCGACGGCGGCAAGCTTCGCCTGCGCGGCAAGGGAAATCCCGGCGATCCGGCCGGTGATCTCTATCTGACCGTGCGCTATGCCAAGCATCCTGTCTTTCGCGTGGACGGGCTGGACGTGACATGCGACGTGACGCTGCAGCCCTGGGAAGCGGTTTTCGGTACGAAGAAGCGCGTACCTACGCTGGACGGCGAGGTGGAAATGAACATTCCCGCCGGAAGTTCCAGCGGACGCAGACTGCGTATGCGCGGACTCGGACTTGGACCGGCTTCGGGACGGGGCGACGAATATGTCACCGTCGCCATAAGCGTTCCGAAACCGGAAGATCTGAACGATGAGCAGCTGAAGCTCTGGAAGGCTCTTGCCGGTCGGAAGTAGGCTGTCTGAGTGATTGAGAGGTGGGATATGGCGATTGAAAAAGTGACCGCGTGCTCTCCCGCAGCCTCTGCGCTTGTTGCCTGGACCGAATTTCTGGAACAGACGGGCACGCCGGTGGAACGTGTCAGGGAACTCATGGATCTCGGCTGGCTGGAACCGGCAAGTCGTGCGACCCATGCCGTATTTTTCCGCCGTTCCGACATTTATCGTACCAGAAAGCTGACGCGGCTTTGTGAGGATTTCGAGATGCCCTGCGTGGCAGGAACCATCATCGTTGATCTTCTGGACCGCATAGCGACACTGGAAACGCGCCTGAGGGAACTTGAGCGCAGATGAAGCAAAGCTCGCCGGAGAGCATATTCCGGCAAAGACTATCAAACATCACGGTTTCGGCCGTGCCGAAGCCGATTTCTGAAGTGCGGTGAGCGGAAAACGTGAACCGTCCGATGCCTGATCAGACGTCGGGAACATCATGGTGCGCAGTGATGCGCGTCCGTTCTCTGCAGGGAGGATTTTTTATGGACATGAACAAGTTTACCGTGAAGGCGCAGGAGGCTCTGGGCGAAGCTCAGAATATCGCTCTCATGCGCAATCATCAGGAAGTGGACGTCGAGCATCTGGCACTCGCCCTCCTGCGGCAGAAGGACGGGCTTGTCCCCGGTATTCTCGGCCGCATGAATGCGAAGGTCGAGGTCATCGCCGCGGAACTGGAACAGGCTCTGGACAAGAAGCCTTCCGTCACCGGCTCCGGCGTGGATCAGCAGACCATACGCATCACGCAGCGACTGGCCCGTGCTCTGGCACAGTCCGAGGAACTGGCCCGTCGTCTGAAGGATGAGTACATCAGCGTGGAACATATTTTCGCGCAGCTCATCGAAGCGGGCGGCGCCATGGGCGAGATATGCCGCAGGAACGGTATTGATCAGGAAAAGTTTCTGCGTGCCACCGCCGAAGTGCGCGGCGGTCAGCGCGTGACCTCGGCCAGCCCCGAAGAAACCTACGAGGCTCTTTCCAAATACGGACGCGACCTTGTGGAGGCCGCCGGACAGGGAAAGCTTGATCCCGTCATCGGACGTGATCAGGAAATACGTCGTACCATCCGCATTCTGTCCCGTCGTACCAAGAACAATCCTGTTCTCATCGGTGAAGCAGGTGTCGGCAAGACGGCCATCGTGGAAGGTCTGGCGCATCGTATCGTGAAGGGCGACGTGCCCGAAGGCCTCAAGAACAAAAAACTCATTGCTCTGGATATGGGCGCGCTCATTGCCGGCGCAAAATACCGCGGCGAGTTTGAGGAACGTCTGAAGGCCGTGCTCAACGAAGTGCAGCGTGCGGAGGGGAGCATTATCCTGTTCATCGATGAGCTGCATACCATCGTGGGCGCGGGCAAGACCGACGGCGCCATGGATGCGAGCAATCTGCTCAAGCCCATGCTGGCACGTGGCGAGCTGCACTGCATCGGTGCGACCACCATCGACGAGTACCGCAAGTACATTGAAAAGGATCCCGCTCTGGAACGTCGTTTCCAGCCCGTTCTCGTGGACGAGCCTAATACGGAAGACGCCATTTCCATTCTGCGTGGTCTCAAGGAACGCTTCGAGGTTCATCACGGCGTGCGCATCAGCGATTCTGCCATCGTGGAAGCAGTGGTTCTTTCGCAGCGTTACATTTCTGATCGTCAACTGCCCGATAAGGCCATCGACATCATTGATGAAGCGGCAGCCATGATTCGTACCGAGATCGACTCCCTGCCTTCTGAGCTGGATGAAATCAACCGCAAGGTCATGCAGCTGGAAATCGAACGCGAAGCTCTGCGCCGTGAAACTGACGATGCTTCCCGGGAGCGCCTGCAGAAACTGGAAAGCGAGCTGGCGGATCTGCGCGGCAAGCAGACCACGCTGCGGTCCCGCTGGGAAGAAGAGAAAAAGACCATCGACGGCGTACGTCACCTCAAGGAAAAGATTGAGCAGACCCGGCATCAGATCGAGGAGGCGGAACGCTCCTATGATCTGGCCAAGGCGTCCCAGCTGAAGTACGCCACGCTGCCTGAACTGGAGAAGCAGCTCAAGGAGACGGAAGAAAAGGCCGCCGCCGTGAGCGACGGTAAGGAAACCCGTCTGCTTCGTGAGGAAGTCGGTCCCGATGATGTGGCCGACATCGTTGCACGCTGGACGGGCATCCCCGTGACGCGTCTTCTGCAGTCCGAACGGGAAAAGCTGCTGGAACTGCCTGCCCGTCTGCATGAACGCGTGATCGGGCAGGATGAGGCCGTGCAGGCCGTGTCCGACGCGGTGTTGAGAGCGCGTGCCGGTCTTTCCGATCCTCATCGTCCACTCGGTTCCTTCATTTTCCTCGGTCCTACCGGCGTCGGCAAGACGGAGCTGTGCAAGACGCTTGCCGAAGCTCTGTTCGATACTGAGGACAACATGATTCGTCTGGACATGAGCGAGTACATGGAAAAGTTCTCGGTGTCCCGCCTCATCGGTTCGCCGCCAGGATATGTGGGATATGAGGAAGGCGGTCAGCTCACCGAGGCCGTGCGCCGCAAGCCCTACAGCGTGGTGCTGTTCGACGAGGTGGAAAAGGCTCATCCCGACGTGTTCAATACGCTGCTGCAGCTTCTGGACGACGGTCGTCTGACGGACAGCCAGGGACGTACCGTGGACTTCCGCAATACCATCATCATCATGACATCCAACATCGGTTCTCCGATCATGCTGGACGGCATTGATGAGAAGGGCGAATTCAAGCCCGGCGTGCGTGACGCCGTCATGACGGAACTCAAGCGCTTCTTCCGGCCTGAATTCCTGAACCGTGTGGATGAAACGGTCATGTTCTATCCGCTTCGCGCGGATCAGATAGGCGCCATCGTCGATCTGCAGATGAAGAGTCTTCAGAAGAGACTCGACGAGCGTAAGATCACGCTGGAGCTCTCCGACGATGCCCGCAGCTTCATTGCCGAAACGGCCTATGATCCTGCCTACGGCGCTCGTCCGCTCAAGCGCTGGATACAGCACAATCTGGAAACGAAGCTCGCCCGGGCCGTCATTAGCGGAGAAATCCGTGACGGCTGGAAGGTGCGCGTCGTGGTTGACAGAACAGAAGACGGCGGTACTCTGAGATTCGAGAGAGTTGAAGAGTAACCGATATCGGATAAAGGAGGTCGCTCCGAAAGGGGCGACCTCCTTCTTTGTCCGGCGTACATGCTTCGAAAGCAGTCGTGCCGGACATTTTTTATTTAATGAACATCTCAGATGATGTTGTGCGGAAGGCAGGTTGTTTCCGAACGTTGAGACGAGAGGACAGGAGCCTGAGGCGCGGCATGGCCATGACTTTTCGAACGATATTTCCGCGTGAAAGACGCTGATCGACGAAAAGGCGGATGAACACGGAGTATGTTCGATGGTGAAAGAAACTTGAAAGATGGAAAATTTCATATATTTTTGATGATTATTTTTATATTTAGTGACATTGAAACACTTTTTTATATTATTTTTTTGTGAATAATATGACTAACAGCAGGAAATAAGGTATAATTGTGGCGAATATGAAATGAAAATATGAACTTGTGTTTTTTTAAGACATGAAAAAGAAGGGACAGTCATGTATGGCTTAGTTTTGGGGTACGGGTCGGATAGGGTGATGTTCTGGTACGATCTAGAAGCAGACGGAATAATTTTTTTGACGATAAGGGAGGCTGGAGGCGAAGATCGAATAAAAATTTTTGCAGGAAAACTGTTATTTTAACGTTTCATTAACAAAATTATGTCGTTTCATTGCAAAAAGGAGTGTCAGTGTCGAACCGTGGAAAAAGAGGGATTTTCCACGTCGGTATGGTTAAACTACTTTTTTCAAAGGAATGACTGCAATGAAAAAGCTTGTCACACTTCTTCTCGCGGCCGGCATGACGTGCGCTGCGTCTGCTCCCGCTTCTGCTGTCGACGTCAAGATGGACGGTCAATATCTGTTTACCTTTATCTCCGGCGAACGTATCGGTTCCGGTGATAACTATGATACGGCCGGTCAGCGTCTGCGTCTCGGCATGACGTTTACGGCCTCTGAGAATCTTTCCGGTTATCTTCAGCTTCAGGCAGGCATCAGTCAGAATGCGAACAACGGATATGATTGGGGTACGGATGTCACCGGTCGTAATTCCTATCTGGCTGTACGTCAGTCGTACATCGACTGGATGATTCCTCAGACGACCATTAAAGTCCGCATGGGCAAGCATCTGTTTGGTCTGCCGGAAGATGCCTTCGGAAAGAACGCCATCATGCATCCCGACTGGGCTGGTCGTGATGGTATCGTATTGACTTCGCCTGTCACGGACTGGCTTGGCCTTACGGCATTCTGGAATCGCGGCGCCTATGATAACGGTGAAGATGACATCTTCAACAACGACACTGTCCGGGCTGGAAAAACCGACTTCTTCGGACTGGCTGCCGACATGAAGTTCGATGGATTCTCCTTCACTCCGTACGTGATGTACGGGGCGATAGACAGAGACGCGGATGTCAGTGCCTCTACGGATGCCAGTGCTGCGATCGTCTCCGGAGAACCCGCGACGCTTTCTGCAGACGGCAACGCCTACTGGTTCGGCGCTACCGCCGCCATGACGTACTTTGATCCCTTTGTGCTGAAGATATCCGGAGCTTACGGTCTGACCAGCTATGAAGGTTCGGCATCCATGTGGCAGGATGACGAGTTCGTCGGCGAAATGAACATGAATGACCGTTCCGGCTGGTATGTGCAGGCCAAGGCATCCTATAAGACTGCCTACGGTACTCCCGTTCTCGGCGCATGGTACGGATCCGGTGACGACAGCGACTCCCAGTATGCGCGTCAGGGCTGGATTCCTACCAATAACGGACGTTTTCATCCTACCGTCGGCTTTACTGCCGGTGAATATGGTCTGTACGATCCTACGGTACGTCATAATATCGCCGGTACCTGGGGCGTTCAGATCGGACTTGAAGACGTATCCTTCCTTGAAGATCTGACGCATGACTTTACCGTGACCATGTTCAAGGGTACCAACAGCGACAAGTGGTCGTCGAATATGGCTATGAGCGACTACTACATGACCAATTCTGATACTGCTGTTGAATCAATATATCCAATACTTATCAGATCTACAAGAATCTTGCGGCAAATCTTGAACTCGCCTACATCATCAACGACTTCGACAAGGATGATCACAGCGGCGTCAAGATGGATAAGGATGGCTGGGATGTTGCGCTCAGCTTTGCCTACAAGTTCTAATTCGGAGCGGAACGGTTTTATTGACCGTCTACTCTAAAGAAGGCTCAGGCGCAACTTAGCATCATGAAAGAAAACGGGAGAGGTTGGAAAAGGCCTTTCCCGTTTTTTTTATCATGCATTGTGCGACGATATGATCAGTGGAAGAGGTACCAGCTGTATGGAATCATTGCATTCAGGAATAGGGCTTCGCCTGCTTATCGTGACTGAGGATGAGCCTCTTGCACAGGCGTTGTATGATTATCTTACGCCGCTGGGATATAATCTGGATCGGGCATCAAGCGGCATGACGGGGTGGAGCCGCGGCTCTTCCGGATCCTATGAGGTACTTCTTCTGGACATGGTCCTGTCCGGAATGGACGGTCTTACGCTGTGTCGTCGGCTTCGTGAAGAAGTCGGACTGGAGAGTCCGGTACTCATGTTCATGGCCGGAGAGTCGCTGGAAACGCGGGTGCTGTGCCTCAACTGGGGCGCGGACGGATTCATCAGCAAGTCCGCCGATATGCGCGAAGTGGAAGCCATGATTCGCGCCGTGGCGCGGCGTTTTCGCGCACAGCACGCCCCGCACAGACTGACTTGGGCGGGATTGGAGCTTGATCCGCAGACGCATACGGCCACCTGCGAAGGGGTCCCTTTACAGCTGCGTCCCACGGCCTTTACCATTCTGGCAAGACTGATGCGGCAGGCTCCCGGCATCGTGACGAAGAAGGATCTGGAATATGAAATTTATGGGGAATTTCCTCCCGACAGCGACTCGCTGCGCACGCATATCCATTCTCTGCGCAAGGCGCTGCAGAAGGTCGGACGACCGATCCTGAGAACCGTCACGCACGTAGGATTTCGCCTGGATCCCTGGAATCCCGCGGAAAAGGGGAACTCGGTCTGAAGAGAAATTCGTCAGGCCGAAGGCGTGTTCATTCTTCCGATTCGGTATTTTTCCGGCGTCTGGCATCCACGCCGGAACAGTGACGGGCCATCATGTCGATGTAGTCCTCGTAATTATCCAGATAGAAGGACAAAGCCTTGGAGAAGTTGGTGCCGAGCATGCCGTCTACAAAGAGCTGACACACTTCCTGTACATTGAGCAGAATGCTCTGAAATCGTGCCAGCACGATGAGTTCTTCCTTCGTCATGGTCCTCAGCATGGAAATGAGCGTCTGCTGGGCGCAAGGCTGATAGTACCAGAAGTACATGAGATCCAGAGCATTGACGATGCTTTCCACCTGAAGGGCACGGGCTTTTTCCTGACTTGTGAAGCGGATGAACTCCTTAGGCTGAGCGAGCAGGGCGAGCATGTCCTTGTCGGGAAAAGCCAGTTCCAGCCGTGCATAGCAGTTAAAGAGCTGCTTGAGCTTTGTTTCATAGTCCCGGCTGCGCAGGCGGTAGTTGTTGCGCTTGTCGGCCATGGATTCGATGATGCCGGCCACGGTGTCGGAGGCGAATTTCGACACGATGGCTGCTGCCGGTATGAGGATCTGCTCCGGCGGCAGGCTGACGACCAGAGGGAGAAGCGCGTAGAGTGAGGTATTGTAGAGCATGGCCACGGGGATGGCCAGAACGCTGCGGAAAAAGTTTCCGACGACAGCGGTTCGGGGAAATCCCCGGTAAATGTTGTGAGAGGATATATAGACGCCGTTTGCCAGGGCAATGATGGAAAACACCAGCAGCGGAGCATTTTCCACGGAAATGCCGAGCACACGATTGAGAAGCAGATTTCGTGTGAGGCCTTCCAGAAGGATGACGGAAATGCCCGTATACATGAGTGAGTCGCACACGCGCGACCAGTTGACGAATTTTTTCCAGGAAAGCAGCATGTTCTTTCGTATGCCGCCTCCGGCAATGATGGCCTGTATGACATTGCGCACTCCTGTGATGCCGAACCAGATCGGAGCGCCGAACCATGCAAGTACCCACCATTCCTGAGTGTTAAGAAACGTGAGCAGAGCGGGAATGAATCCCAGAAGCACCTTCAGAATATTGGATACCGTGGTGTTGATGTAGGCATGTCCCGTTTTTTCTTCCGGAGAGGGAAGCATGCCTCCGGGGCGGGACACAAGTCCGTTGGAGTGTTCCACGGTAAGGCCGCCCATGGTGATCACATTGCCGGGTTCTTCGATACGGACGTCGTCATACAGCGGCGTCCATTCCCGTGTACGGTTCATGCCGCAGGTGACGAATCCCATGGAACGCCGCAGCCATGACAGAAGCGGAGATTCCTGATTGCGGGGATGATAGTTCTTTCTGTAGCCGAGACGTATGTGCATGGGAAGGGTGACGGAACTTATGTATCTGTTTCCTTTCAGCTGATTGCGGGCCGATCCGGGCAGAGTTTCGGGAACGGCCAGCCCCATTCCGTAGCGGATGCCGAGATGACTGGTGGAATCCGTTCCCATGCTGCTGGAGAGAGGGGCATATCGGTATAGTGCCTGAAGAGCCGGAATATCAGCCAGAATGGCCTGGAATTTCCGACAGCGGGCCTGCATTTCGTCGCAGCAGTCACAGTTGAGGCGCTCGAGCATGCCGTGCAGAATGCGCTTGAGAAGCATGACGTCGCCCTTGTTGAGAGCAACCTGAAGGTCGTTGATTTCCTTCAGATGTTCAAGGTTTCCGTCATGCCATTCCTTGACGTTGAACAGTTCCAGATGCGTGATGAAGCCCTGTCCGTCCCAGAGAATTTCCAGAACGTCCTCCGCGGTGAGGCCGGCCAGCTGCAGGGTGATGCGGTAACCGCTGCGCAGAGAGGTCAGCAGTTTCAGAAGCTGCGCAACATTGAGACGGAGAAGAACAGGTCGCGTATCGTCCGGGGAGACGGGCGGTTCGTCGGGCGAGGGAAGCTCCGGATTGCAGACCGGGGCAAGACAGCTGTCATGAATGACCGACGGCGTGAATTCGTCCATGCGCTTCATGCGTCGCAGCAGTTCTTCCCTTCTGGCGTCGTCGGCCTCTTCGAGTTCCATGGTAAGATCGGTGATCTTGTTCTGGAATTTCGGAAGAAGTGTTTTATGTGCAAATTCCGCAAGATGCAGCAACGAGGGCTGTCCGTTTCCCACAAAGGCCAGAAAGGCGTCGGGATCCAGAGTGGTTACGGGAATGCCGAGGTCCCGCGTGAGTGCGGGAGCATGTCGTTCGTTCCACAGCGTAAGCGTGTCCATGACGTGCTTCCGAAGCCATTGAGAAGCTTTTCGACCTTCATCGAAAAAGGCCTGTACGGCGTCTGAGGAAAGAAATTCCAAAAAATCCTCGATATCCGAAAAGCCGCGTGGCGCCCAAATGAGATCTATGTAGCGACCGCGGAAGGCGGCCCGGAACTCAAGGCCTATGCGGATGGAAATGCCCATGATGGCGGCGGCGTTCAGCAGTTCCCGTGCCACTTCGAGATCCACATAGTTGTAATATACGACGGTAAGATATCGTATGCCTTTGACCCATGCATCCATGATGAGGAAGGTGGCGTTCTTCCGCCCCTTGGTATTGGCGTCGTGGACATGATGGTCCATGGTAAGCTGATTCCATTCCTCAGGCATTTCCATGAGGTGATGACGGGTCAGAAATTCCCGTACGATGCGTGGATTGCCGGAAACGGCCTTGCGGAAGTCATGGATCAGCCGAAGCTGTGCAGCCTCATCGTCTCGGGAACGGATAATGGCTTTCATAATCTGAATGAGCACTCGTCCGGTATTGTAGCGGAACGTCGTCTGGGCGCTGTTCAGAACTTCGTCGTGCAGAGTGCGCAGCGCTGCCAGGCGATCCTCCGCCGGACCGCTTTTTGTCAGGCTGCCCAGAAGGTTGATGACGGCCTGCGCCATGCGGAATTCATGGGTGGTGCTCAGATTGAGTATGCCGTGCGGATGAAGCCGTGCATTGAATATCTTGTGTTCCAGATCGGAGGAGGGACCATAGTCGATGATCGTGTTGATCATCCTCATCAGCGCTCTGTCCTGCCGGTCGAAGAAAAATATGTCGGGCATGGGAATACCGCCGGTATTTGATCCCCTGAAAGGGAAGTGAGAGAATTATGACAATTTTTCATATATACGTTCATATATTCTTCACAGTCAATGACAGGAGTTTTTTATGACAGATTCTTTATAATTTTGTGAAGATAAAAAAACAGTTCACAAAAACGCTTCAACGCCGTGGTGGTTATGTGGTCCTTATCGCGTCGAATGCCCGGCATACTGCCGCATATGAAAATCATGAACAATCCTGCCGGACACTGGAGAGTGATCACGGCGATGATGCAATGTTCATCATGAGAAGGAGCGGTATGCGGTCATATACGGAAGGCGTGATGCGGGGAAGAAAAGATTTTTGCGCTAAAAATCACAAATCATCCGAAAAAGCTTTCCCGAGCCTGTTTTCGGGAGAGCGAAGGGGAGAAACGGCCTTGGAGGCATCGGTCGGCAGAAAATCGTTCTGACTCAGAATGCAGGGGGACGGAGAAAACGGCCGCCGCTTTCTCCGACGACTGGGCATGGCGCAAAGATGAAGATCAGATTGTCTGATAGGGCTTTTTTCCCTCTTCATACAGATCGATACCGAAACAGTCGGCCACGACGATGACGGGAAAGTCTTCCACGATCATGGCGGCAAGTGCCTCAGTTCCAAGATCCGGCCATGCCAGAACCTCGTACGAACGGATGCAGCGGGAGATCAGTGCCGCGGCGCCTCCTGTGGCGGCGAAGTAGACGCAGATATTGTCGCGGATGGCATTCATGACGTCACGGGAACGGTTGCCCTTGCCGATCATGCCTGCCAGGCCCAGCTCCATCAGACGGGGGGCATAGGCATCCATGCGACCCGAAGTGGTCGGTCCGGCGGATCCTATGGGCCTTCCCGGTTTTGCCGGTGTAGGACCGACATAGTAGATGAGTTGTCCGGCTGGGTTGAAGGGGAGAGTTCCGCCTCTGTCGAGAGTTTCGATCATGCGTTTGTGGGCGGCGTCGCGTGCGGCGTAGACGGTGCCGCTGATGAGTGCGAGATCGCCGGCATGGAGAGTGCGGATGTCATCTTTTGAAAGGGGAGTGACCAGACGATGCACGACGGACAAGTGAGACTCCTTAGAGAACAGCTTCGGCGTGGCGGGCGGCGTTGCAGTTGATGTTGACGGCCACGGGCAGACTGGCGATGTGCGTGGCGCAGAACTCTACGTTGACCTTGAAGGCCGTGACGCTGCCGCCGAGCCCCGCGGGACCGGTGCCGAGTCTGTTGACGAGTTCAAGCAGCTCATCTTCCAGCTGCGCATAGCGGGGATCGGGATTGTGGCTTTCCACGTCACGGGCGCAGGCTTTTTTGGCACAGAGGCAGGCAAGCTCCATGTTGCCGCCTATGCCTACGCCGATGACCATGGGCGGACAGGGGCTGGCACCGGCATGACGTACGGTGTCGAGCACCGCCTTCTTTACGCCTTCAAGACCGTCGGAGGGCACCAGCATATGCAGAGCCCCTTTGTTTTCGCTGCCCGCACCCTTCGGGGCGAGGCGGAGCGTGATGCGGTTTCCGGCCACAAGTCGCGTATGGATGACGGCAGGCGTGTTGTCTCCGGTATTCCTGCGCTCAAAGAGAGGTTCTTCCACAGAAGATTTGCGCAGATAGCCTTCCGCATATCCTTTGGCTATTCCCTGATTGACGGCATCTTCAAAAAGGCCGCCCGTGATGTGCACGTCCTGTCCGATGTCGGCAAACACCACGGCAAGTCCGGTATCCTGACAGATGGGAACTTGTTCCGAGGCGGCGATGTCGGCGTTACGTATGAGCTGGTCAAGCACGTCCCGCCCGGTGGGAGAAAGTTCGCATTCCCGGGCACGGTGCATGGCGGTCAGGGTGGATTCGGGAAGATGACAGCAGGCTTCGACTGCCAGTCTGGCCACGGTATCGCGTATGAGTTCAGCGGATATTTCTCGCATGACGGCTCCCTGGGAACATGAAATTCGACATGACCATAGGACTTTTTTTTCGGAAAATAAACAGGCGCGTCATGCTCTTTTCCGGCAGCATGAAGACTTTCGGAAGAAAAGCGGCAAAAAGAAGCCCGTCCTTCCATAGGGACGGGCCGGGAAAAAGAAAAGGCCCTCTACATTCCCGTGATCACGGAATTGACGGATACCTTGTTCAGCTGTCCGAGTTTTTCGGTCATGGCGGAAATGGCTTCCCTGCTGCCGTCCACGGCGAGAGAGATGATGGATACGCCTCTGTCGCGGTAGGGGATGCCCAGGCGGCCGACGATGATGTCGGAGTACTGATGAAGAATGGCGTTCAGGGCTGTGGATGCCTCGATGTCTTCTACGATGATGCCGATGATGCCGAGACGGTTTTCGCTCATGTGTGTTCTCCATGGAAAAGTCTTTTATGGGATGAGGTCGGGGCGGACAGACGGCTGGTGTGAGCCGTGAGGCCACCATGCCTCGCAGACGGCGCGAGAGTTTCAGGAACAAAGCGCCTTGTCAAGGGGTGGAGAATGGGCGAAAGGAAACGCTCCATGTTTTTCCGCATGGAAGAAGGGGGACTCCACTGCAGGAAAAACGTCGCATCAGAGCGTGACGGACCGGATTACGGAAAGAATATTCTCCGGGAGCGGGACGTTGCACCGGCATCATGCCCGACCCACACGAAGCGGTCATCCCGCAGGCAGGTGTCGCCGCGATTCCATCGGTAGGCCACCAGAGGCCCCCCTCTGACGGCACTGTAGTCAAGACAGGCCAGGGAGGGAGAGTACAGGCGGACCGCTTCTCCGGGGCTGCGCCAGTAATGGCCGAAGAAGGTCGGGTATTCCACGGGAATGGCCTCCCAGGTTCCCGGTTCCGGAACGGCGTCACCGGGTATGAGTTCAAGATCATCGTTTCCTGCGAGCGCCATGTCCCGGCACGTTCCGGCCGTGCCGAGCCACCATTTGACTCGGATGCGGCTTCGTTCGTGGCCGTCCTTGTCGCGCAGAACCGCTCCGGCGGGGAGAGGTATCTCCGGTCCTTTGAGCAGATTCTCCACGGCCTTGTGTTCGCAGCTCTGACTGTCGCAGCAGGCACGCAGATAACCGGTATCGGAAAGACAGGGGGCGTCGCTGCGGCCTGTGACCAGACGTTCTCCGCCGCATTCGCCGTTTGTAAGCATGTCCATGTCATCCTGAGACCAGCAGGCGTGTACCATGTGAAGACGGTTTCCATGTCCGCCGAGATCTCCGAGTTCCAGCCACAGAGGCAGCGTCTTCATCCAGCTGATCCACGGCTGGTAGCAGCCTGCCAGCTGCTCCAGAGTGGCCGCGTGCTGGGCTGTATGCCTTGCATCGTGACGACGGAGAAATTCACCCGGATGATTCGGATCGGGAACATTCCAGCATACGGCGTTGAATTCATGGTTGCCCATGAGACATTCTGCGGCGCCGGCATCACGCATGTTGCGGACAATGGTCAGCGTTTCCAGAATCTGGGGGCCTCTGTCTATGTAGTCGCCAAGAAAGATGGCCATGCGGTCGGGATGGCTCCATACGCCGCCGCTTTTCCCATAACCGAGCCTGGAGAGCAGGGATTCCAGTCTGTCCGCACATCCGTGTATGTCACCTATCACATCGTAACCATTCAGCATAATCAGCTCCAGATGCCGTCGCGGGGTCGGGCCGGAATACCCTTGGGAGACGTCTCCGCCCCTGAAATCGGTCACAGCATAGCACAACTGTCACAGAGATAAAAGAGGAGCGGGGGATGATTATGAAAAGGCTTCGGGATAACTTTGTTTTCGTGTCTTCCGAAGGGTGACGGTTGCATGAACTTTTTCGCAGAGACGAAAAAGGGGACGCTCCGGGGAGCGTCCCTTCAAGCAGAACGGAAGAGGATTCATATGTCGGGAAGGGGTCAGGCCTGCCTGCCGTTTTCCGCAAGACAGGCATCCAGCGCGGAACAGATTGCCTTTTCATCCATGTGTCTTCCGATGAAGACCAGCTTTATCATGCGGTCGCCGTAACGGCTGTCCCAGTTGCGGTCGAGTTCCGGATTGGCACGGCGGGCCTGTTCTCTCTGTCCGGCCGGGGCCGAGGCCATCCAGCGTCCGAAGGGCGTGGCCACGGTCTGTCTTCCAGCCTGTTCGAACATATATGACATGGACGGGTTTTCCCTGAACCAGAGAAGCCCCTTGCAGCGGATGACGTTTTCAGGCCACCCTGCCTCGACGAAGTCGCTGAACTTCTTCTCGTCAAAGGGCGCGCGGCGGAAATAGACAAAGGTGGAAATGCCGTATTCCTCGGTGTGGGAATGGCCTTCCTCGTGTCCGTGATGTCCGTGTTCGCGATGATCATGACCTTCGGTGTTTTTTCCGGCGTGTCCGGCGTCGAATTCCTGCAGCGTCCGTATCCAACCGGCGGATTTTCCGGCGCGTACGAAATTGAAGGCTCCGGTGTCAAGGACGTCCTTCACGGCAACGTTTCCGTAGTTGGTTTCGATGATGCGGGCTTCCGGCTGGAGCTGACGAATGACGGCCCTCAGCGTGGACAACTGCTGCGCGGACACCTCGTCCACCTTGTTGAGCACGATGGTGGTGCAGAATTCGATCTGCTGAATGAGCAGACTTTCCACGTCTTCATCGTCGTTATCCTCTAGGAGCTTTCTGCCGCTGAGAAATTCGTCGGCCATGCGCATGGCGTCCACCACGGTGACGATACCGTCCAGACGGCAGACCGTAGGCATGACTTCATCACCGAGCGTGATGGCTTGCGCTATGGGCATGGGTTCACAGATTCCGCTTGCTTCGATGAGAATATAGTCATAACGACAGGCGGCGATGAGATCCAAAATCTGCTGGATCAGATCGTCCTTGAGCGTGCAGCAGATGCAGCCGTTGGAAAGCGGAACGAGGCTGCCGTCCATGGTCACATTGCCGCCTTTTTCAATGAGCGCGGCATCGATGTTCACTTCACCGATGTCGTTGACGATGACGGCAACCTTGTAGCCTTCCTGATTGGAAAGAACATGATTGAGCAGCGTGGTCTTGCCCGCGCCGAGATAACCGGTAAGCAGCGTGATGGGAACGATGTTTCTGCGCATGGGAAGAAAAAAGGCCGCCTTCGGCGGCACAATGTTGAAGATGAAGAAACGGACGACGGCAATTTTTCGGGAAAGGGAACCGTCGTCCGTTCCGGAAGAAGGCGGAACCAGACTCCGCCGAAGAATTTATTTTTCCAGACAGGCATCCAGCGCGGCACAGATGGCGTCTTTGTCCATATGCTGGCCTATGAAGACCAGTTTCTGCATGCGGTCGCCGTAGGTATCGTCCCATTCGGCGTCGAGCTGTTTGTCCACGCGGCGTTCGGCCGCCTGACGCTTGGCCGGAGCGGAAGCCACCCATTCTCCGTAGGGGGAGGCGGTCATCTGACGGCCGGCCTGCTCGTAAAGATAGGCGGTATCCGGTTCGTCGCGGAACCAGATGAGTCCCTTGCAGCGGATGACGGAGACAGGCCAGGCATCATTGACGAAGTCTTCGAATTTTTTCTGATCAAAGGGAGGACGGCGGAAATAGACAAAGGTGGAAATGCCGTACTCTTCACCATGCTCATGATCGCCGTGATGATGGTGATGATGGCCATGCTCGTCCTTGTCATGTCCGTGGTGCTTATGGTGGTCATGTTCGTGGTGATGCTTGTGTCCGTGATGCTCATGATCGTCATGCACCTCATCCTCGTCTTCGTCGGGAGCATCGGCTTCCAGCGCCTGCACCCAGCCGATGGAAGAACAGGCCCGGTCGAAGTCGAAGCGGCCCGTGTCGAGAATGTCCTTCACGTCCACCTTGCCGTAGTTGGTTTCAATGATGTTGGCTTCGGGCTGAAGCTTGCGGATGACGGTCCTGAGCAGACCGAGCTGATCTTCGGAGAGTCCCTCCACCTTGTTGAGCACGATGGTGGTGCAGAATTCAATCTGCTGGATGACGAGACTGGCCACGTCCTCCTGTTCGATGTCCTCTTCCACCAGACGTTGTCCGCCGAGAAATTCATCCACCATGCGCCGGGCGTCCACGACGGTGACGATGCCGTCGAGACGGCAGATCTTGGGCAGGGACTCGTCGCCGAGACAGAGTGTCTGGGCGATGGGAAGCGGTTCACAGATACCGCTGGCCTCGATGAGAATGTAGTCGAACCTGCCGGATTCAATGAGATTGAGGACCTGTTCGAGCAGATCGACCTTGAGGGAGCAGCAGATGCAGCCGTTGGAAAGAGGAACGAGACTGTCGTCCATCTCCACGCTGCCGCCCTTGGCTATGAGGCTGGCGTCGATATTCACCTCGCCGATGTCGTTGACGATGACGGCAACCTTGTAGCCTTCCTGATTGGACAGCACATGGTTGAGCAGCGTAGTTTTGCCTGCGCCGAGATAGCCGGACAGAACGGTAATGGGAACTATCTTTCTTTTTTTCATGATGACCTTCCTGAAAGCGCTGATGAGCGTTGACGGCCGCGAGACCGGAGTATGCTGGTGGTCTGCGTTGCGAAAGCGGAGAGCCGGCGTTTTCATGCCGGTACCCGCGGCAGGTTCAAGATAGGACAAAATGGAGCGGCGTCAACCTCGAAAGGGAAAAGCGGGAGAACAGCTTTGACGTATGTTTTCCGAAGGGGGATTGGGGACGAAGGTTGTTTTCGTGCAGGTTCCGCGTTTTTGCCGGCAAAACCATGAAGAAGGCTTTCCCCTTACGCGTCTTGCCATATCCTTGAGTTTTTCGTATGACTTTTCTTCCATCAAGGGAGGTTCCATGCAGTTCGTCTATGTTCCGGAGCGGGTATGCTCCAAAATGTTCATGATAGATGTGGATGAAAAGACCCGCACCATCAACGGTTTTGAATTCAAGGGCGGCTGCCCCGGCAATCTGCAGGGGATAAGTCGTCTGATCCGCGGCATGCATATTGACGAGGTGATCGATCGTTTTGCCGACATGCCCATCTGTTCCACTTCGAAGGTTTCTTCCTGCCCCGAACAGCTGCGCAATGCGCTTCTGGCGCTCCGTTCACAGCTCGATGCCGGCACGGTGCAGGAAAAGCCGCATTTCGGACTGGAGTCGTTCGCTTCCATGAAAAAGTGACGAAAAAACGGATGCTGCGTGAGCGGCATCCGTTTTTCGTCGGAAGAACGGCGGCAGGCCTATTTTTAATGAAGAGAGCTTTCCGGCTGTCTGATGCCGGACCCGGCTTCCTCATGATTTCCTTTGTGCTCATTCCCCGGCGCCGTGTCGTTCCGACGCCTGAGATAGTCCTTGAGATCGTTCATGCGGGCCATGGTGTCATGGTACCCAAGCCAGTACCATTCACCCAGTTTTTCCAGATCCCTCTCCATACGGCCAATATCCATGAAACGGGAAGGACTGAGTACGAACAGGCGTTTCCGGCGTCTCAGGGCGTCGATGTCGTCGCACAGTCTGTTGTAGTCGGCGTTGCTTTCAGCCAGAGATTCCGCAAGAGCAGGCCATTTTTTACCGTAAACGAGAGTGGCAAGTCTTCGTCCAGAGTCAGGATTCCGACGATACTCATCGGGCCTTGTCTTGACGACCACCACGGCCTGGAAGTCGTTTTCCAGAGCCCAGCGGAAGGGAATCTTGCAGGCACAGCCCCCGTCGAGATAGGGAATGCCGTCGATCATGACCATCTGCGAGATATAGGGCATGGTGGAGGAGGCCCGCGTCGCGAGCATGATGTCGGAACATACGCCCTTTTCAAAATATTCCGCCCTGCCGGTAAGACAGTTTGTAGCGACGGCTATGAAACGTCGTTCCGGTCTGAGAAATCTCTCCATATCCAGCGGATCGAGACGGGTGGAAAGTTCTCCGAACATGAAGTCGAATCCGAACGGACTGCGGTTGCGCAGAAAGGCTCCCGCACCGAAATAACGGGGGTCGTGCCGGTAGGTGAGAGGACTGCGGGCAGAACGCCCGATCTGACCTGAAACGTAACTTATGCCGTTGAGCGCTCCTGCCGATACGCCGATGGTACACTGAAGATTGATGTTCTCTTCCATGAGAGCGTCCATGACGCCGACACTGTAGGTACCGCGCAGAGCGCCGCCCTCCAGAACAAGACAGCCGGGCGTAACGTGATCGGATGCGCGTCCATTGGGAAGGGCGGCAAGCCCGGAGTAGGTTCTTCCGTGTTTCATGTCCGGCTCCTCGATAAGGGAAACTCCGTTGTTGTCGGCCGATGCCGTCCGGAAGCTGCCGAAACGGTGGGCGTAACTACAAGTGTGCTACAAGACGGAACTCTTGTCGAGAGAGGAATCTGTTGCTGCGCGTTTGATAGAGCGTTCTGCGGAACGAAGCTGTCGGATGGCTCAGCTTGATGCTTTCCGAAACGCGTTCTCGAAGGAAAAGGAATGCATAAAAGAAGCGGCATCCCTGCAGACTGCGGCATAAAAAGAGCCTCGAAAGAAAAAATGCTGAAAATGTGAAAAAAATAGTTTGCTTTTCTGGTTGGTTATTTTTTCGATAGTCACTTGACAAGACAAGAAAAAGCAGTCCAGTATTATTCTACGATTTATGCACCTCATTCGCAGGCAGGGCCGGAAATGACCGGCAGCAGAATGATTTCGGGATGGCAGGCGTCCCGCCGCATGAATCGACGACAGGGGGAAAGGTCCGCTTCGTGCGGATCAACATGGTTTCAGCCCATAAGGATGAAAAATATGAAATTGACCGGTTCCGAAATTTTTTGTGAAGTGCTGGTGGAGCAGGGAGTCGATACGTTGTTCGGCTATCCCGGCGGCGCTGTGTTGAATCTGTACGACGCATTGTATAAATACCAGGATCGTATTCGTCACATCATTACCGCACATGAACAGGGCGCCGCTCATGCGGCCGATGGCTACGCTCGTGCTACCGGCCGCACCGGCGTTGTCCTGGTAACCAGCGGTCCTGGTGCAACCAACCTCGTTACCGGCATTGCCACCGCTTATATGGATAGTGTTCCCATGGTGGCCATTACCGGAAACGTGCCGACGCCTCTCATCGGACAGGACAGCTTCCAGGAAGTGTACATCGCGGGCATCACCATGCCCATCACCAAGCACAATTTCGTCGTGGACAGAGTGGAAGAGCTGGCCGATATCCTGCGAGAAGCCTTCCGTATCGCTCAGACCGGCCGCAAGGGACCCGTTCTGGTGGACATCCCCAAGGACATAACTTCGGCTCTTGCCGAGTTCGTTCCCGCGGCTCCCGTCAGGGACAGCTATGTCACGAAGATCGACATGGATGCCGTCGACCGTGCCGCCGAGATCATCAACAACGCCCAGCGTCCTGCCATTTATTACGGCGGCGGCGTCATTGCCTCCGGTGCGAGTGCGGAACTTTCCGCGCTTATGAAGAAGGCATGCATGCCCGGCGCCTATACGCTCATGGCTGCGGGCGTAGTGGACAGTCAGGATCCGCTCAGCCTGGGCATGGTCGGCATGCACGGCTGTCGCACCAGCAATTTTGCTCTTGATTACGCCGATGTCATGGTTGCCGTCGGTACCCGCTTCAGCGATCGTGTGGCTCTTTCGCCAGACGCCTTCGGACGCCGGGCAAAGCTCATCCAGATTGATATCGACCCCAGCGAAGTGAACAAGAACGTCGGCGTGGACGTCAGTCTTGTGGGCGACGTGAAGGATGTCATCTGCGCGCTGCTGCCCAAGGTGCATCAGACCTGCCGCGACGAATGGCTGACTCAGATCGCCGAATGGAAGCAGGAAGACTATCATCCCGAAGACAGCAATACCGTGCTCAAGCCTCATCAGGTCGTCCGTAAGGTCAATGAAATGGCCGGCGACGACGCCATCTATGTGACCGACGTAGGCCAGCATCAGATGTGGGCTGCCCAGTATCTGCACCATGTGAAACCGCGGCATTTCCTCACGAGCGGCGGCCTCGGCACCATGGGCTTCGGCTATGGTGCGGCCATCGGCGCCAAACTCGCCAGGCCTGAGAAGACGGTGGTGCATTTCACCGGCGACGGTTCCTTTCATATGAATATGAACGAGGCCTGCACTGCGGTAAGTTTCGGACTGCCGGTCATTACCGTCATTCTCGACAACCATGTTCTCGGCATGGTGCGCCAGTGGCAGACCAGCTTTTACGGCAAGCGCTATTCCTGCACTGATCTCAACCGCCGCACCGACTATGTGAAGGTCATTGAAGGTTTCGGGGGCAGGGGCTTCCACTGCGAAACCATGGCGGAACTGGAACAGGCGATGAGGGAAGCGCTTACGAGCGATTGTCCCGTGTGGATACACTGCTGCATCGACAGGGATGAGAAGGTGCTTCCCATGATTCCAGGCGGCTGCACCTGCGACTCCATCATCATGGAATAGAAGGGGAGGACAAAATGACGAAACATGTGATTTCCATTGTGGTGGATAACAACGCCAACGTCATGGCCCGCGTTTCCTCCCTGTTCGCCCGTCGCCGTTTCAACATGACCAGCGTCACGGCCGCACAGACCAGTGATTCGTCCGTGTCCATCATCACCATCGTCACGGAAGGCGATTCGCATATTCTTGACCAGATCGTCAAGCAGACACTCAAGATGGAAGAGGTGAAGTCCGTCACCATTCTGCCTCGAAACGAAAGTCTTCTGAGTGAGACTCTCATGCTTCGTATCGCGTTCGACGAAGCGACCATTTCCCGTATCAAAGATATCGTGGAGGTTTACCGGGCGCGAATTATTGACCTTACCTCTGGTAGCATGGTAATACAACTCACCGGAAAGCCCTCCAAGATTGAAGGCTTTCTTGAGGTCATGTCAACCTATCAGATCCTTGAGATGTGCCGGTCCGGTATTATCGGCATGCCCCGGGGATCCCAGAGCGACTGGTGGAAAAGCAGTAAGGAATAGCCTTGCCGCTGATATGAATTATAGTCATTGAAATGGAGATGTTATCATGATCAAGAAGTACTATGACGCAGACTGCAACCTCGGTATGCTCGACGGCAAGACGGTCGCCATCATCGGTTACGGCAGCCAGGGCCATGCCCACGCCCAGAACCTGCATGAAAGCGGCGTGAACGTTGTCGTCGGCCTGCGTAAGGGAAGCTCCAGCTGGGCCAAGGCTGAAGCCGCCGGTCTGAAGGTCATGGAAGTGGAAGATGCCGCCAAGGCCGGCGATATCGTTATGATGCTGGTGCCCGACGAAGTCGCCGCCGACATCTACAACAGCCAGGTTGCTCCCTACATGAAGGAAGGCGATGTGCTGTGTTTCGCTCACGGCTTCAACATCCACTTCGGCTTCGTGAAGCCTGCTTCCAATATCGATGTGATCATGATCGCCCCCAAGGGTCCGGGTCATACCGTGCGCAGTCAGTATCTGGAAGGCAAGGGCGTGCCCAGCCTGATCGCCATCGCTCAGGACTACAGCGGTCGTGCGAAGGACTATGCGCTTGCCTATGCTGCAGGCATCGGCGCCGGTCGTGCCGGTATCCTGGAAACCACGTATCGTGAAGAAACCGAAACCGACCTCTTCGGCGAACAGGCCGTGCTCTGCGGCGGTGTGACCGAACTCATGAAGGCCGGTTTCGAAACTCTCGTGGAAGCCGGTTATGCGCCTGAAATGGCCTACTTTGAAACCATCCATGAAATGAAGCTCATCGTTGACCTTATCAACAACGGCGGCTTCGGCTTCATGCGCTACTCCATCTCCAACACCGCCGAGTACGGCGATTACCGTACCGGCAAGCGTCTCATCACCGAAGAGACCCGCAAGGAAATGAAGAAGGTGCTCAGGGAAATCCAGGATGGTACCTTTGCTTCCGAGTTCATGCAGGAATTCTCTGCCGGTCGCAAGGGCAAGTTCCTTGCCACCCGTCGCATGGAATCCGAGCATCAGCTGGAGAAGGTCGGCGCCGAACTTCGTCAGATGATGAGCTGGCTCAAGAAGTAGTTCGGTTTGAACATATCGCCGGACAGCCGTGCTGTCCGGCGATTTTCTGTATCATCAGTTGTCCGTCGGACGGCCGCTTTCAGGTATTCAGCGCTTTGTCGGCCGGATCAGAAGCAACCTTTGTGCTTCCCTCCGGAGACATGGTGTTTTGATCCGACGTGACATGGCAAACGCCACAGGCGTTTTCAAGGGAATGAGGAGAAAAGGTCTCATGAAGCTTCGCAGTGCGAATGTTACGCAGGGCGTGGAACGCGCACCCAATCGCAGCCTGTTCTATGCAATGGGATATACCAAGGAAGAACTCGATCGTCCGCTGGTCGGCGTGATCAGCGCCTACAGCGAGATTGTTCCCGGTCATGCCCATCTCGACAAGATTGCCGAGGCCGTCAAGGCCGGTGTGCGCATGGCCGGGGGGACTCCCATACTCATTCCCGCCATCGGCGTATGCGACGGCATTGCCATGGGACATATCGGTATGAAATATTCGCTGGCCAGCCGTGAACTCATTGCCGATAGTGTGGAAACCATGGCCATGGCCCATCAGCTTGATGCTCTGGTGCTCGTTCCCAACTGCGACAAAATCGTTCCCGGCATGCTCATGGGCGCCCTTCGTCTGAACATTCCTTCCGTGGTGTGCAGTGGCGGTCCCATGATGGCGGGTGTGTACAACGGTGAGGAAGTGAGCCTTTCCAAAATGTTTGAAGCCGTTGGCGCCCGTAAGATAGGACTCATCGACGACGTTCAGCTTGAAGAGTGTGAAACCGGCGTCTGTCCCGGCTGCGGAAGCTGCGCGGGTATGTACACCGCCAATTCCATGAACTGTCTGTGCGAAGCCGTAGGCATCGCTCTGCCCGGCAATGGTACCATTCCCGCCGTACACGCCCGCAGAATGCAGCTTGCCAAACATGCCGGCATGGCTGTGATGGAGCTGCTGAAGCGGGATATCAAGCCCCGCGACATCGTTAACGAAAAATCCCTTCGCAACGCGCTTGCCTGTGATATGGCACTTGGCTGCAGCACGAATACCGTGCTGCACCTTCTTGCCATTGCTCACGAGGCCGGCGTTGATTTCGATCTGACCCTGTTCAACGAAGTGAGTGCACAGGTGCCCAACCTCTGCCATCTTGCTCCTGCCGGTCCTACTCATATGCAGGATCTTTATGCCGCAGGAGGCATTGCCGCCGTTCAGGCGGAGCTGGCCAAGGGCGGTTTCCTTGATACCGGTCTCATTACCGCCACAGGCAAGTCCGTAGCCGAAAACATCAAGGGAGCGGTCATCAAGGATACCGGTGCGGTACGCCCCCTTTCCAATCCTTACAGCCCTACGGGAGGTCTGCAGATTCTGTGGGGCAACATCGCTCCTGACGGCTGTGTGGTGAAGCGCAGTGCCGTGGCTCCCGAAATGCTGAAGCACAGCGGTCCCGCACGTGTGTTCAACAGCGAGGAAGAAGCCATCACTGCCATTTACAACGGCGATATCCATGAAGGTGACGTCGTCGTGATTCGCTATGAAGGTCCCAAAGGCGGTCCCGGCATGCGGGAAATGCTCAATCCCACCAGTGCGCTTGCCGGCATGAAGCTGGATACCACCGTAGCACTCATTACCGACGGTCGCTTCAGCGGTGCAAGCCGTGGCGCATCCATTGGTCATGTGTCTCCTGAAGCTGCCGACGGCGGCCCCATCGGACTGATTCGGGAAGGCGATATCATCAGAATCGATATTCCCAATGCCAGCATTAATGTAGACGTGAGCGATGAAGAGCTTGCCCGCAGAAAGGCTGCCTTCATTCCCCGCGAACCCAATATCAAGAGCGGCTGGCTTGCACGCTATGCCCGTCTCGTCAGCAGTGCCAATACCGGCGCAGTGCTGAAATAACGGCAATTTGCGATCGCCGGATGCACGTCCGGAGCTGCTTTCCGGGCGTATCCGGAGGGCAATTGAAGGTCATGTGGAAAAGTCTTCTTTTGACAGATGAACATAGGGGGAGGGTGTCGGCAGATATATTCGGAGATTTCCTTGCCTTACGGCGCAGCTTCGGTGACTTCGCCTCGGACGGTCCGCGGCGGTCTTTCAGTCAGTGAAGCAGAAATTTTCCCAGTGCTGTTTTTCTTTTCGGGTGGTCCGGGAAGAATTCCCTCAGACAGACGAACTGGGAACATTCCGAGAGCATCGTAGTTCTGCGTACGGACGGTTCGTGCGCTTCCCTCAGACTGCTGCACTATCATTCGCCGGGGTTATGATGACATTCCGACCGCGTTTTCATGCGCGTTTCCCTCGTCGGAGGTCTGCGAAAGACGGATAGTACTGACGACACCTTTCCAGGATGATATCTGACTGCATGGAGAGAATCATGTACTGAAGGACCGGCGCTCAGAATGCATTCGCCGGAGCATCATGAAAAGTTACGTTCCGATCCCTCCGGAACAGTCTTTTTGTTGATGAACGAAGAAAAGACTTGACGATCGTGGCGTAATCCGCTAAGTACTTTCTCGCAGTCAATATTATTTCGTTCCCCGATAGCTCAATAGGCAGAGCGGGTGACTGTTAATCACTAGGTTGGCGGTTCAAGTCCGTCTCGGGGAGCCAAATTTTTCAAGGGGTTATGACAAAATGTCATAACCCCTTTTTTCGTCCAGCACCCACCGGGCACCCACCAGAAATAAAAAGAGCCCTCAAAGAGGGCTTATTTTTTAGTTGCGCTTAACCCGCTAAGAGGGTTGAGCGGGCTTTGAAAATTTTCGCGCCTCTCCCTTTGGAGAGGTTTTTTTGTTTTGGGGAATGGGTTGAGCGGGGGAGGGGGAGAAGGCCAGAACTATAACATTCTGATAGTTCTCTGAAGAAAAAGCAATTGCTCATGGGATAACTTTTCTAAGAATATATTTAATTCTTTAATGATGTTTTCCCTTTCTTCTTTTTCTGCAAAATTAAGTAGCTCTGAAAGAGAAATAGAGAGCCTTTCGGCTAGCAGTTTAAGAAAATAAATAGAAATATTGCGCTTACCAGCCTCGACTTCACTGAGATAGCGAGGACTCATATTAATAGAGTCGGCCAATTGGGCTTGAGATAGACCTTGTGCCACTCGTAAGATTTTTATCCTGTTACCCAATTTTTTTAGAAAATCGTCTTCGCTGAAGGTCTCACCCATGATTGTTTGACTCCTTTTGGGTGAACTTTAGGGAATTTTTTTTCTTAAAATATGAACTATAGTTATTGACTTTATGGTCTTTGTATGAATTAAATATCATTATTTCTGAGGTGGAAAAGTTTAGGAGAAATAGCGAACCCATTTTAACCATATATTGCGACAAGGTTTTTTGTCTTTGTCAAATAGGGAGGAAACATGATTAAAGTAAGAGCTCTGTTGGTTGTGTTTGTTATGGTTACCAGTCTTACGGCCTGTCTTCCAAGTGTCGGGGGAAGTTCATTCTCTCAAGATGAACTAAGTAAAAACCTGATAGCTGGGATAACGACTCAAGATGAAGTTCGTAAAATGTATGGAGAGCCGACAGAAATTTCAAAGTCCAGCAAGGGAGATGTCTGGAAATATATTGAAAAACCTTCAGCTGTAAGCAATATGTTTTCAAGAGTAGTACAAGACACAGGTGCGGCGGCTCTTGGCCAAGCAACTGCCCATGTAGGGTTAGCCGCAGCAGATAAAGGTGGAGTGATTGGGGGTGTGGCTGCCGGTTCTGCCATGAATTCAGTTGGAAATAATGCTACAGATGCGATAAATGATAAAGTACAGAATGCAGAAAAAACTTTAATTATATATTTTGACAAGAGAAAAATATTAAAAGAATTTTTAATTTATTAGTATTATACAAGTAATAAGAGTCATCTATACATAAGTAGTTGACTCTTATTTAATAATTGTGAGGATATAGTATGCGTTTTTACTTTGTGATAATTTCATTATTGTGTGTATTTTTCTTCGGATGTGCGAATCATCATGCTATGCAAAAAAAAGTAGAATATGCCAAGGGCCAAAGTATTATCGTTGACTTTTATATAGATAAAACAACAGAAAGTGAAATCGTTAACGCTCTGGGAACCCCTGTTGAGCGAGTAGAATATTTTGATGATGACGAGTGGTGGGATTTAGGGTATCCCAATTGCTACGAATCAGGAGCGGATACAGTAAAACATGTAAAATTGACATATAATGGAATGTATATAACAAAAAAAGAAGTTAATAAAAATCATATAAAACTTCTTGATCATAAAATTATCGTTAATTTTCATCATTTAAATGGACAAATTGTTACACAAACATATGATAAGCAATTTTCTCTTATTATACACAATGGAAAGCTAAGAGGAATACCAGATGGTTCAGATGGACGTACTGGTATCTGTATACCTATAGTTGATCATAGGTAAGCTAACTACTTACTTTAATAAAAATCGCTAAGAGCGTTCGCCCTACGAATTGACTAGCGATTTTAAGTAAGCGCCTATAAACTCGCCGTTCCCAATTTCTCCGGTCACGTTCTTCTCTTTCTTCAAACCGCGTAACTGTTCAATAATCTCTTCCGCTGCCCCCAAAGAGATTGCCCCCTCTGCCGCCTGTTCAAGAATGGCACGGCGCGGAGCGGGGCAATCTGCGTCAGGGAGGGTAAACTCAAAAGGCACTTCCACCGGTTTCAGTTTGGGGAGGCCACGCTCAAGGATAAGCTTTTGCGCTTCAGTGTCTCCGTTCATGGCGCGGTCCACGACAAGCGGCAAAACCTTCTCAACCGCGTCACGAAGCATAGCCAGTTGCTTGTTGATACTTCCTTTGGGTCTTCCTGCGGGATTACCGGACTGTCCGGGGCGAAAAGGCATACTGTTCTCCTTTTGATTTTTTCAGTGAAAAAGTTGCGGGGGTATATATTTTTTTGACGGGACAAACGGGACAACGGGACATGATGGGGCGTGTTATGTCCCGTTGTCCCGTTTGTCCCGTTGTTTTTTATATACCCCCTGCAAAATATTAGTTGTCGTAAATGCTGATGGCGTACACGCTGGCTCTGCCGACGTCGGAAACTTCTTTAGGAAGTTTCGTGGTGTACCTGTCGTTACTCTGGCGAATCAGCAGCCCCGCGTTCATCAATGCCTTGCACGCTCTGTCTGCTGGACTGCCTTGGCAGAGTTCATTTTTAAACACGTTGGTCAGAATATAGTAGACGGTCTTACCCTGCTTTGTTTGCCTAAAACCTGCCCGGTTAGTTGTCTTGCCAACAGTTACTTCAGGAGAATCCAAATCAACAAACCTGCTCGGCCCGTGGAGCTCAAGAAACTGTTTCGTCCGCTCCACTATCTGAGCATCCTCAAGAGCTCCCGTTGTACCCCGTTCAGCAATCCAGGCATCAAAACATTTCTTGATACCTTTTGTTATATCTTCATCTGTCAGAGGTAAAACATCGTACTTTACAGCCAGCCGTCCAGCCGTTTCACATAGGGCAAACCGTGCGGCGGCTCGTTTGACCTGTCCATCATCAGAAGAGGAGCAGAGTTGATTAAGCGAGGTGTCTAACATTTCCCTTGCCGTAGGTAACAGGTCATTCAGCTTGGGAATGATGCTGTTGACGAATGCAGGCCCGGCGGTACCATAATACAGCGCGGTCACTTTTCGTAAGGTATCGGCAAGTTCACGCGATGAAGCCGCGCCGTTAAGCTCCTCAAAAATACCCATATTCTCCCCGACATCAGCGGGGATATCCAGAATCCGCACAACCTGCCCGGCCCGTGTAGCCCGCTTTTCCTCGGCAAGTTTGGCGGCAATGCCGACTTCCCCTGTAGACAGAATCATTGTCCACCAGAAACGGACATCCCGCGCTGCTCCTGTGCGGGTTGCGCGTTGTTTGCCTTGGCCGTTCCCCAGCATGTAGGAAGCTTCATAGAGCACCTTTGACGGAGCTTGAGAAAGTTCATCAAGGCAGAGAAGAGTATCACTATGTAAAGCGGCTTGAGTTTCAAAACCGTTGTCAGTACCTCTCCATGTGAGGATATATCCGTTGGATACGGCTCCCTTGCCCCAGACGCTTGCGGCCATAAGCAGAGCGGTGGTTTTCCCTGTTGAACTTGCGCCCACGAAATTGAATCCTCCCGACTCCTGTCCCAGCAGATGGAGCAGCGGCCCGGCGCACGCCGCGCAAAGCGCAAGGATGAGCCTGCTGTTTCCCTTGGCATGGGAGGCAATATGTTCCTTCCATTTGTCCAGCGTACCGGATTGGCTATAGGGGTTCTGTCTTGGAGGGTTGAGTAAAATAACCTCCTCCTTTTTAGAATCCGGCAGAATTTGCTCAGGGAGAACAAAAACATCGTCATGCCAGCCCGTGCAGGGAACGCCCAACAACCGCCGAGAGGGTTCAAAGCTGGTAAGATAGCGGTGTACAAATTCGGGCCCCGTCTTGCCCCCCTGTATAGCCCAACCGCCCTGAGCCAGCGGAGTTTTCCACGCGGAACTGTCGTTGCTGGACAAGGCTTCAAGAGAGAGGGCTTCCCTGTGCAGTACGTTGTCGGGGTCATTCCATTCAACCAAAAGTCCCCAGTTGGAGCTTGCATTATCCCGGATATACCCCCGCACATAAAGCGGCGCTCCCAGTCGAATTTCTGTGGAAAGTTGCCCTTTCTTTTGGGTGTAGTAGAGCCCAGCCCTATCCCCTGTACTGATGATGGAAAATCCTGCGGGTAACTTATCGGGAATTTCCCGAGGCGTTTGTTTGCCCGTTTCTACGGCACTGTTGAAAGTGTCGTTAAATTCCCGCTCGTCCATGCCGTCAGGATGGCAGTCTTGAAAAGCCTTCTTTGCGCGGTCATACAAGGTATTTTCTCCGAGGAGCCCTGAGGGAATAAAGCCCGCTAAACCGGCAACGACTTTGAAGAGGGTAGTGTTTCTTGTTCCCTCTTCGGCGTTGGCTATCTTCTGCATACCATTAGATAGAGCCTTATCGATGTAAGGATGAAGTACAAAGGTTTCATCCAGCTCAGAAGGTTGAGCGGGGTGCGCGGGGGTGGAGTGCTTCAACTGAACAAGATAGTCAATCCACGCTTGCGGCAGGGCAGCAGGGGAGAGGTCGTTATCCCATTTGTATTGTTTCCCGTTGGGATGAATGGAAGGAGGGACGACAACCTGTCCGCTGTTGGCGCGTATATCTATACATGCTCCAAGCCTTTTCACAGAGTTCCCAATTTCTACACCGTCAGGATAGAGGAAGAAGAATTGCTTGCCTCCCCCGCCTGTTGTCTGGGAAAGGGTGTCAGGCAATTTACCCAGCTGGCTTTCAAGCTGTTCCAAGCTTGCAGGCCCGTCAGGCATATCCACATCAATAACAAGCAGGTTGCTTTTCTTGCCGCAGACAATGCCAATATTGCCGTTATGATGAGTAAAGCGTTGCCTGATATAGGCTTCATCGGAGGAAGCCACATTAGGCCAGCCGCGAAGACAAGGCTCTTTCGTATGTGCAGTAAGAGGAATAGGAGCCCAACCCCGCTGACCGTATTCCAGGGCGTAGTCAAGAATGGTCTTCATGCCTTCACCTCCGTAGCAATGGTAGAATTGGCTTCCAGATAAGCATCGAGAGCCTTGCGGCTGTAGCGGATGTGCCTGCCGAGGCGAGAGAAGGGAATGCCGAGAAGACCGGTTACGCGGTCTTTATCAAGCATACTGCGAGAACAGCTGAGATATTCGGCGGCTTCCGGTACAGTGAGCCAAGTTCTTGTTATGTCCGAAATAAGCATAAGTGCCTCCTCAAAAGATATCCTGAGGGCACTTTATCAACCTATCGGAGAAGGGGAAAAGAAATGTATACTTGAGGGTATTTTTTGTTTTTTGATTTTTTAATATCAATTTATTGGTGCTGTTTTATATGATATTTAGCTATGTTAGCATTCGCATAAAAAAACACCCGCATGGCGGGTGTTTTTTTATGAAATTTTAGGTCTTCCCCTTTTTCTTTTATATAGGGCTAATTCGGTAGAGTCATGGAAAAAATCACTAGCAGCGGTCTTTTGGAAAAGATGCCCTTTATCATTGGCTTTCATAGAAGTTGCTACTTTATCTATAAAATCATTTTCTGTTATTTTGTTATTATAGTCCTGAGAGCTGATGATATCTGATGCTATGTTTCTACATACTTCTTTAGTAGCTTTGATTTTATCGTGTTCTTTATTTGAACCTCCTTGATTTTTGAGAGGCTTATTGAGAAATCTTTTATTCATTTCTTCAGGAAGGCTGATAGTTTTTTTTGTTCGAGCCCATTGTATAAAACTATCAGGGGTAATTCTTGGGGGAAGCTTATCTCGTTCAAAGATATTTAGACATTTTTTGACATTATTAATATGCGGATCATTATATTCGTAAAAGCATTTTAAATTTTCACGGTATCCGTCACTAGGATTTTCAACATCTTTGATGCATTGTTCTATACATCCTCTAGGGCCACAGCAAATGAGGCGTATTGCTTCTCTATAATCCCATAAGGTAAGGTCAAACCAGTAGTCCCAGCGTTTAAGTTCGTCTTGTTTATCTTGTTCCGCCATTTTTTCGTTGAAAGACATTAGTGTTTGTGTGGTGTTATTTTCCATACAGCTTTTCTCCTGCCCGGCGCGGGGCTCGTCCAAAACGCCCCCCGGTAAGGGGGGGCGTCATGGGCGTTTGAAATTACTAGCTCTCTTTCCTGTCCTCTATGGCGTGGGCAATCATGCTTGCCGCCTGTTCCGCCGCTTTTCTTGCCGGGTTCTCCTCAAGATGGGCATAGCGTTGTGTTGTACTGGCGTTGCTGTGCCCGAGAATTTTTCCCACGATGGGCAAGCTTGCACCTCCGTTGACCATAGCGGAAGCAAAGGCATGACGCAAATCATGAAGCCTCCAGCCCGGTAGATTGGCCTGTTTCAGTACATCCCCCCATGCATCCTTAATATTAACCATGTGCCCGCATTCGGAATCGGACGGGAATACCCACCTGTCTACTTGCGGGATACCTTTCAGCACGACAACGGCGGGATGTGTGAGTTGCAGAATTTTAAAGCCGGTCTTTGAATCCGGCAGTTTGGCAATACCTTCTTCCAAGTAGATGTTTGCCCATTCAAGGGAAAGTATCTCTCCCACGCGCGCCCCGGTAAACATGAGCAACCTGATTACCGCTGCCGCCTGTGGGGTAATGGTATCCACAAGGGGAGCCGTGCGTTTCTCTTTTGTCTTCTGCCGTTCATGCCATGTCATTTCCATACGGGAAAGCGTCTCTCCCAAGATACCCAGTTCATGAGCCCCCATGAAGTTTTGCCGTTTCTTTTCCTTATACTTGGTTATCCCCTCGCAAGGGTTGGTGTTTCTTTCCCGATATCGGCAAAGTTCACACCAGTTGAAAAACTTGGAAAGCACGGCATAAGCGCGGTTGGCCTGATAAGGCGTTTCCCTCAGCCGCGCATGAAAACCGGCAACATCGGCGTATGTCACATCTTTGGCCCTCATCTTGCCGAAACAAGGAAGGATAAGCTTTTCGATAAGCCTTTCATAGGATTGCCGGGTTTGCGGCTTGAGCTTGGCAATATGCTCATCTCTGAATTTTTCAAGGGCCTCCTTCATGCTCAGAGCTTCCTTATCTTCCTGAATCTGCTTTGCCGGGTCTTGTCCGAATTGAAGGCTTGCGGCCATCAGCTTTGCTTTTTCCCTTGCCTGCTCCACGGTCATCACGGGAAAGCTGCCAAGATGAACCCATTTCTTGTCAAAGCCTCTCCCTTTGCCAAGGCGGTAGCTGTAATAGAAAGACTTGTGCCCCGTCGGACTGACACGCAGAGCAAGCCCGGGCATACCGTCGTCAAAAAAGGTTTGCCGCTTCTCGGTTGCCTTGATTGCCTCAATTTCACGCTTGGTAAATTTCATCTTCTCAGCTCCTTTTGTGGGGTCAGGTACCCACTGGGTACCCACGAAAAATAAAAAAACGTCTTACTTGATAAGAGATGATACAACTAATATGCTTTGAGTACAATAGGTTTCCAAAGAAAAGAAACGTAAAACAACTAAGCGACAGAGACTGTTAATCACTAGGTTGGCGGTTCAAGTCCGTCTCGGGGAGCCAAAGAAATCAAGCCCTTACGATAAAAATCGTGAGGGCATTTTCTTTTAACAGCGAATGTTCTCCCTGCGGTTTCCCTCATTTTCGATGACATGGAGTGAGGCTGAGGCAAGATTTTCAGGCAACATAGGGAGAATATTACACGGCTCAGCTTCGTTGTATGGCGTAAAAGAGCATCTCTTCGATACAGCTTCAAAAAAAAATTTTTTCGACGGTCGAGAGCAGAACGGTGAAGCTCAGTGAAAAGCAATGAAACTCCATCAAGAATCATCAAGGAGATCAGAGACTCCAGAGGCGCTTGACGGATTCGTCATTATGAAGCAAGGTGACTCATCGGCGCGTAAAAAAGAGGGCGTGCCTGTGTAAGAAGGAAAAAATATCCTTCCCGGAGACCTGGAATATCTCCGAGATACTGAGAAATTTTGTCTTCGCATATTACTGAAATAATTATAGTTCTCCCACATTTTCCAGTGGACATGATATCCCATTAGCAGGGGATAACGACGCGAAAAGAGGTTCCTTTTCGCACCTGCTCCTAGTTCCAAGGCATTGTGTAAGGAGCTTGTCATGTCTGCCTGTTTCATCATCGACGCTCTGTCGAACTCTCTCCCCGCTGTTTTTGGCCGTAGTGCCATTTCGAAGCTTATGCCGGGCGTCATCGCTCCCGGCACGCTGGCAAATCTCGCCTCCCAAAAAAAGGGGCCCCCCTGCACTTTTGCGCGCGGTAAAGTCCTGTATGAGCGCGACTCCTTCCTTGCGTGGCTCAAAGGCTGGCTTGATAGCAATAGTGCTGGCGAGTCTGCGTCTTCCGACTGACCCTCGAAAGGGGGCTTTTCAGTCGGATGCGCTCAAATGCCACTGGAAGTCCCCTTCTCAGGAGATTATCTATGATACAATATCCTGTGTATAGAAATGGAACTTTTTCGTACAATTGCAACCTACGTCCAGTATTTTCGGGAAAAAATGTTCAACTTTCACATTTTGTTATCGATCTGATAAAGAGAGTTTCAAAAGCAAAACTTCCTACTTGTTTGGCTGATCCATTCAAAGAGAAGGTCTTTGAATCTTGCGTCGAAGAACTTTTTGTCTCACTTGCAGATGACGAGCGCGACGACTTTTTGATTCAGATTGGGAATTTTCCTGGAAGACGCCCTTCATCTATCATCGAGGAGGCGGCGAGTACGCTGAATTTCCCTCGTGTCGTCAGGGCATTGGTTCTCGGACGTCTTCTCGGCATCTCCCCAGAAAACCTGTTCGAAACATTTCCAACAACAGCCCCAACTAATTATTGGGAAAAAACGGATACAAGCCAACTTCCCTCCCAGCTTGTAGTTGGAGACGAGGTTTACTCTTCGGTCTGCACGGATTTTCAGCGCGATTTCAGGGGCAGTGTATCTCACGCAGTGATGGAATTTCAGTCAAAATCTGGCCGCTTTTTCCACCTGTTGGCAGCACGAACTCCTCTCAAGGACAGATGGGGGAATCTTGCACCGGTTTTGAGGTTGGGCCAATGCTGTGCGCCGAACATACCACTGGGGGCGACCGAGATTGACGCTAACCCTGCATCCACGGTTTTTTTGCATCTTGATCTGCACACGGCTCTTGCGTTACGGCAGAAGGTGAACAGGGCTGAAATTTCTACCAAGGAGTCGGTAGTTTCTGGCATCGTCGGTGGAACAAAAGCCGCCAAAGGGGCAGAGCTCAAGGTGCTTGCTCACCATCAGGTTGTTCTGCTGCCAGATTGTTCGAGAGAAGGGCTTCTTGCAGTTTTCGATGTCGTCAAACTACTTCGGGCTGTCAATGCGGATGCCGCAATCTACCCTTGGCCTTTACTCGCGGATGATGATTCTGCTATCGATGGCGAGGCATGGGAGCAGAACCTTCACCGCAACGCTACGAGTTTGAAGCGGGTAGAAGACGTTTCAGCACTCTTATATCGGCTGAACAAAGACGCTATGACACCAGAGGAGTTCGAAAGATTCTTGAAAGACATCGGCATGATCCCAGTGGAGAACGCTTCTATTGATACCATAGATTCTGAAGACCTTCCAAAAGTAAAGAAATTTTCTGATCTGAGCCGTGGCCATACAGAAAATTACAAATCTGATCTGGCCCGTATCTTCAACGTCGGTCAGATTTCACTACTTTGGGGGCGCTCGAACTCAGGTAAAAGTATGATAGCTGCCAGTTTTGCATTGGCTATCGCTTCCGGGAAATCGATGTTTGGAGTTGCGAATACAGGTAGCAAGAGAAAAGTTCTTATTGTCGATGGCGAACTTACGGAAGAGGAGCTTGCCAACCGGTACGAACAGGTGGCAAGCGCATATGAGCTAACCGATGATGATCTTGGCCGCATAAGCTTTATTCCAACTCGCTCCTATGAAGTTGATGACTGTAATCTTCTCGATGGAAATCTTGGTATGAGAGTATGTACCTACGTTCAGCAAAACCGGTGTGATGTCGTGATTTTGGACAATCTTATTACACTGGCACCGACATCAGCTCGCGGAAATGAAGATGCATTGTTTGCAGTAATTCGCAATTTAGAACGTCTTGGGGCTGCTGTTATAATAGTTCACCATGCTACAAAGGATGGTAACAGCTTCAAAGGTTCGTCCAACCTCGCTAGCAAAAGCCAGAACATCCTGAAGATAGAAGGTCGGGGCGATCTTGAAGCCGAGAAAGAAAATAATCCAGCATTGCGGCGGGCCTTTGAATCTGAAGGAGCCATCTGCCGACTGAGGTGGGAGAAATGTAAAACCGCGCCAGGACTTGAAGGACAGACTCGGACATGGCAGCTTCCTGTTGGCAAAACGTGGCAAGATCTGGACGTTCAGGTGGAGACAGAGTCTTCATGTGCTGATGGTGCCGAAGTCACAAGGGCAGATGTTACCACCGTTGACTTGACCATTGATGAGCGCAAGGTACTCGAGCTCATTACGGACGAAAGAACCCGAATCAAGCGTATCGACGTGGAGCGCACGCTTTCCTGTCGTGAAGATAAGGCCG